>CACJXH010000008.1:0-30143 GCA_902597375.1 uncultured Candidatus Actinomarina sp. | reverse complement strand
TCAGCTGTTGTGCTTGCTTCAATCACAGGAGCTACTCCTGTAGATACATTTGTCTTCAATTTGTCGATTATTTTATAGCTCAAGCTTGGATTACTCCTTCTGTATAGTCTTGATCTAGTAACCCCTGGGTGAGCAACTACAACATCTGTTTCAAAATTTGTTATTTTTTTATCGAGTTCAAATGAAAACATTGTTCTATATAGGTTTGAATAGTTGTACCAAGTCCAGGGACTATATATGGACTCATCTTCTAGCCTCTCATATCTCATCTCCTTTATAAAATACATTGCGATACTTGAAATTTGAACAATTCTAGAGCTCACGACATTCTTCATTAGATCCAACATCATTAAAGTTAAGTAAGTTGAGCCAAAATAGTTAGTCGCCAGTGTGGATTCAAGCCCTTCTTTAGTTTTTGAAAAAGGAACATACATTATTCCAGCGTTGCTATAAAAAATATCAATATTTTTAAAATTACTGGTTAGGTTATTGTAAAAATTATCAATACTTTCATAGTCGGTCATATCTAGTTTTATAAATTTTGAATTTTTACCAATCTCTTTTTCAGCAGCTATTCCTTTTTCTTGATTCCTACAACCCAAAACTACAAAGTATCCTTTACTTTCGTATATTTTTGCAGCTGCATATCCAATTCCTGAATTTGCACCGGTGATTACAACAACCTTATCCATGTAATTTGATTGTAATTCCTGAAGTGCTTTAATTTATACTATGTATTATCTAATTGTCTTTGTTGCAGTAGTTCTTGTACTTAGGCTGTTTAATCTACTACCTAAATTATCGAATAAGTTTTGGAGATACGTTGACTATACAATTGCAGGTATTGCATTTATATTATTTCTAGTAAGAATCCCTCCATTCTTTTCTGGGATAGTCTTAAGTGCAGTTACTTACTACGCGTATAGAAAAGGTTTTTTTGATAAATATCGTTAGTGAGTAATTTATTCGTAGTACCTGTCGTTTTTAATTAACCAGTTTATCCCCAACACAACTCCAACAATACCAATTAAAACAGACAGGTTGGGAAACCAGCCAATTAATAGAACTGAGCCAATAATGACTAAAAAAATTACTAACAAATTAATCTTTTCCAGGTTTTAAAAATATTTTATTTCTTCCCTGAACTTGGTGATATATATCCATTAATGCATTTTTATCTATTTCGAGAGAATCTGTAAGCTTGTATTCGCTCATCAGTTCAAATCTTCTATTTTTGTAATCAATTTTTGTAGGAACAATAGTTGCATCAAGTTCTTTCCCTATATAGTAAAAGCCACTTTTGATTGTTTTGTTCGTGTGCATAAGCCCTTCAACAGTTAGATATAAAATAAATTTATCTTTTGTTTTTAATTCATCAATCACCTGTTGAGTTACTCCTGTGGATTTTGTTCTCCAGACAGGTATTCCACCAAAATTCATCATTACTTTTTTTTGTATCAAGCCAAATGGATGTGGAATTCCTAATTTATCTGGATTCTTTTTAAAGGGAATTGGTACAACAATTCTTGTAAACATAGATATAGATCCTAAAAAATAAAATTTTAAATCCGACGCCATACAAACAAAAAATGCATAAATACTATCAAAAGAAGAAGAGTGGGGTGCTGAGGCAATAATTATTTTTTTGTTATCTGGAAGGTTACCAACGATATCCCAATTAATTAATTTTAAAATTACTCTTCCAAGAGGTCCTAAGATATATCTTTTTTTTATAGGATGATTTTTAGTTATTCTTATATCTTTCATAAATTTAAAACGAAAGCCTTAATATTTAAGGATAATATAACCTTCCTGTGTTTTCTTCCACAGTAGGAATTACAATTTTTCTTTCATCCTCTGAAAGATAGATCCATGAATCAAAATCAGCAAAAAATTCGTCTCTTGTCATGCCAAATGTATTAGCAAAAACAAGTTCTGGGTCACCTAATTTTTTTAATTCTGGGTAATAAACATTTTCAAAAACATAAGGATCATTTACTTTATGAGTTAGATAAGCTGCTGCCCAAGCTCCCCATCCATAAACAGCTTGGCTACATGGATCACTATATTTTATGTCTCTTATTGACATTCCCGGACACTGCTCCATCGCTCTTTGCCCGTCAAAATATTGATTATTGAAATCTTGAAATATGTCTCCTTGAGTATTTTTAAGATTACCTAACTTAATCTGCTCATGTAAAATCGTTATTTCTTTAAATACTGCTGTTCCTTCTTGAAGCCACGTGCCCCCAACAAGATAGTCAATTGAATCAAAGTCAAAATTACATGTTGATCGAACATTGTTATCAGAACAATTATAAAAATCCATATGAGCCATTTGAAATACATGCCAATATTCATGGAACACCCCTCTAAATTCTATGTTGTATCCCTCACCATTTTCAACTTCGAACCCTATTGGCTTTGACCAAACAAGCAAATGGTACCTTTGTTCAAATTGACCATTATGGCCTTTATTGCCACTGGCTTGATATCCTCTTTGTTCGGTTTCTAGACCACTTCGAAGGTACTCTGAAAAATATCTTTCATCAATAAAGTTCATACAATCATCAAAATCTTGAAAATTAAATCGAAGGTCATTTGAATCAAAATTACCGGCCTCTTCTCGATTAGTACAAAAAAGATTAGATAGTTTGTCTTTTTCACTTTCATCAGTTCCTACAAAATAGATTTCAACAGGATATTTTCCGAGTTTTTCTTGAATTATAGAAAAGGCATACTCTACTCGGCCATGAACCTCTGTTGGTATATCTCCCGCAAAATAAAGTTTTGCTGGATAATCAACTAGAGTCATATGATCTATTAATTCTTCTTCTTTTTCAGTTACTTCATTGCTTTCTGATTGTTGTGAGGTTTCATTGCTTTCTGATTGTTGTGAGGTTTGCTGCGATTCTGAAGCTCCTCCACAAAAAGACAAAAGTAATATAAAAATTAAAGATTTCTTCATAATACAAGTATATACCCAATAAAAGTTGGCTTTTCTGTTAATGAACCCTTAATTTCTCTTTTTACAAAAAATTAATATTCTAAAAGTTTTAGTAAATTCAGCTAAATGCTACTATTTTTAAAGCAATGAGCGAAAAAGTAACAAAATTTTTAGAGTTTGAAGATAGAGTTTTTAGAGCTCCGTATAACTATTTAAAAAAAATTGGACTCATTGACAAAGTGAAAGAGATAAAACAACGTTTTGTAGAAATCTATTCAAAAGACGAAGAAATTCCATACGGTGGAAATCAGATGTTTTTTGGTGACGATTAAAAACTTTTTAATATCTGTCTTTACTATCGTTCTTTAATCTCTCTACTTCCTTTTCAACTGAAAAAAGACTATTGCTTGTAATACCTACAAAATGTGAAAGCAAACCAATACCCCAACCACCAACAACAAAATACCACCAATTTGCACCTGTAGAGTCAATAAATATATCGAATAAAGTCAGAGCTAAACAAACGATGAAGTAAATAACGCTATGAATTCTAAAACCTATACGTGCTTTTGCTTTTCTAATTAGCTTTTCATCATTATCCATAATTAAAATAATAATATGACTCTCGCATTAATTACTGGTGGATCTGGACATGTTGGAGCAAATCTTTCACGGGAATTAATTAACCAAGGATACAAAGTGCGGTGCATTGATTATGACAATGATTATCGAGCCTTTAAAAATTTAGACATTGAATTAATCAAAGCTGATATTACAGATAAAGATTCTCTTAAGCCAGCTTTTAAAGATGTTGAGGTAGTTTTCCATACAGCTGCTTTTATAAGTCTTGATAGAAGATATGAGAATCTGATAAGAAAAATAAATGTCGAGGGGACAAAAAATGTATGTGAAGCATCTGTTGATGCAAATATAAAAAAATTAGTTCATTTTTCTTCTATTGATGCCTTTCAAAGAGAGCCGATGGATGAACCATTATATGAATCTAGATATCTTGTATCTGATCCTAAGTCAATTCCATATGACCTTTCAAAGGCTGATGGTCAAAGAATTGTTTTAGATTTTACAAATAATTATCTGGATGCAAGCATTATTCATCCAACATCAATAATGGGTCCCAATGATTTTAAACCTGGACTAAATTGTCAATCAATGATCGATATTGCAAACCAAAAGAGGCTTTTGAATATAGATTTTGGATATAACTATGTTGACGTAAGAGATTTATCAAAAACTGCAATCAATTGTTCAATAAAAGGAGTTAATGGTCAAAATTATCTCGTAGGCGGAGAATTTTTGATGTTTCCAGAAATTGCAAAAATGATAGGCAAATTATTAGATAGAAGAACTTTGCTTGCTGCTTTACCTATATCTTCAATGTATTTCAATGTTCCGTATGAAATAGTAAAGTCAAAATTTACAAAGAAACCAAGACTCATGACGATTGACACTATTCATACAATAAAAACTGCACATAAGCTAATACCTTGTACGCTCGCCAAAAATGAATTAGGTCACGCTAATAGACCTTTTATTGAAACAATCACTGATACAATTAATTTCTTTATTGATAGAGGGCTAATAAAAAATTAAGAATCTTGTGCAAGAGTGTCTTCAAAAGACTGTCTTTTGACTAAGTCGAAAACCTCATTACTTGATATACCAATGACTTTAGCCTTTGGAACCCTATTGTAATTACTGGCCATAGCGAATGTGTAAGCTCCGGTAGATGTTGACATTAAAATATCGCCTGGATTTGTGTCAGTTGGAAGACTTGCTTCTTCGACTAAAAGATCTCCTGATTCGCAATGTCTTCCAGATACTGCAAAAACTTTTTCTTCCTCTTTTTTGTTTCCTGATATATTAAATAACTTGTGTTCACTACCATATAAAGCTGGTCTTGGATTATCTGACATTCCTCCATCAACCAAAATATATGGTTTATCTCCTCTGTCTTCTTTTATTGCTCCTGCGGTATAAAGAATTAGTCCAGCGTTATTAACAACAGCTCTCCCTGGTTCAATCATTATTTTATAGTCTGAACTCCAGTTTTCTTCAATACCAGACTTAATCGCCTCAGCGTAAGCTTCAAGGTCTTGACTATTCTCATCACCTTCATAGGGAGAAAAGAAACCACCACCAGCGTCAAAAACAATCTCTCTTTCAACACTAGCTTTGTTCTTTTCTAAAAATAAAGAGCACTCTTCCATTGCTTTTTTGAATCTTTCGGGATCTTTAATCTGGCTTCCTATGTGGACATGAATTCCTGAAAATAAAAGTGAGTCAGAATTATAAACTTCTTTTAGGGCTGTATCAGCAATATCGATTGAAAGTCCAAACTGCTGATCATAACCTGATGTCAAAACCATTGGGTGGGTTTCTGCGCCAAGATCTAAATTGATTCTTAAAATAACTGATTGTTTTCTTTTATTTTTTGAAGCAATTTGTTGAAGCAAAGAGATTTCATTCAAGTTATCAATTGATATGTGTCCACCATTATTTGATATGAAAAAATCTACCTCTTCTTTAGTTTTATAAGTCCCATTAAATAGTGTGTTTTCGAGTGTATCTATTGAAGATAAAACCGTTGCCATTTCACCTCCCGAGACTACATCAACACCCCATTTATTTTTATCCAATAGTTCGACAAGCTTTTTGCAGATAAAGGCTTTTGCAGCATATCGATATAAAGTATCTTCACCGAAAGCATTTGTGAATTCAGATATATTGTTTTCGATATGATTCCAATCATATACATAAAGAGGTGTTCCATGTTCTGATGAGATATCAATGAGTGAAAAGCCGTTTATAAACGCGACTCCCTTCTCAAACGTTAGGTTTTTTGGTAAATAGTTCATTTATTTAAACGCCTCTTTATCCAAGCAATATCTTTTTTTTGTGCATCTGGTCCATTAGGTGTTTCCACAATAATATCTGTTTTTGCATTTTTGATTACATACTCTAATTCCTCTTTTGGAATTTTTCCTTTTCCTAAGTTTTCATGTCTATCTCTACTACTCTCAAAACCATCTTTAGAATCATTAAAGTGTATTAAATCTATTTTTTTGACTAATTTCTTGAATCCCTTAACTGCATCAATGGTAGGTATTCCTCCAGCCCAGGTATGGCAAGTATCTAAACATAGTCCTACGTTTAAATGACCGATTACCTCCCATAACCTCTCAATTGAGTCCATATATCTTGCGACTGAATTTTTACCACCTGCAGTATTTTCAACCAACACTCTCATGCCTGTATCCTCCACATGCTCTAAAGCTTTTCTCCAGTTGTCGTAACCAACACTAATGTCTCCACCTTCACCAACAGATCCTCCATGAACAATTACTCCTTTGGCACCAAAACTTGCAGCAACTTTACACGTGTCTTTTAATAGTTTTCTGCTTGGATGGCGAACTTTATTATTTGGAGTAGCAACATTAATTAAATATGGTGCATGAACATAAATTGGGCCATCATACTCTTGTAAAACATCAACATCTTCACGGGGTTTTGGGCTTTTCCACATTTGGGGACTAGAAATAAATATTTGAAAAGTATCTCCCTTTCTTGATTTTATTTCCTCTATAGCGTTTTTTGAGGGTATATGTGCACCAATATTCATGGGTTAATTATAAATGAAAAAATGATTATTTAGTTTGATATATTCTATGGAAGAATTAATTGTGCTGTAAATAATTGATAATTAGGATTTTTCATTGGATCAGCCATTTCATTTGTTGCTCCACTCATAACCAGTAAATATGTCCCGTTGTCAAGTGGTACTCCTGTTGGATCTAAATAACTAAAATCTTTTTCAGTTATTCTCTCTTTACTAAATTCCCAATCTAAACCATCTCTTGATATTGCGTAAAATAAACTCTGGGGTATGTTGGGAAGGTAGTGCGGTGTGTATGACATTACAGCTCTCCAGTCCCCTTCTTCCGCTTTTAAAACTTCAAAGTCTACGTATCCATCATCAATTCTGTATCCTGGATCAAGTGTAAACTCAATCCCTTTTGTTGTTTTTGACGTTGCACTCACAATTTTCTCAGGTGAGAAATTATCCTCTGTATATACCCAATAAACTCTTATCAAACCATTTGGCATAACTACTGTGTCAGGAACACCCCAAGCAACTTCATCCTCTCTAGCTGTAATGCCTAGAGGTGTTTTCTCAGTATAGGTGAGCCCATCTTCAGAAAATTTTGCAGTATAAATCCCACTTTCCATTGTATTTGGATTCATTTCGACAAAATAACCTCTTCTTTCACCGTCAAGAGTTTCAATCAAAGTAAGGTCTGTAATAAATCGAATGGTTCCCTGTGTTTCGCAATCAAAATCGTAACTACAAAGAAAAACCACAACACCATCAAAATCATTGTAAAAAAGTCTTAAAGTAGAGTCATCTACTATTTCCAAATGCGAACTTGTACCGTAATGATCTATAGGTTTTATATTTTCAATCGTTACAACTGGTTTTTCCTTACTTACTGAATCAGAATTATTTGTGTCAGTTTGCGCAGTTTCTTCCGGTTTTTCAGTTGCTTCTAAATTGTTAACATCAGTTTCTAGATCTTCTTCTACAGGTTCATTTACTTCGATAGAAGAGCCATTACCACACATACCAAAAGCTAATATTAAAAAAAATAAAATAAGCATTTTTTCTTTCATGGCAGTACTAACTCTGCAGCAAACAATATATGCTCTCTAGCTCCCAAGGTATTAGGAGCAGCTGAACCTACGACTAAAAAGTTTTTGTCATCAATTTGAATGGCTGTAGGGTCGAAGTAAGAATACCCTTTAGGAGTTATTCTTTCCTCGATTAAATCCCAATTTAACCCATCTTTAGATGTTGCATAAAATAAGCTCTGAGGTATTTCGGGCATATAATGAGGAGTATACGACATTAGAGCTTTCCAGTCCCCTTCAACAGCTCTTATTACTTCAAAATCTACATAGCCATTTTCTAACCTATACCCAGGATCCATGACAAACTCAACACCCTTAGTAGTTTTAGATGTTGCACTTACAAGTTTTTCATCAGAGGTCTTGTCTTCTGTATACACCCAATAAACTCTTACTAAGCCATCTGGCATTAATACAGCATCTGGCACTCCCCAGGCAATCTCATTCTGATCTACAGGAAACCCAAGCGGTGTTTCATTACTATAACTCAATCCATCTTCCGAAAAAACAGCAGTAAAAATATCTTTCTGTTTGGTTTGAGGATTTAATGCAACATAGTATCCTCTTCTTACCCCATCTAGTGTCTCGATTATTGTTAGGTCTGACATCCTCTCAAGAGCTCCTTGTATTTCACACTTAAGCTCATAATCACATAATGATACTGCTATCCCTTTTACCTCAATGCTGCTGTAAAATAATCTGAGAGTCTTGTCATCAACTTTTTCTAAATGAGGACTTACTCCATCTTTGTCCATAGATCTAATGTTTTCAACGCTTGCAAATGAAGTGGTGTAAGAGGTCTCTTGAACAATTTCAGTATCATTAGAAGAAGTTGCTTCTTTTATTCCTATTCCGGGTGGACCAGGAAGATTACATGATGTGAAATAATCCATATGCTCCTGAAGAATTGCCCCTTCCTCCATTAAGCTTTTTTCCATGCTTTTAAGAGATTCTGTGGTTGAAATTTCTGATATACATTGTTTTTCATTATCTGCTAAAAACGAAAGTGCACCTTGCGGGAATTCTTTAAGGACTTCTTTAATATCAGCTATTTCAGTATTTGCTTCCGATTTTGATTGTTGTTCTTTTTCTTGGACTTCAGTTTCGATAATTTCATTTTCAACTGGATTTTCTAATACTTGAGGTGAATTTACGGGCGATTCAATATTTTCTTCGCCAGAACATGCTTGAAGTAAAAAAAGTAAGATAATCCCTATATTTATTGACTTTTTCATGGTTTAATTATATGAATTTTTTCCAAAATTTAAAAGAAAATCAAAAGAATATTAAACTTAATTATAAGACTTCCTTTCGTGCTTTGAGCCACTGCTAAAAGTGTGATAAAACAAAAATAACAGCCACAAGGGAGTCTTTTTGCTTTTTTTGATAAAAAATAGGCTATAAAGCAAAAATCCCGATTGATCTTGCGACCCTTCGGGATTTTCTATTCTATCTCATTTTCGGTCTTGCGACTTCTTTTTTGATAGTGTGTATTAAATTTACATGCATATCTAGGTTTTGGCAAAAAATTTAAGATCTTTTTTTTCGCGAACTTTTTAAGGTAAAACCCTATGAAACTTGAATTTTCACATCTTTTCTAGGGTTTGGTATTGGCGCAGGGTTGATTTTAAGTTCTTCATTTGTACCAATTACCTGAAAATTATCTACAAGTTTGTAGACAACGTTTTTAAATAAATAACTTGCAAAAAATTTTCCAAGACAAGTATGAGCTCCTCCAGCAAATGGAAAATATGCCTCATGTGTAATTGTTGGATCCTCAAATCTTTCTGGATTGAAAGCTAAAGGATCTTCCCAGTATCTTTCATCGTTGTGCAAAACTAAAGGTCCAGCAGCAATATATGTATTTTTAGGTATTTCATAACCGTCCAGTTCTGCATCTCGCACAACCCATCTTGGAGAAAAAGGGACAGGGGGATATTTTCTTATTGCTTCATTAAATAAAGCCTCACCTATGATTCCATTTTTAAGATCAGATATGTCTGTTTTTGATAGTGTAGAGGATTCAGTTTTAACTTTATTTTGATAACTTTTATCCCCAGCTAGAAAGTGAATAGATGAAGTCAGGGTGCTTGTTGTTGTGTCATGCGCAGCAAGTAGTAAAAAAATCATATGCTCAGCTATTTCGTAATTTGTTAACCCAGCCTCCTCATTATTTGTTTTTACTAAGTCTGCAAATAATGTTTCTTTTGAAAGATCAATCTTATCAGATTTTTCTTGAAAATATTCTAATAACTCAACCCTGGCTTTTAATCCTTTTTTCATTCTTGTCATTGGATAAGGGCTACGTACAATTGTTGTTGCAGGTTTGATTGAATTTATAAAAAGTTGATTTAAGTGATTTAATTTTGTATCGTCTACTTCATCAAAAAATAATTCAACAGCAACGTTAAACATAAGTTGTTTTATTGACTTATATAAATAAAACTCTCTATTTTGTTTTACTTCTTCAATCCATGAATCAATTCTGGGTTGAATTATGTTTATATATTTATCTAATGCATCTCTTCGAAATGAATTCTGCAAAAGTGATCTATGATATTTATGATCATCAAAATCACGAAGCATCAGACCATTTTCAAATGTTGGTCCTATGGAGAATTCCCAACCATGTTTTGAAGAAAAATTATCATCAGGATCTAAAAAAATTTGTTTGGTAGCTGAGGGAGTTAAGAATAACAGTACGTCTTCATTTAAAATGTTAAGCTGAAACACATCACCCTTTGATTCCTGAAGTCTTTGGATCAGTGCCAATGCATCATAATTAAATTGTATAGAGTGGCCTACAACAGGAGGGCTTCCAACTACTGGTGCTTTCATACTTTAATCTTAGATAGATAAATCGATGGCATAAAGCAAAAATCCCGATTGATCTTGCGACCCTTCGGGATTTTCTATTCTATCTTCTTTTCTATCTTGCGATTTCTTTTCCGATAGTTTCTATAAATATAGGTAAAAAACCATGTTTACGCAAAATATTTTCTAATCTATTTTTCGCGAACTTCATTGGGGTATTGCTGACTTTATTTCATTCAAAAGGAGATTTAATTCACGACTATCTATATGTTTTATAACTACTTCATATGATTTTTCTTGAAATGAAAAAATTATACTGTCTTCATCTCTTTCTTCAATATCAGTTATTTCATCTACAGCATTAACTACTGACAATATTTTTTCTTTTGTCTTTAGAGCTATTTTTCCATTTTTAATTTCTATAACTGGTTGAAAGATTGCTTGAAGAGAAATAATTATCTGGAAAAGACCAAAAAATAAAATAAGGTAATAAAGACTTTCTTCTCTATTGTTAGAACCAAATTCTTCAAGATCGAAATAACGTTTTAAAAATTCTCTTAATGGACCTTCTAGCATATTGTCAATGGAAACATATGTAAGAAAAATACCATTCAAAAGTTTTGAAAAGAATTTATTTTTTTTTCTAAAAAGTTTTTTTTCCATAAATTTGATTCTATTACCTACAGAATACTCAAGTATAGCTATTGTTTAAATATGGAAATTGTTCTAATTAGGCACGGTCAACCAAAGTGGGTTGATGGTGATCAATATGATCTTAATCCTGGCTTAACAAAACTTGGAAAGATCCAAGCAGATAAATCTGCATCAATATTTTCTGAAAATAGCTTTGATGAGCTTTGGGTATCACCTTTAAAAAGAGCACAGGAAACAATGTTTCCTTTTAAAGAAAAAGGTGTAGCGCAAAGCATCAAAACTTTTGACTGGCTTGAAGAAGCTCTTGATGATGAAGAAAAAGAGCTTTTTGGAAAATCTGGTGGTGACATAGAAAAGTTTTTTGAACAGAGAAATGCTATGTCATTCGAGCAGTGGTACGAAAGTGTTCATGGTGAATATATGAAAGGATTTAGCTCAAATATATTTAATAATCTCGATAAAAATTTAAATTCGATTGGGATCACAAAAGTAAAAAATGACTTTGATTCATTGTTTAATCTAACTGAATCCAAAATTGAAAAGCTATTAATTATTTCACATGCTGGAACAATGTCAGCCTTGCTCTCGTATTTCTTAGATTTAGATTTGTTTCCTTGGACCTGGCGAAAATATCTTCCAAGACATGCCGGTCATACTACCTTAAAATCAAGTCAAATATCATCGGGACACTTTTTTCGATTAAAAGAATTCAATAATGTAACATTCTTAAATTCTGAAGAAGAAAAAACATATTAAAAATTAGAGTAATAAAATTCTTTATATGCCGTATACAAAGATACTTCCTGATGTAGATATTCCGACAAATACCCCAAGAAAGAAAAGGTTTTTTCTTCAAAAACTAGCATATTTCCTATTACTTTTTGAAGATATAAAAGCTGTTGGGAGCTTTCTTGATAATAAAAGAGTTATAGTTGTTGCTGCACCGCATCAATCTTTTAAAGATGAATATCTTATGATTCTTATGATCTTAGCTTTAGATATTAAAGTTTCCTATCTTTCGGCGAAGTGGACAATGCGTAAACTGCCAAACCCTTTTACAAATGCAAAAGACATTGATAATCAAGGAATCAGTTGGCCACTAGGGTGGCTGCAGGAAAGATTATTTAAAAGGTTTGGAGCAATTCCTGTTGATAGGAAAGAAGGCTCTGGTCAGTATGATGTTGTCATTAGTGAACTAAAGAAAATTGATAATTTTTTACTAATTGTTACACCAGAAGGAAGGTTTGATGCAGAGAGATTTAGATCAAGCTTTGTGTATCTTGCAAAAGAACTTCAGGCTGAAGTAATGCCTGTACAAATTGACTATGAAAATAGACAATTAAAATTTCTACCATCATTTGATATGGCTGGAACAAAAGATGAAATCATCAAAAGAATGCGATTAAAATTTGATGGTATTAGGGGTAAAAAGAAAATATTTAGAGCTTGATGGAAGAAAAAATCTACAGCCTTATTCGTGAACGAGGGCCATGGTTCCTTAAAGAAAAAATTTTTTCAAAATTGATATTTAATTTTTTATCAAAGTATTTACGGATTGATGAATCTATCTATGTTGGTGACCATATACAAAGTATGTCGGGACCTAAAGCTTTTGAATGGCTTGGAGATACATATACAAAAAATTGTGAAGTAAGTGGATTGAATAACATTCCTGAAGACGGAAAATGTTTAATTGTTGCAAATCATCCAATGGGCCCTGCTGATGCTGTGGCAATGTATCATAATGTCTACAAGAAAAGAAAAGATGCATTCTTTTTTGCAAATGAATTATTTGTTTATTTACTAGGTGCTTTTGATGATATGATGGCTCCTGTTGTTTGGGATAAAGAAAAACAGATACATACAGCAACAAAAAAAACCATTGAAAGAATGAGAACATTTTTTTCTCAGGAAAGAATTGGAATATTGTTTCCATCTGGAAGATTATCGAAATTTACTATCTTTGGTTTGGAGGAAAGGCCTTGGCAACAAACTCCTGTAAACATTGCTCAGAGAAATGATTGCTTACTAATCCCGGCATATATACAAGGACGAAATTCATGGTTTTTTTATTTTGCTTCAATGATAAATAAGCAGTTAAGAGATATATCCCAATTAAATGAACTTCTAAACAAGAAAAATAAAAAAATAAGAATAATTATTGGAGAACCGGTTTCTAGAAATCAATTACCTGAGGATGACAGAGACGCAATCAAAGAATTAAAGAAATTATCTGATTCATTAAAATAATTACTTTTTAGGAAACAGTCTCTCCGGTAGAAGGACTAACGCCAAGATTTCCAACCATATATCCAAACAGCAACGGTGTTGTTACTAATCCTCCAAGTCCATAAAATCTCCATGAAAGCTCATAACCACCTGTTATTTCAATTAATAATATGTATAACACAACAGTTAAGCCATAAAGTGAACCTACTAGAGCTGTAGATATTTGAATTTTTCTATCATGATTAGTTTTGTAATACCAAGTAGCTATTTGATTGACGAAGAAAGCTATAAACACACCTGCTATAAAAGTTCCAATTAATAATTGGAAGTCTCCAAGTAAAAAAATTAAAGCTTGATACATGAATGAAATTAAGAATATTAGTGCCATATTTTTTGGAGAAACATTAAATCTAATTGCATAAACAAAAACAACCGAACCAAGCATGGCTTGAAAAAATACTGATGCTGCAGAAAATGCTTGGTAAATAAATTCATTATTTTGAAAAAACATATATGGCTCAAAAAATGGGTTCACAAATTGAGTAATATAAACCACTAATGCATAGCTTGAAGCTAGAGCAAATATCGAAGCTGTATCTAAATGTTCTCTATCTGGTCTAGATGCAAAAACATGATCTAACATTAAAAATGCTCCTAAGAATAACATAAGGTGAGAAGGTGTAATTAATGGTTCTATGCCAACTTCAATGCCAAGCAAGGTATGCCATATAGCATCCGAACCTCCACCAATTGCAAATATAGAAGCTCCTAATATTCCCACGTCGAATTTATAATCCTTCATTTTATTTTTAACGTACACAGCAGACAAAACAACAACGCCAAAACCTGAATATAAAATACCGTGCCATGGAGTAAAAAAAGATTCAAGCTCATCTATTACATACCTATGTGCACTGGCATCGACCCATGCTCCAATAAACATCCAAAGCATGGCAAAGATCATTAAATTTCTGTATTTTGGCTCTGTAATTGGAGCTGGGGATAATTTATTGAACATAGAAATATTTTATCACGAAACATTATTCATATTTGTGTGTATCTCTTCTAAGAAATAAAATTACTAAATGGACAAATTTCAGAGGACTTTAACACTGAATAAATCAATCTTATTGGGTCTTAGTTCCATGATTGGTGCTGGTTTGTTTTTTAACATTTCACCTACTTCAAAAATTGCATCTTACTCTTCAATATTGGGGTTGTTGCTCGCAGGAACTGTCGCGTTTGCAAATGCTAGTTCATCTGCCCAACTTGCAAGGCTTTTCCCTGAAACAGGAGGTACTTACCTTTATGCAAAAAATGCTCTAGGGAAGTATCCATCTTTAATTGCTGGATATTCATTTGCTATTGGTAAGTTAATTAGTTGTACTGCTGTAGCTTTAACACTTGGAAATTATCTTTATCCAGAAAATCCAAAAGTTGTATCAATAATATTTATTATTTTTGTCACACTAATAAATTATTTTGGAATCTCAAAGACTGTAAATATTGCCAGATGGTTTGTATACACAATAGTTCTAATACTTATTTTTTATATTATATCTGTTACAAGCTCCAGTAATTTTTCATTTGACATACCTATTGGAAAAGGTTTTTCATTTAAAAATCTTATTCTAAGTGCAAGTATCTGGTTCTTTGCATTTACAGGGTACTCAAGACTTGCAACATTCGGTGAAGAGGTTGATAGCCCAGAAAAAATTATACCTAAGGCAATACTTGTTGGTTTAGGAATTACATTATTTTTATATGTCTCTACGTCATTTGTTACGCTTGGAATTGTAAATCCAAGTATCATTGAAAATTCCTTAACTCCATTAAAAGTCGCATTTGACTTGAGTCGTTTTTCTGAGTTTTCATATCTAATTATTATTGCATCAACTGTTGCTACAGGATCTGTGTTACTCGCTCTTTTGCCTGGGATAAGTAGGGTATTAGTAGCAATGGCAAGAGATAAAAAAATTCCAAGCTTATTTATGACAATCCATCCGAAGCAGAATTCTGCCTATGTAGCAGATATATTTGTTAGTTTTATTGTTGTGGTTGGTATTTTAAATTTTGATGTATTATCAGCTGTAAAATTAAGTGCAATATTCATATTAATTTATTACTCAATTACAAATCTTTGTGTCATTAGACTTGAAAAATCTAAAAGAATATTTCCTGTCTATATATCTGCATATGGACTACTCCTTTGTGTTATTCTTGGAATCTTTCTTGTAATTTATTTTTAAATCTAATCAGAGTTATTCTTATGAATATGGATGTAAAAAGAATTGTAGCTCTTGCTTTTGTTCTTCTAATCCCTATGTTTGTAGGGTTTCTATATTTGATGCTTTAGTTTCACAAACACATTTATTATGTGAAAATAATTGCACAATCTTGCGCGTTTGTGATTAAATATCTATAATTAATATATAGGCCGACTGCTTGTATGCGTTATTGAGTCACTCAAACACTCTTCCAAATGTAGTTGGCCTATGCCCTAAAATAATCTTATGAACAATATTCTATCTATTAAGAGGACTAAGAAACTTGATTTTTCTAAAGATGAAGTATGGAATGTAATAACAACACCAAATTATTTAAATGAGACTCATCCATTTTGTAAAAAAAATACTGTTATCACCTGGCCAGGTATTGGATCGAAAGATATTTTAGAGTACCTTAGTGGACTTACTTTTGAAAGAGAGTTTACTCAATGGGATGAAAATGGTTATGACCTAATAATTGGAACCAAGAATGGAAAAAAGTCAAAAGTAAAATGGAGGTTATCAGGTAATGAAGAGTCATCTGAATTATCGATTCAGGTAAATACCTATCCCCTTAAAAAATTTCCAGGTCTCTTGTATATTATTCCCTTTGTTTTTCAAATTAATCCTCAACTTAGTCGTTATTTAGATTCAGTTTTAGGAGGTATTGAATATTTCTTGAAGAATAAAAATCCGGTTCCAAGGAATCATTTTGGAACTCATAAATGGTTTTCTTAGACTAGTTTTCGTCTTCGCATCCACATTCTGGACAAAACACTTTTACTCCTTTTCTTGAATTTTGATTATTGCACGATTTTCATTAGAACCTCGTATAAACATTTTAGACATTGATCCATATTTTTTTATGATTTTATCAAGTGCTGCCAGTTTCTTTTCCTCGTCATCAATTATTGATGCTTTTACATCTAGTGGTTCTGAAAGTGCGCTACTACCAATTTGGTCTGTAACATATATTGTTGCTCTGCCATTGTTATTAATTCTTTTAACTTTTCCAGCGGATTTGCTTGAAGTAATAACTAAATAGTCATCATGTTCTGCAACCCAAACTGGAGTCTTTACTGAAGTATTATCTTTTTTGTATGTAATTAAATTGATATATTCATGATTTGCAAAATCCAAGAGATTCATATTCAAAAATAGTTTAATAAGAGTGATGGTAATTGCACTAATCTTCGTGCAATATAGGAATCAGAAAATATCAAAAAAAGTATAAGAAATAAAACAAAAATACTCCTAAAAATAAATTTTCGATTCATTTTTATTTTTTATTAGGTAGTCCAAAAAGTGGTCTTAAGAATTTAATATTTTTTACACCATGATAAATGGTGAGACTCAAGAAACAGAGTAAAAACAAAACGAGTGGAAACTTGATTAAAAAAGGTAAATTTATATCTGAAAAAATATACATCACTCCCATTTGTACAGGCATGTGCACAATATAAACAGGAAATATTGCTTGTTTATAATATTGCAGTTGTGATGAATCTTTGTTTAGGTATTTTGCTCCTATTCCAAGAATTAAGAAAATAAAGTTAAAAGATTCGAAAGCGATTAGCTTATTTACAACTTCGAACTCGTTTACAAATCTATTTACTAAGAGTGGAATGCCTATGGCAGTGTGAGTGCTTATATTTTTTAAATTATATTCCCAAAATTTATCACCTTGAGAGGTTAAAACTATTCCAATAAAAAACCATAAAAAGCCGAGCAATAAACCATGGTTTGTACCATAGTATTCGGCATAACTATTTCCATAACCTATCTCTTGATTATAAGCTGTTAAGTCAAGAAGATGACCTTCAAGCACTATTGGGATTGAGAAAATTAAAACACCTCCTCTTAAATTAAGAATTGAATCCAAAAATTTAAAACCTTGTTTTTTATTTGATAAGAAGTTAATAATTGGAATGAGCAAGAAACAATAAATTAATATATTTATTAAAAACCATAAATGTCCCCCTGTGAAAAAAGATGTAATCACAATTCCAACGCTGTCATCCATATTTATATCTCCATAGATAAACTGAGCAGAGATTATCAAATACAATGGAACAAAAGTTATGGAACCAAAAAGATAAGGAATTCCCAATCTTTTCAGTCTCTCTTTAAAGAGATCTTTAATACCTCTATTTTGGAATGAAAATCTTAATGCAATACCAGCAATTATAAAAAGTAAAGGGATTCGCCATATATTAAATATATTGAGTAGTCCCCATAAATTGTCTATTGGCTTGTTGTTTGGAACAAAAAGAATCCATTTAGCTACTGAAGTAAAAGAAACAGCTAAATGATAAAAGATTAAGAGAAAAAGAGCTATGGACCTTAATGCATCAATGTCATATCTTCTTTCGTCCAACATATATTAAATTTTAAAGGACTCTTTAATTTATTGATTCGCCAGCTTTAAAGTCAACAAACTGTCTGATGGCATACGGTTCACCATAATAATCAGTAAATCCCTCCATCAATGGCATAAACTTTTCGTAAACATTTTCATCAGCATTAAGTTTTTCATCAAAACTGTGCTTTGCATCATGAGAAGTCCAAAATTCAAACAAAACAAGGGAATTTTCATCAATTTTAATAGATCCGTATGAAATAATTCCCTCATCCTTTTCAAGTTTTGGTAAGTAAATTTCTTTTTGTAGATTCATATATTCATCAGCATTTTTTACATCTAATTTTGCAAATGCCAAAAACATTAAATCTTTTGGATCATCAACTAATGAATCCTTTAAAGTCTTACCAGTAAATAATTCACCCTCATAAACTCTTGGAAAACTGGCGAGTAGGTCTTGAATTTGCATCAAGTTCTCGTTTCTAATTTGTGCAAATTTGTCTGCAGTCTCCTTATCCTTCATAAATGCAATACCAAGGTTTACATTATCTTTTGGATTGAAGAAGGCAATAGAATACATGTCTCCTTTAAGAACTTCTAAAGCTGGGAAACCTGTGTTTTCAAAAAAATCTTTAAGTTCTCCTAGCTTTCCTTCTTTAAACAGTATTGTTACCGCAACAGCATACATGCTTAAGCGTTTGGTTCGGCACTTACCATTGCATTTCTCAATGCTATCCAGAAAACAATTATTAATGGAAAGGCTGTGTCTGCAAGATCATGTAGATCATTTCTATCAATAAGAGTGAATACGGCAGCTATAATTTGAGACGCACCTCCTAGTAAAGTTGCGTAAAGGCCCCATTTTGGCAGTACTGATTTATATCCCCAGAATGCTACAAAGTGATATAGCCCTATAAAGAAATGTGTTCCAACAATATAAATGTCAATTTCTAAACCTTGCCTAGTTGACTCGAATGCAGTATAAGAATCTGTGATACTTTGTACTGCCCCTATTAACAAAAAAGGGAACATCAGTGACCTTTCTTGCTCTGTTAAAAGCTTAAGGGAGTAATACAAAAATATAATTGCAAGAATTGGGAAAAATCCCTGGAGTAGTCCCAACAACTCAAGATTTTGCGTACCAAAAGCAACTCCTACAGCTATAAAGCTTGCTATAAATATATTTGCTAAAGGTTTTGCAATTCTTAGATCTTCTCGTGTTAACTTAAACATAATTATTTACTCCATTCTGATAATTTACCAGCTGGAAAGCTAGCCATGTTTCTCCAGATGCTACATTCTCCGGTAACAATTGTTGGAGGGCTTTTAATATAGTTTTGTGCATCAGCCATAATTTTTTGAAATGATTCTGCTGATGCATCTAAGGCTTCTTGGCTATCCCAATTACTAACAGTAATTGATTTACCACCAATATCTACAGCAAACGCACCCAGTAATCCTTCAGTGCCCTCATATCCTGCATAAACAGTATTTTGCAACCAATCCATTCCTTCATCATATTTTTCTTCAATATACTCAGCACCATAACCAATTCGAACAACAAAAGATTGTCCTTCTCTGTCACCTTTCATGATGTTTACATATTGTTGACCCGCAGTCATTTTTCCAAAAGAAATTTCTGGTGGTCCTGCGGCAAGATCTTTTAAGCCTCCTAAAGCCTCAGACAATCGCTCGCTTGATGCATTCATTGCCTCCTCAGTTAGCCAAGTTGACCAGGACATAAGCTGACCATCACTATTTTCACATAATGCAACTTGTAATAATCCAGGTACCTCCATAAATTCATCTACTTTTTCTTCTGCATAGGATATTGCATCTCCCATTTTGCCTTCTTGTATTGGGACAAGTGTCAATCTAAAAAACAACACATTAACTCCTTTCTGTTTTTTATAATTTTCCTACAGGAAAGTCAACATAATTTTTCCACACGTTGCATTCTCCTGTTAATTCTTTAGGTGCTTCCTTGATTAGATTTGAAACTGCATCTTTTACAACATCTGCAATTACATCAGATGCAGCATGTGCAGCATCATGGTTAGTCCAAAAGTTGAAACTAAAACCTGTATCATCATCTACTTTGCAAGCAGCAGAAGCATAGATTCCTTCAACATTTTCATATGCTGGGTAGACGGTGCTTTTCATAAAATTTGCAGCATCATCGTATGTTTTACCATCTTGCATACCACCTCCCATCACAAATCTAGCAAAGAAGGAATCTCCCCCTTCTTTTGGAACCATAATATATTGTTGTGCAGCAACCATTGGTCCTTCAAGAATTGTTGGTGGTTCTGTTATAAAATCTGCTAAACCAGATAAGTTTTCTTGAAATTCAGCCATTGCTGCTTCTTTAGCCTCATTATTAGCCCACATAGTCCAAGCCATAAGTTGTCCTTCATTGTTTATGCAAGCTGCAGCAGAAAGTAGTCCACTTACTTGATCATAAACTGGAATTGCGACATCTCTAAAATAGTTCAGGGCATCTTGTGTCATGCCTTCTTTTGGGTTTGCTAACCCAAGTCTTACATACATTGTTCTCCTAACGTAATTTTTATCGTCAGTTAAGTATGTTTACAAAGCCCTATCTTTTGTTCCAAGCAAGTAGTGGACCTACTCCAACACCAGCAATAAAAGTTAAGAAAGCAACAAACTGCAATGGAGAGTCGTCTGGAATAATACTAGTTCCAGTAATAAATTCACTTCCTGCTCCAACAATTCCAAACAATCCAGCAATAATTGCCGCATATCTCCAAACATTGTCAATCACGCCTTCTGAGGTTACACCCAGACCCAAAATTACAAATGCAAAAAATGTAAAGATTCCTGAGGTATTTATATCTTCATTAATACCTAAAAGAGATGCAACAGCAACTGCTGCGGCTATCATTGTGTATCCTTGTCTCCAATCTTCAGGAACCGTATCTCCTTGCAGGTCTTTCAATCCCAAGAGTATTCCCACAACCGAGAAGGTCCAGAATATTTGAAGAACATTATCAAAATTGCCATAGTCAATTTCAGCAACTCCTCCAACAAACCAAACAATGTTTACAGCTATAAACATATAAGCTGATTGTTGTGATCCTTCTTTAACGTCCTGTATAAAGAATTTTTTCATTCTATCTCCTATCTTTTATTCTGTGCTCGATGACATTTTGTCACCCCAAGCAACATAACCTCCATAACCTAATCCAATAATCATTGAAATCCACCCTATCCCAAAAACTGGTTGAAGAGATTCTGATAGCTCATAACCAAAAAATAAGTTTGAACCGGTGAAAATAATTATTGTGATAAAACCAAAAATACTTAAATATTCATAAACTGGTCTAAATAAACCTGTACCTCTCAATGTTAAATTGTAAATCAGTGAGTTAAAGGCCCATAAGAAGTACATCGGGATAAATCCACCATTATCCAATGTATAATCTGGTGAGGATATTTCAATAAGTGTCCCTACAATTATTACACCTCCTAAAATTGCTGTTGCTTCTCTCCAATATTCTGGTACCTGATCTTTAGCTAAGTAATATCCTGCAAGGATTATTGAAAGTAGTGAAAATCCCCAAAGAAAATTTAAAAGATTTCCTAATCCAGCTGGAATATCTATCTCACCAAGGCCAATAACTAAAAAAGCCACACTTAAAACAATAAACATTAGTGAGTTTTGTCTTGCAAGTTGACCGATTGGCTGGGTAAAAAATGTTTTCATAAAACTTCCTTCCTTAAGTTCCCTCTAAGTTGTAAATAAATATGAGCTTCCCCCATACTCAAGCTGATTATATAAAGATATTTGTGAGCTTGTCGTTAAATTAAAAGAATTTACCTTAAATTAACATTCTGTTAATAATTTGAAAGTGCGTCAGCAAGACTATCAATAAGCCTTTGGATATCGTCAATGTTTACACTTTCATTTGGTGCATGAGCATTGCCCTCTTCATCTCCTGCCCCAACCAAAACAATCTCTGCGTTTGGAAATTGTTCTGTGAATATATTTGCGAAAGGTATAGAACCTCCGACGCCCATAAATGCAACTTCATTATCCCAAAATTTATCGAAAGATTTAATTAATTGTGTTGAGAACTCTTTTTGAGGGTCTACAAGTACACCTTTTCCTTTTGCTTCAGGGATAAATTCAACATTTGCATTCCAAGGTGTGTTCTCTTTTATATGTTTATGAAGCATTTCCATTGCATGATCTGGATCTTCTGTTGGAGGTAATCTCAAACTTACTTTTGCTCTAGCTTTTGGAATAAGTAGATTAACTGATTCTTCAACAGGTGGGGCATCGATAGCTAAAATGCTTAGTGCCGGTTCCAGCCACAACCGTTTTGAATAGCTATCCATTTCAAATAAATTTACGCCGTTCGAAGAAAGGGAGTTTTGAACAAACTCTTCAGATAATTCATACACGTCTTGGTCGGTTGGGGTTAATCCTTCAATTAATAATTCTCCTTTTTCATTGTGAAATGATGAAATAATTTTACTTAATACCATAAATGCATCAGGTACAACACCACCTCCAAGACCTGAGTGAACAGGATTCATTTGTTGATCAACAACAATAATTCCATCAACCAAACCTCTCAAAGACGTCGTAATAGTTGGGACACCCGATTTAATGTTTCCAGAATCTGCAATAACAATGACATCTGCTTCTAAGTCTTTTTTATTTTCTTCTATGAACTCTGCCATGAAAGGAGAGCCTATTTCTTCTTCACCTTCGATGAAGATTTTTATATTTACAGGTAAGTCATCTGTCAATTTTTTAACAACTTCGTAATGCGTTACCACTCCTGCTTTATTATCTCCTGACCCTCTTGCAAAAAGTCTTCCATCAATTATCTCTGGTTTAAAGGGATCTGTATCCCATTTATTTATATCGCCAACTGGTTGAACATCATGATGTGCATATAGAAGAACGGTTTTTTTAGATGGGTCTATTTCAGTCTGGGCAAGTACAGCTGGTTTACTATTTTTACTTGAAGTGACCTTCGAGTTTAAACCAATCTCATTGAATAAATCAGCAATATAATTTGCTGAATCTAATACATCTTTCTGGTTTTCATCAAGAGAGCTTATAGATGGAATTTCCACTAATTTTGACAATAACTGAGTAATATTAGGGTTTTTCATATGTGTTTATTGTAAAAGATATCTATTTTTTTACTAATTAAGAGTGGTAAAGATTAAATTAACCAAGATAGAACGTGAAAGAAATTTTGTCTAGGATTATGAATATAGACATGAAGCATAAAAAAAGTTTTGTTATATTAACTATTCTTTTTCTAATTCTTTCTGCCTGTGGTGGTTCAGGTGACACATCAAATGAAACTACTGAAGCTACCGAAGAAACTACAACAACTACAGTTGCAGATGAAGAAACATCTTCTGGGGAAATTTATAACGAAGCAGATTTGATTGTTCCTCCCATTCTCTTAAAACCTCTTATTGGAGCAACGGGTATTCTTACAGATGCTTCAAGTGACTGGGAAGTGATTAGTGAGATTGTTCCACTAGATATGGGTGTGAAGATTAGAACAGCTGACAATGGTACTGCTCAAATGACCTTTGAAGATGGTTCGTCACTTTTAATGGGAGGTAGCTCCGTTATCAACATAAGAAGTTTTGATTATGATGAAGAAGCAAAAGCAAGAGTTTTAACAGTTGATGTAATCTCAGGAAGTATTGCATATGATATAAAAAGTGAAGGCCTCCAGGCTTCTCTAGCTAAAATTGTCACCCCTACTGCAGAGCTTTCGGTGCATGGAACGGAAGGTGTTTTTGAATATGACGTTACAACATTATCAGCAAAGAGTACCGTCCTAGAAGGTGGTGAAGAAACTGATGATGCTGTTTTCAGCGAACTCCTTCCAGATGAGAATGGTCAACCCGTACTTGTAGCAATTTCACAAACTGCTGGGACAGAACTTGGTAGTGCAACAACTGGAGGTTCTGGTTGGACAGAGGAAGAACCAGGAACAATAGCTCTTATTGTTGATGATTTTGTATCAAACATGGAGGGTGATTGTAGTTACACTTGTAAAGCAGAAACTCAAGAAGGATTAGCTGATGGGTCTGAAACTCTAACTCCTAACACTGCTCCAAATGCTGTTTTTACTGAGAATGATACTGAAAGATTAGATCTTACATCAACCCTTCTTACAGCTGCTGGTGCTCCAGAAGAAATAACTCAGTCTGTTGAAAATCTAGCCCAGGTTGTTGCTGAGGTTGCTGTTCCAGAGGCAGAAGTAAAAGAGTTTATAGATGAGGCTTGGAATACCGCCCCAGGAGATGATGGTCAATGGCAAGAGCTTCCACCTCTCACACTTGCAGATAATTTTGGAGATGCTGCAAAAGTACATGAGAATGAGGAATTAAAAGACCTTGGGTTTAATCATGATGAACATGGTGGGTTTAGAGCTCAACACGGAATGATGCAGTTTATATCCGCTGATACAAATGCTGTGAATGAGCTTGCAGAAACAGGGGATGTTGCCTCAGCAATGGCACTTGCAGCTGCAAACATGTTTGTTAATGCAGAAACCGAAGGTTTTGCCGAAGGAACTTATTGTTTCGACAATCCTGAAGATGAAGATTGTTTAGGTGGTGGCCCTGAGCCAGATTTTCTTGCCCAGGCGTTTGCAGGAAACCACTTTGTTGAAGATATGGTAAATGACATGGGGTTTGCCTATACATTCACAGAAAATAACCTAAAACCAAATTATTGTGAAGAGTCTCCATGGCTACCTGAATGTGCAAGCGGCCCTGGGTATGTTGGAGATGAATTTAAAGAGGGTGGATCTTTTTGCGAGGCTAATCCAGAATCATGTGGAGATAATGAAAATATTGGCAATGTATTTTTCAACAATGATGATAATTCAACTTTTTGCGAAGAGAATACAGATGACCCAATGTGTACTGGAGGAAACTCTGTAGCTGTATACACCTTTTTCCATGTTTATGATGATGAAGTACTTGGAGACGAATGGAAACCGGTTGACTGTACATCATACCCAGATGATCCGATGTGTACAGGTGAAGGTGACTTTTTTCATGAGCATGTTGGGCAGGCTACAGCTATTGCGTTAGACAGAAATGATATGTTTGATATATATGGTGGTCCAGTTGTTGTTTCAGGACCTCCAGTTGAATATTGTAATGAAAATCCCGAATCTTACGAATGTTCTGAAGATTATAAAGCCGCTGATGTCTATTCTGATGGTGTTTATGTTGCCCCCGATTACTGTGAACAAGCACCCGAGGCACCAGAATGTACAGATGAATTTGGAAACAATGTAGGATTTTCTGGATTATTGACAGCTGGCATGCTTGCACAATACGCTGCGCCTAATCCAGATGCTTTTGCAGGGGAAAAACCTAGTTTTTGTACCGAAGACCCTAATCACCCTGAATGTTTTAGAGACTATTATGGGGAAGCATCTTTGGACACAGGTGAGTTTCTTGGAAATATGTTTAGTGATGAATCATATGTAGATTTATCTAAACAAGGCGTATTCTATAGTGCTATTGATGGAGCTGATGATTTAGCTTCACAAAGGTACGGTAATCATGATGATTATCGAATTTCTGAAGGAATTGATTGTACGGATCCTTCAAATTTAATCTTACCTCAATGTTCAAATCCTGAACTATATGAAAATCCAACACCTAGTCTTTTTGCCGGTGGAGAAGAAGGGCTACAGGAATTCCAAGCATTTAGTCCTGAAGACCTTGGTGATCTTTGCGAAGAAAATCCTCAAGATCCTCTTTGTTACACACAGCCAGCAGAGAATGGTACCGTTCCTGGTAATATTTTTGGTCCGCCTGAAGATGGTGCCTTACCACCTGGTACTTCTCCAGCTAACGTCGGATTTTGGGGTAACGAAGAAAAGGCTAAAGAGTTTCAAACACAATCAGAAACGTATACAGATTTTGCAGGAAATTATTGCGAGGAGAATCCAGAGGACCCAACTTGCTCACAAGTTGCTCTTCCGCAACCACAAGGTGGAATAATTCAAAACCAAGAGTGTGATGATAATCCTTATGCCCCAGGATGTCCCCAAAGTGGTGGTCAAGAAGGACAAGGTCCACCCCCTGAAGGTGAAGGTATAGATTGTGGAGATCCGTCTAATTCAGCTTTACCACAGTGTACAAATCCAGATTTATATGACACTGGTGAAGAGTATGTTCCTCCTGCTGGTGGGGATCAGAATCAAGAAGATTGTGACGACAACCCTTATGCACCAGGATGTCAACCACCTACAGATGGTGAGGAATATGCTCCTCCTGCTGGTGGAGAAACTCCTCCGGGATATGAACCAACACCGCCTGCTGAAGATCCACCTCCGGCAGGTCCGGCAAGTGAGCCTCCTCCTGCTGAAGATCCACCTCCGGCAGGTCCGGCAAGTGAGCCTCCTCCTGCGCCACCAGCCCCTTAACTATTCGTAGGAAATAGCCTCAAGAATGTTCTGTCTAGATGCCCTTATCGCTGGAATAATTGCTGCTATGACTCCTGAAATTATTGCAATTACAATCCATAATATTGTCTGTTGTATTGAAACAACAAACTCAGTAAAACCCTGATCTTCTAAAGCTTGAATGAGGCTCCACGCAAAAAATATACCAAGCCCCGTTCCAAGTATTGCACCAAATACTGAAATGATTGAAGATTCTATAAATACCATATTTCTAATTTGTTTTCTTAAAGTTCCTATTGCTCTCATTAAACCAATCTCCCTAGTTCTTTCATAAACTGATAATGAAAGAGTGTTCGTAATTCCAAATAATGCCACAAAAATAGATATAGATAAAAATCCATAAATAACATTCAACAGCAATTGGATCTGGCTATTTGCCTCTTCAATGAGAGCATCTTGATCACGTAATGTTACTCCTGGATAATCATCTACAATATCATCAAGTTTATTTTTAGTAGCTTCATCTTTGTTTATAACGTTGAAATATAATTCTGTATCTAAAGATTCGTTTGAGAAAAATTCGTGATTATCTAAAAGAAGAAAAAATTCAGCTGGGGGCTGTGTGGTCCAGTCAAAAATATATTTAACAATAAATTCTTTTTTTCCCACTTCAGGTATCGTCAAAGTTACCCTGTCGTTTAGTGAGATATTATCATTATCAGCTTTAAATTTTAAAACCCCAATAGCGTCTTGTTCGTAAAAATCCTCTCTTGAACCAGCAATGTCAACGGTCTTGATTAGATCAAAAACTTCTTTATCAACAGCTCCAAGTATCAATGGTCTATTGTTGTAACCAACAACGGTAGCTCGTGTTCTTGATAGTTCCGTAACCTCTTCGAGCTCAATTAGATCTTGAGATAGACCTGTTGGAATACCTGGAGATGCAAAAATTTGAGCTGCACTAACCTGGTAGTCTGCAAGAACAACTTCTTTTACAACTTTCTCTGCTTGTGCTTTAAAGGATGTAGTTAAAACGTTAGCAAGAGATATTAAGGTTAGCCCAATCATTAATGCTGAAGCCGTAGAGGCAGTCCTTCGTGGAGTTCTTTTAGAGTTTTCCGTTGCCAATTTACCAAGAATTCCAAAAATAGTTTTATAAATTTTATCGAAGATAGTAACAAAAGGTTTTGTGATTGAGGGGGTAATTACTGAAATACCAATAAAAATTATGCTTGCACCTAGGCCCACTTGTTGAAGCACAGATAAAGATGGAGCTCTAAAAAAAGAGTATAAAACGCCGAAAAGAATGCCTAAACCTGACAATGAGACTGATGATCCAACAATCAATCGTATAAATAGTGACTTTCTTTTTGGAGTTGACTGACTGTCTCTAATGGCTTCAAGTGGGCTAACTTGAGATGCTTTTCTGGCTGGCAACAACGATGAAAATATAGTGACAACTACACCAATAATAATTCCTGTCACTGCAGCACTAGGAGTTAAAACTAAAGGACCTTCGGGTAGACCAAAATCAAAATACTTTAGCCCCTCTTTAACAACTACTGATAAACCAATGCCAAGTGCAACGCCAAGGCCTGAGCCAATTACTGCCATATATAATGATTCTGAGACAACAAGCCTATAAATCTGTCTCTTAGAAGTTCCTAAAGCTCTCAACAAAGATAGCTCTTTTGTTCTTTGTAGTAAAAGGATTCTAAATGTATTTTGAATAATAAAAGCACCTACAAAGATAGCTATACCTGCAAATACATTCAATATAGTATTAAAAAAATCAAGGCCTTGTTTTATAGAGTCTGCTTGTTCAGCTGCTGCTTCCTGTGCATCAATAACTTCTAAGCCTTGACTGTCGATATTTGAAATAGCACTTCGAACTTGATTTATGTCAGCATTTTCATCAACGACAACATTTATAAAATCTACTTCACCTATAGAATCTAAAAGAACTTGTGCAGTTCTAAAATCAAAAAGAGCAAAAGATGCTCCACCAGGTGACCCCGTATTTGCAAATTCTGCTATCCCAACGATCGTGAAAGTAGCTGGTATTGCCCCAGCAAGTACAGTGACTCTATCTCCAACGCTAAATCCATTTCCCTCAGCGGTTGTTGAGTCCATAACGACCTCTTTGTTATTTGTTGGAGGCTGTCCATCAACTATTTCCCACTGTGATGCATAAGGCGACGTATCCCACGCAGCTCCAAAAGTCGGAGCAAAACCATTTTGAATTAAAATAGTTTCTCTTTCACATTCTGAACTATAAGTGTGACAGTCTCGTCTAGGACCAAGTTTTATGAATTGAGCAAATCCAATAACATCGCCCCATGCATCTTTTACACCATCTATGCCCTTTATTTCATTTATCTTTTTATCAGAAATCTTTCTAAACTCAAATGATATTGGTCCCTGACCGCCATCATCTCCAAAGCCTTGAGCAAAATCTTCCTGGATAGGCTGAACAACTAGATCGATTCCTTCAAATACTCCAGAAAATAAATTATCGAATGCGTTTTTGTTGCTTTCAGAGAAAATATTTGCAGCAATTATGACTGAAACTCCAAGAATAATTGATGAGGTTGTCAAAAATATTCTTACTGGATAAGTTTTAAGATTTTTCCAAGCTATTAATAAAAGTGGTCTTTTTGTAAATCCAAACATTAAATATCGCTTAAGGATGTGACCATCGAGATAATCTCTTCTTGAGATGGATCTTCCATATCACTTGCTACTTCTCCATCTTTTAGCATTATTACCCTCTCAGCAAAAGATGCAGCAAAAGGATCGTGTGTCACCATAACTATGGTCTGATTTAACTCTTTTACAACAGATTTCATAAAAGTTAATAGTTCCTTACTTGATTTTGAGTCTAAATTTCCTGATGGCTCATCAGCAAAAATTACTTCTGGCTTGGTTGCCATTGCACGTGCAGCAGCAACTCTTTGTTGCTGACCACCTGAAAGTTCATTTGGTCGATGATTTAATCTATCTCCAATGTCTACGGTATTAACAATTTGATTTATCCACTCTTCGTCAGGTTTTCTTCCTGCAATTGAAGAGGGTAGTGTGATGTTTTCTTCCGCAGTTAATGTTGGTATTAAATTAAAAGCTTGGAAAACAAATCCAAAAGAGTCTCTTCTTATTTTTGTTAATTCTTTGTCGTTAAGGCTTCCGAGGTCAACGCCTTTTACAAAGATTGATCCTGAAGTAACTTTATCCAATCCTGCAAGACAGTGGAGAAGGGTTGATTTGCCTGACCCAGATTGACCCATAATTGCTGTAAATTTATTTTCATAAAAATCAAGATTTACATTGTTTAATGCTGTAACTGATGTTCCATCTTCTCCATAAACCTTTGTAAGGTTTTTTGCTTCTATTATTTTTTCCACTTTATAAAGAATAGAAGAGATAAGATTTTTACTTAAATGAATTTTGAATCATAAAATTTTTTTGGTATGTTATTAAATATGAAAAATGTAATTAACTGGCATTGGTGGACAACTACATAAGTAGGTGCCCCAGTTAGTTAGTTATTAAACCGGGCGCAGCCCGGTTTTTTTATTACTGTCACTGAAATTAAAACTCCGGGCTCAACCCAGATTTACAGTGGTTATCTCCTTCCACTCCGATACTAAGGGACCTGTTTTGGACAGTACTAATGTATCAAACGTAACGGTTGCGGGAATGAGATTATCAAAATCCTCCGAAGGATAAGATTTTGG
>CACJXH010000007.1:0-32864 GCA_902597375.1 uncultured Candidatus Actinomarina sp. | reverse complement strand
ATTAAAAGGTCATTCAAATATTTATGAATAAAAACTCCAAAAAAGATAAATGCTATGGTCCAAATGTACGAGCTTGATTTATATGCGTAAGTACTCGTTAAGTCTGTTTTTGTTATGAAAACAACAACAAAAAAGCTAACAATTATCATTTTGAAGTACTTATTAAAATCTTTATCCAATAAAAATGGAAAATAACGTGATGAAACTAAAAAAATTAAGCTTACAAATAAAGCACCTGCTACCTCCAATTCACCAATTCTTATTCCCAAAAGTGAAATCCCAACAAATGACCTTGCAAAGACCATGTTAAAACCAACAATTAAAAGGAGGGTATAGGAAAATATCAAAGCCAAATTTTTAGTTATTGTATTTTCTGAATTCATTTTCTGTTTTTTATTAGCTTACGCATCTTTTTTGATATTTTATAATTTAACGCACTTAATTTACTGTAATTTAAGTTATTTTTACGATTTTTAATTATAACATCCTTGTTTTGAATAAGATTTTGAAATATTTTTAAAAACTCTTCAGACATTATTTCCGAATTTCTAGGATATTTTTTGATTTTTTCTAATTCGTTATCATAATTATCAATCATATTAGATAGTTTTTCAATAAAATTTTCATTATTGAATCCTATTCCATATCCAAAGCAATATTCAGGAATTCCTCCACTCTCAATATACAAAAGAGGTAACCCACATTGTGCTCCTTCGATATGATGATTCCCTGATGGTTCGTTGATAGACGCAGTCAAATAAATATGTGATTTTTTTATTTCAGTTGCTAGTAAATCTCCTGATAGAGGTTCAATGTGTTCTACGTTTCTAAAATTAAAATGCTTAGGAAGATTTCCAATATATTTAAACTCTATTTTTTGACTCCATTTTTTTTCATCCAGTAAATTATCTAATAATTCGTATATATGAAATCCTTTATTTCTATTTGCTCCCCAGTGATGGGTTACAATCTTGAATTTTTCATTTTCTTTTCTTGGTTTATATCCAATATTGTTAAATATTTCTTTATTTGCTCCACCCAAAACAACAAAATTTTCTTTTTTATCAATGCCTAGTTCATGAAAAATATTCATTATCCAAGTGCTTACATAGATTGTTGAATCAGCAACTTTATTTGCATTTATGAGATATTTATTTACATAATTTGTCATTTTTCTTTCATCACATTCATTTATACGATGTACAACTAAAGCATTGTTATTTTCATAATTAAGATATTTTTGGATATCAAAATTTGTAAATGCTGAAGATTCTGAAGTTTTTCTTGGTTCAGTCATTAAAATAATATCGATATTAGATTCATTTAAATCATAAATAACTTCATGACCATTTTCTATTAGATAGTTAGTGAGGTTTATTGCGAATAAGTTACCACCACCCCATGGACCATCTTTGATATTCGTGCCAATACTAATTTTCACATTAAACTTTCAAACATATCATGAAAACTTTTAAACCAGTTTGGGATTGTATATTTTTTTATGTTACTGTATGCAACAACAGTATTTGGTTTTGGATCTAAGCTTAGAGAAAAATCATAAAGTGATTCGGTTGCTAAGATTTCTTTTGCTATCCCAACATCGGTAGAAATTATTGGAGTTTTGGTAATAGCACACTCAAATATTGCTTGAGGTCCGCCCTCTACCCTTGAGGCAACTATATAAAGATCTAATATATTATAAAGTTCGTTCAATTCTTTAAAAGTTGTCATCTCAAAGTAATAATATTTAATTTTTAATTTTTTTAGCTCATTTATTATATATTGTCTTCTTTTACCAGTTAAGACAACTGCTAGGTTTTCATTTGTCTTGGAGTATTTTTGGACCATTTTAATAAATTGATCAGGTCCTTTTGAGAGTTTAGGTGAAATTAAATCTACTCCTTCAGTATCTCTTTGAAAAGACCCAATTAGAAATTCATTTTCAGCAATTTCATATTTTTCTCTTAATAAGTTTTTTTCATTAATTTCAAAGAATAATTTGTCATTTATCCAAAACGGAATTGTTGTAACTGGTTTTTTTGTCAATGTTTCAAGCTGTTTTTTTGTATTGTTTGATATTGCGTGATATGAGTCAATATATTTATCTCTTTTAAAAAAATTTCTTTTTTCCGAACCTTTAAATTTCTTGAAATCTATGTGATGAATAGTACAAACTACAATCTTCTGACTTAATGATTTCTTTTTTATTTTTTTCCATGTCCATGGAGAAATAATCCAAATTATGTCGGCCTGATTGATAGCTTTAGTAGATATATCTTGATTATTTTCATGCCATTCTTCCCAAAAACGATCTACAATCCACCCCTCGTCTGGTTTATTCAAATATATTTTCATACTTTTTCTATTGGAATAATATTATTCCTTACGCAGTTTGCATAATATTTTTGTTCTTTGCTGTATATAGTAGATATATTATTTTTTGTGTTTAGGTGATATAAAGGTTCTTTTATAATTGAAATTTTATAATTTCGTTTTAATAAGTCAGACATTAACTTATAATCTTGTGCGTAAATAAATGATTCATCATATAAATTAACTGCCTTTAGTACATCCTTTTTAATAAATAATGTTCCATGAATAAATGGATTTTTATAATTAATTAAATACTTTGCTGGCATGTAATACGATAAACCAGGAATTATTCTCTTAGTACCTATTTCATATGCTCTGGAGGTACATGCGTCTAGATTATTTTTATATAAATATTCAAGCTGAATTTCAAACCTATTTTTTTCACTTAGATCGTCCGCGTCTGATCTGGCAATTAAATTACCAACTGACTTGTTAATTAGAAAATTTAAAGATTTAGTTAGACCTAAATTTTTTATATTTTGATAAATTTTAATTTTATCAAAATTTTTAGAAATTTTTTGACATAATTCATAGGTGTTGTCAGTAGAGCCATCGTCCATTAATAATATTTCGAAATTTTGGTAAGTTTGATTCAATATGCTTAATAGTGATTTTTCTATCGTTGTTTCATTGTTGTATGTGCTCATAACAACAGATATGAAATTTTTAGTATTAGCCATCAATTCCTTTTTGAAATATCTCTAGTAGTCTATTCTCATCTAAGTAGTTAAATAGATATTTATTATTTTCTTTCCCAATTTTTTTTAGAAGTTCAACATCGCTAATTAGATTGAACTTTTGCCCTAATTCAATATAATCGAATTGCTTAAAACTTAATTGATATTGATCTGGAAAGAATTCTTTTATTCCACCTGTTTCTGGAAAAATAGAGGGTACACCTAAGCTCGATGCTTCGCATAGAAGAGTTGGCTGTCCTTCAAATAGTTTTGTAGCTGTAACAACTACCATTGCTTTTTCCATAATTTCAATTACTTTAGAGTTTTGTAGTTCTCCTAAAAACTCAATGTTTTGATCTTTATACTTATTTATTAATTTTTGAAGAGCAGGACCTTGACCAATAATTTTTAATTTCAAGCCAATGTCTTCGTTTTTAAGATATGTCTTTATAATCTCCTCTACACCTTTTTCTGAGGATATTCTTCCAGCATAAAGGATGAATCTTTCATTTAATTCATTTAAAGATTTATTAGTGAATTGAATACTGTTTGGAAGTACATATATTTTATCTTTTTTAATACCAATGTTGGTTAGATAATCTCTGTGAAACTCTGTAAGTACAAATAAGTTAAAATAATCATCTGTTAAAACTTTAAAATATGCTTTCCCATAAATAATTCCAAATAGTGATTTCAGATAAGAATCTTCAAAATATTTATTAAATACCTTAAATTTTTGAAATTGCAATCCACAGGCGGGACAGATTTTATTTTGCTTTAAATGATTTTTAATAAAGTATGATCTTGTACAGTCATATCTAAAATTATGAACTTTAATAAAAGTTTTAATATTATTTTTCTTCAATAGTTTAAAGATTCCAACTGATGCTTTGAACCATGTATTGTGTACATAAACTAAATCTGGTTGAAAATCCTCAATAACAATCTTGGTCAACTTGATACTCTCTTTGTTAGAGTTAAGCAAGAAAGAAATTATTTGCTTTATATAACTTTTTGGTTTTATTATATTATCAAAATATAAGACTTTGACATCATAATACTTTTTCAGAAAGTTAATCTCATTTTGGACAGCAACATCTTCCCCACCAATATTTCTGTATTTATTATGAATTATTAATATTTTTTTCACTATATATCAATGTACTAATTTTTTATTAATAATGTCATTAATATTAATCTAGTGAATATAGTTGTAGTTCTTACATACGAAATGTCCTTAGAAAAATGGGACAAAGCTGGGATTCTTGATAGAGAGCTTAAGCTTTATAAACAACTCTCAAAAAATTACGGATACAAATTCACATTTATAACATTTGGAAATGAAACCGATTTGAAATATCTATCAATCGTACCTAATTCGGAAATTATTCCCATATATAAATTATTTAAGTTAAGAAAAACAAAAATAATAAAATTTATACAGAGTTTATTTGTATACAGAAAAATAAATCTAGAGTTAAAAAGTCCTGATTTGATTAAAACAAATCAGTTGATGGGATTTTGGGTCTGTTTAGGAATTAAATTTCGATTTAAATGTCCTTTAATTATTCGTACTGGATATGACATTTATGAGTTTTCAATAAAAAATAAAAAGAATATTTTGAAACGATTTGGTTACTTTTTATTAACGCAAATTGCTATCTTTATGTCAGATGTATATTCAGTAACAACCAATGCAAACAAATCCTTTTTGAAGAAAAATTTTATATTCAACAATGAAAAAATCTTAATAATGCCAAATTGGGTAACAACCAATATTGAATGTAAAGAAATCATAAACAGAAAAAATGAAATAATTACTGTAGGAAGGCTTGAAAAACAAAAGAACTACAAATATTTAATTGAGGAGTTTAGTAATACAGATATGAAAATAAATATTATTGGAGAAGGTTCTCTAAAAACAGATTTAAAAAAATTATCTCATGAACTAAACACAAAAGTTTCTTTTTTAGAAAAAATGCCAAATTCTGAACTTATTCAATTTCTGTCAAATTTTAAATATTTTGTACTTCCATCATTTTTTGAAGGTAACCCTAAAGTTGTCTTAGAAGCAATGGCAGCTGGATGTGTGGTAATTGTAAATAATTTTTCGGGTATAAGTGAAATAATAAAAAGCGAAATTGATGGATTTGTTATTGACTGCAAAAAAAATAATCTTAAAAATTTAATAAATTTCTTAAATGAAAATGAAGAAGTGCAGAAAAATATTAGTGAAAGTGGTATTTCAAAAGTTCAAAAAGATTTTTCATTAGATAGTTATGTTGAAAATGAAAATAAGTTGTATCTAGATTTAATTAATGATTAATTTTCTTTCTTCATCAATTATTTCAACTTTTATATGATTATTAGCATTTCTAAACATCGCAGGATCATGTTTTTAAAGTAACTGTTATCTAATATTCATCTCTTAATAAATAGTTTTATTTCCTTATAAGGATCTCGATAATAATTTAAATTTTCTGTGAAGTAATTGTCTGTATCAACTTGATAATAATCTAATAAATGGTCTTGGTTGCAAGGAAAGAGCTGATTCACAATCTCTCCTCTTACAATCATAAATTCTGAACAAATTATTAGATTTGGTTTTTTATTTTTAAGTAAGCTCAAATAATCTTTTTCAATTATGCCAATTTCCTCTAAAGAAGATAGTATATAAGGCTCTAAAAAGTTAGTGCCATGAACAATATAAGAATAATTTGGTTTGTCTAAGTAATGCAATATTAAGTTGTAATCTAGAGCTAATATTTCTAAGTTATCGATTTCTATTTTATCAATCTCTTCAGCAAGTTGCCTTAAAGGATAGCTTTCGTAAACTGATTCGATATTTCTTAAATGCTTGTACGAAATTTGTCCATTCGTACTAATAGTTAAAACAACAGATAATATGACAAATGATATCAAGAAAACAAAATTTATATCAAGTTTTGATTTTGAAATATATAAGGAAATAAAGTACAGAAAAAATATTAAGTGATGATAATAATTGTGTGATGCGATGAAATAAAATAACACCGAGGTGACAATCAAAAGAAATTCTACATTTTGAGTTAGTTTTTTTAAAAAATCTGATTTATAAAATAAGCTTTTTAGTAAAAGAATAAATATAGTAAGTAGCACTATATATATGGCGAGATTAAATTCAAAAAAAGATCTCATAAAAACTTTTAACTCGTACAAATTTGAATAATTAGCAGATGTATAACTTATTGGAATTGTTATGAATGTAGCAAGATATACATCTAGTAAATCATTAATTTGATAAATATATAAAAATATTAAATGAGGAAGTGTAAAGCCAGCAAAGATATTGATTAATTTATTTTTATATTTTTCAGTTCCAATAATCCCAATAATTAAAGGCAATAGGAACAAAATTGTTCCTTGATTAACCAAACTTGATAATGAGAAAATTAAACCCAATAGAAAGTATTTAAATTTAAATTCTTTAACTTTATATATGAAAATTCCTAAAGAAATAAAAACTAAAGCATAAAGTTCGGAGTATCCACTTATTGCCCAGGGTTGAGACATAAATAAAATAAAAACAAAAGTTGTAATCGAAGACATAATTAATTTATTTTTTGAAACTACAGCAGCTGTTGCAAATAGTGTTATTGAAATTAAAAAAAGGATTACATCGTTTGCAACTTTAAAAAAAATAAAATTTCCAGAAACTATATTTAATACAAAATGGTACATATACAACAATACTGGTCCCTTAGATTCCCACTGAGTTTCATTTGGTAAATAGCCATTTTTTATTTCATTTGCGGCAACAATATATGAGGGAATATCCCAATCAATAATTTCAAAATTTAACAAATAATTTTGTGTAATCAACGTAAACACTAGATAAACAAAAGCGAGAAATAATGTTGTATATAGATTGTTATTAAATACTAACTTATTTACATCTAGGTCAAATGTTTTTGAAAATAGATTTAAAATACAAATTAATAGAATAAAGAAAAATGTTGTATATGTTGCTTTTTTTTCTTGTGGTAAAAAATTAGTTATTAGTAAAAATCCTGGTGCTATAAAAACAATAGCGAGTGTAAGTTTCACATTTATTTTATTCATTTCTTATGACATCATTTTATAGGTGTAATCAATGATTGTATTAAAAAATAAATACTACGACAAAAATATATTTTTTTAAAAATTTAATAAATGATATAAAACTTGATTTATAAAACTTAAGTAATTTATAAAATATAATAAATTTAATGGAAAATAATAATTATGTAGCCATTACATACACTACTAATGGATATACAGATTTTACACATAATCTTTTATCCTCAATTGAAAAAAATAATGTTGATATAAATATTAAAGTTTTTTCACTTGATAAAAAAGCAACTAAATATTTTGAGAGTAAAGGAATAGAATCAGTTGAATTTAACTCAAAATATATAGAATCCCAAGATGAAATGTTTTTTCAGAATTCAGATAATTTTGGTTATTTGATGATGGCTAAATTTGAAATAATTTATCAAGAACTGCTAAAAAATAACTACGTTTTATATATTGATGGAGATATAGTAATCAAAAAAGACATAATAAAATACTTATTTGCTGTTAAAAGAAATTACGATATTATTTTTCAAGATGATAAAAGACCATCTAAACCTAATTTAATTAATTTATGTGCTGGATTTATGTTTATAAAATCAAATAAGAAAACTCTTAAATTTTTTAATCCAGATAATTTAAACGCAAAAAAGATATCTAGTTATAAGACACATGACCAAACCTATATTAACAAAAACAAAAGTAGGTTTAACTATGGAGTTCTATCGTTAGATATGTTTCCTAATGGTGCCCATTACTATAAAAATTATGAGTATTTAAATCCCTCAATTATTCACTTTAATTATGTAATTGGAGAAGAGAAAATTAATACAATTAAAAAACATAATGAATGGTATTTAGACAACTAAAGCAACATGTGTTTAGAACTTATTAAAAATCGATAAAAGCTTTTTAAGATATTTCTTCATACTAAAGATAGCTTTTTTTCTGTTTCGAAAGAAATTTAGAAATCTGTATAATTTGGTAATTTGGAATTTTGATTTTAAATTGTAATAGAGAATATTTAATTTAGTCAAATTTTTATTATTTAAATATAGAGCATCCCCCATCGGGACATTTGAATAAAGAAATGTCTTGGCTCTAATAAATCCTCTTGAACTCATAAATAGGTCTAAATCTTTTACTAATGTATTTTCCTCATAAAATTCTTTTATTGATATTTCAGAATAAATAAAATCTAAGTTAAATATCTTATTTTCAAACCCTTTTAAAACCTCTAATTCATACCCTTGGACGTCAAGCATTAAAAAATTACCATTGATATTTTCTAAATCAGAAAATTTTTTTATTTCTACTTCTTCATGATCATTGAAATTTACTTCTGGAAAATACTTTGAATGTAACTTTGGTTTTAAAATTGAAGATGACACACCTTTTTTTTTATCTGAAATATATAGAGTTAATTTGTCATTAGTGTTTCCAAGTCCAAATTCATGAATAAATATATTTGAATGACTTTTAAACTTTTTTAGATCTTCTAATGGTTTTTTTTGAGGTTCAAACAAATGAATATCTACATTTTTTAACTCAAGAAATGTTTCTACTTGTTGACCTATATGTGCACCGACCTGGATAATTCCATAAATATTTTTTTTATATTTTTCTAATATAGCTTCTAACATCTATTGATGATTTTACTATTTGAAATTATGAATGGATATAAAGCTGATGTTTATCATAAATTTTTAGGTCTAATAATACTTGGTTAATATATTTAAAAAAAGTTTTTTGTAATTAATATTATCTCGTGGATAAAAACTTTGAGATCGAAAATACTAGTTTTTTAAATTATGACGATACATATCTCGACAAAAATTCATACCCAAATTTTCAGGAAAAATTATATGAATTCAAAAATCTAGTAAACACAAGCTATAGAAATTCACTCAGTAAAACTTACTACAAATTTGGAGATGGTGATTACTACTTTTTGAAAAAGGAAGCATTTGGAAGTGCTAGACCAGGAAGGCGGGCTATAAAGAAGCCTTACTATTTAATTCCACATAAAAAATTTACAAAAGGAGCTTTTAAAAATGATTACTATTTAAACAGAATACAAACTCCCCATCAAGATATGTTTTTTGAGATTTTTGGTAAGCCTATGGATTTTCCGTCGGAATTTGTTTATGGATTAACAGCAAATAAATGGTTCTTTGAGAAATATAATTCTGATATTGGAATAATTGGTGCAGATAAAAAACTTGAAATTATCAATTTATTAATGGATAAAGAAGAATACAAAGAGTATTTAAAGCTTGATGCTTTTTCTGATTATATTTCTATTCCTCAAAAATATGCAGTAGATAAAATTTCAAGTATTGAAAAGAAAATTAAGAAATCACTTGAGTACTCCACATCAAAGATCTTTTTAGTAGGAATTGGTCATGTAAAGTCAGGACTTTTGTACAAATTAAAGGAATATAAAAAAAATGTTCAGTTTATAGATATTGGTGTAGGAATGGATGCAATTGCAGGAATAGTTAACAACAAACGTCCATATTTTGGTGATTGGAAAAACTATCGATTAAAAAATGAAGAAATATATGGAGATGTTGATTTTCTTATTAGAAAAGATAAAGTTTCTGAAATCGTTACTCATAAATTTATATGATCTTAATTATTATTGTTAAGTAATCATATCTATTTTTTTGTTAATATTAACCAACTCATTTGAGCTTTTCTATACTCTTTCATTAACCGGTATTGTTCGTTGTAAGATAACTCTTCAGGAACATAACTACCTTGTTCTAAGTAAATTGGTCTATATAAATCGTCAACTGATTTGATATTCTGAACATTATGGGTTTTTGAAAATAAAGAGTTCAATTTTTTTGTTAAACCAACACTTCCATAATCATGGCACTCTATAACCAAGTCAACTGTTTTAAAATTCTGTATATTTTCTTGACTAAATAGATATTCCTCTTCTCCCTCTATATCGCAGATAATTAAGATTTTTTCATCTTTTGTAACTTTAAACTTTTCAACAGTAAATTCTTCATTAAAACTATTAACTTTATTACTCAAATTATTTATTTCCGACATCTCCTTACAAGCTTTTACAGCATCATTGTTGATATCGAAGCAATAAATTGATGAGTTTTTGGAAATCAAACCAAATCCATTACAGTAATACCCTTCTGCACATCCTATTATGAATATTTTGTCATAGTCATTAGATGCAAAAAATCTGATGTTTTCCGCTAACTCAGCTTCATAAGATCCTATCAGCTTAGGATAAATTGAGCTTCCAAAAGATTTTATCCCTGGATACTTTAAACCAAAAAAAGGTCCACTTAAAACTTGTGGATTATCTTTTAGCTTTTTTGTGAATTTTTGGAATTCTGGAGAGAACTCATTTTCTTGTATCATATCTACTTTTGTTCTTGAGTTTTCTAAGGCGAATCTTGATTTTAATTTTTTTTCTATCCTCCAGATAGCTCTATACAAATATTGTTTTACTACATTTAAAAATTTTTGGTTCATGGTTATTAGATTAACAAAAAAATTTTAATCTACTAGTTTCCAGAGATGAAGAGAGGCTATTGTTTTATATGGTGACCATTTTTCTGCATAAGCATCGTATAAACCCCATTCACTGTCTGGTTTTATGAAACAATTCTTATCCATTGCTAATCTTAAGCCTGCATCTTTAGAAGTAAATACATCTAATTTGCCTATACAGAAAATTTCAAACATATTTAATGACCAGGGGCCTATACCAAATACTGATAATAAGATTTTGTTAAGTTCTTCATCGGTTAATACAGATAGGTCCTTCAAATTTTGATTTAAATAAAGGTCAGATATTTCTTTCACCGTTTTTGCTTTGTTAGTACTTAAACCCAATTTTTTTATTTGCTTTATTGTCATATTTTCAAAATGCTTCTCACTTAAAAATTCTGAATTGAAATTTTGTCTTATTTTTTTAAAGATCGAGTTTGCAGCTTTTGTAGATATAAATTGAGAAACAACTATTCCTACGAGTGTATCAAACTGATTTTCTTTTACAGGCTTAAAAACAATATGCCCATTTTCATCAATTATTTTTTTTAATTTTTTATCTTTTTGACGTAAATATTCTTCTTTTTTTGAAAATCTCATTAATGAATTTAATTAAGCTAAATTATTTTAAGAACTCTAAGTACTTTGAAGACTATAAAGATAATTACAAGACTAATAGTCCAACCCAATATTATATCTCCCAAATCAGCCCCTACACCTATCTGTTTTGCGCTACCTGCACCTCCAATGAGAGCACAAATAGAATAGCCGAGTACTTTATAAAGTTCTAATTTTTGTTTTTTTTCTAAGTTTTTAAATCTATCAAACATATATGCGCCTTATTTTAAATGAGTTTAAAATATTTCAAAACACGAAATACGACATACAGAGTTATAAAAAGAATTCCTGAAGCATAGATTACTTCCCTTATGCTTACATCTGGAGGTACATGAAGACCTCCATATCCTAAAGCAAGTACGATACCAAAGACTATTTTAAACCATTGTTTTTTTCTTTCATCCGAATCTTCTATTGCTCCAACACTTTTAAAATTTTTTTTAATAAAAGCATAAATAAATTCAAAAAGATTCATTTACTATTTTCCATTACAAAATTATATTAATTTTATATATTTTTCGGATGACGTTTTATTTTCTGTAATAAAAAGCTTGTTCTATTTAATAAAATAAGATTTTATTTTGCCTAATTGTCTTCTAATAATCAAATAAAAATAGTTGATAGAAAATACTGTACGAAATACCAATAAACTAAGTATCCCATTAATTTTTTTGTAATTGTAAATGGAAGTTATAAATTCATCAGGATATTTCATTAATGTACCTCCGAAAAAAAATATTTTATACTTTGCAAGTCGCCATCTTGTATTGTCTGATTTTAGAGCAACAGTAAGATGGTTTCGTCTAATTCTTGTTATCCTGTCTTCTAAATTATTTTTTATTAGGTTTTCTAAAAATACACTTTCCGGAGTTACTTTTTTTGGAGGATTTTTCAAGCTGTTTGGATCATTAATGTACTCACATATTCCAAAATACTCTTTTGCAATACTGCTTGGAAAAATTGCGTGTCTATCACAAATCCCGAAATAATCTTCTCCTTCTGGTATCCATATTTTCTCACCATCAAATTCATTGTGACGATCAACATAAAGTTGGTCAAATCTTGTGTGGATAATATACTTATAATTTTCTAAAATTGCCATATAATTTTTATAGATAATATCTTTTAAACCCGAAACAATTGCACCTGATCCTGTGTTATTATCGATGCCTCCAGCCATTCCTAGGTCTTTTCCAAGAAGTAAGAACTCTTTCCATGTTCCTTTGTATTCATTAGAAAAATAATCACTCCAATTTTCTGGTTCTTTAAACTTCCAATCATAAGTTGCATTTTCTTTTAATATTTTTGGAAGAATAAACTTATCACCATAAGAAACCGCTAAATCTGCACTTAAAGGTTTTTTAACATACTTTAAAAGTGACTGCCAAGCTTTTATTCCCCCTCTTGGTGAACCAGACAATAAAATTAAGTATTTATTAATATTTTTCCTTGCAGCTTAACTATTTTTTAATTGGCTTTCTATCCAATTATATGTTTTTTTTATTCCTTCTTTTAAAGTTAATTCATAGTCCCAATTTAATTTTTCTCTTATTAAATCGTTGTTTGAATTTCTACCTCTCACTCCGAGTGGACCATCAATGTGTTTAATTTCTATATTTTTGTTTGAAACGTCTGATACAATCTGAACCAACTCATTAATTGTTACCATTTCTTCTGATCCAATATTGATAGGGTCACTAAATTCAGAGTTCATTAGTCTCCTAGTAGCTTCAATACATTCGTCAATGTATAAAAAGGATCTTGTTTGGTTTCCATCACCCCATATTTCAATTGTTCCATCCTTAGTAGAAGCAACTTTTCTACAAATTGCAGCTGGGGCTTTTTCTCTTCCTCCCTCATAAGTTCCTTCTGGACCAAAAATATTGTGAAACCTTGCAATCCGAACAGGTAAGTTAAAATTTTTATTGTAGGACATATAAAGTCTTTCACTGAATAGTTTCTCCCATCCATATTCAGAGTCTGGATCAGCTGGATATGCAGAGTCTTCAATGCAATTTGGATTATCTGGATCAAGTTGATTGTATTCAGGATAAATACATGCTGAACTACTATAAAATATCTTAGTACTATTTGTTCTTTGTTCATTATTTAGATCAGTTTGTGCTTTTAATAAATTCATATTTATCAAACCTGAATTTGTCATTATTTCAGCATCATTTTCACCAGTAAATATAAACCCTGCACCTCCCATGTCTGCTGCATATTGATAGATTTCGTCAAATGGTTTATCACTTATAGTTATAAGTTCTTTGAAAGAGGTTGGATTTGTTAAGTCGTAAATTAAAAATTCGTCAGCTTCTGATTCACTAAATCCTGGGAGTTGTAAATCTACTGATTTAACAAAATATCCTTCAGACTTTAATCTTTTTACCATATGGGATCCAATGAAGCCACCCCCACCAAAAACTAAAGCTGTTTTACTATCCATTTTTAATATTTTAATTGGATATTAACTAATAACATTATTTTCATGGTTATTTATTTTGATAATTCATATTCAATAAAAATATTAAAAATGAAACAAGTGCTAATAAAAAATTGGATGTGCATAAAATGAAATATATGAATACTTCTAAATTCAAAAAAATGTATGAAGACGTTATTTATGTTTCAAAAATAACAAGAGTAAAAAATAAAAAAATAAGAATAATACTTACAGTTATATTGGCCAATTTAGTTGCTGCCGTAGATATTGGCCTAATACTTGTTTTTGCAGCAGTTATAGCTGATAGCTATCAGTCAGATAATGTTCTAAGTTTTATAGTGATTATATTTCTTAACAACAAATTTTTAATTCCTCTTTTGGTAGTCTTTAGATTTGTTTTTGTTTATGCACAATCCATAAACATGAAAATGCTTGAACTAGAAATTCATAAAAATTTGAGAGTCCATCTTTTGAAGGAGGTTTTTGATAAAAGTAACTATTCAATTTCTGATGCATATTTTTACGTTAATGAACTCACAGGTCATATAACATTTTTTTATGGTGGAATTACATCATTCTTAATGAGCTTTGTACAGATATTTGCCTATGGCTACTATTTGTTCGATTCCAACTATCAAACCCTTTTCTTCTTTTTGGGCTCAATTCTTTTGTTATATTATCCCCTTACAAAGATCATAGAGAAGTCTAGAAACTTTACTGACAAAAGTTATTGGATGAATTTATCTCTTAGTAAAGAAATAGAAAAAATTGTTGAGAACATGTTTTTAATAAAAATTTTAAATAAAGACAAAATAGAAATAGATAATTTTGAAAAAACTATTTCAAACATTAACTCAATAGATTTAAAAAATATTATATGGAAATCATTTAGTGGATTTCTTCCAACTTTTTTAACAATGTTTGTTTTAGCAATCCTAATTAGCTTTGAAAATATCATAAAAACTCTAACTTTAGATTTTATAGGTGTGACACTAAGATTATTCCAGCAACTAGGAACTATCTCTGGTGCATTTAATAATCTTTTAAACTCGCAAATACATATAAAGCATTTTGCAAATTTAGATAAAAACAAAGTATCGGTAAATAGAAATAATTATGTACCTGATTCTAAGGAGTATCCCGAATTAGCAGTAAAAATTGACAACTTAAAATTTAAATATTTCAATAGCGATGAATATATTTTTAGTAATATTGATTGCGAAATCAAACTCAATGAACATACTTTAATTACTGGAGCAAACGGAACAGGAAAGAGTACCTTGCTTGGATTAATTGCGGGTGTTTTAATTGCAAACGAAGGCATTATTCATGTTTCATCTTCAAAGTTTGGCTATATAGGAGCAACTCCTTTTATATTCAATAATTCTCTTAGAGAGAACCTAATTTACGGAAATCCAAAAATAATATCTGATGAATTATTGATAAATAAAATGAAAGAATTTGATTTGTTTAAAGAAGAATCTAGTTATGATCTAGATCGTTTAGTTAGTAATAAATCATTATCTTCCGGGCAGATGCAAAAAATTGCATTTATTAGAGCTTTAATTGGAGGTATTGATATTTTACTATTAGATGAATCTACTTCAAATCTCGATGTTAAAACCAAAGATTTTATATTTAATATTTTAGAAAATGAAAAAATTACAGTTATCAATTCAACCCATGATCCAGCAATGTTCAAAAATGCAAATAACCATATAAAGGTTGAAATAGTAAACGATGAAAGAAAACTTATAATCAATTAAATTTTTATATAAATTGTTTTCTTTTTAAATATAAGCTTTTAATGAAAAATTTTATAGTATGCTAATCAGCTTTCAAAAATTAAAAGAATATATGCTTTTTGTTTCAATATTCAAATTAGTAGGTGTTAAAGATAAAATATTGCAATTTATAAATGATTTGAATATTTCAAAAGTTGAATTAAGTTCATTATTTTTATTAGTCAATCTATCATATCCATCAAAACCTACAAGATAAATATTTTGAGCTTTACTACTTTTAGAGGCAATGGCCAAAGAATATGTAAGGGCAAGCGCGTTGGGTAAAATACAGTAATTTTCTTTTGTTAGAAATTTATCCTTTTCTAGTTTTATATCATAGTGAAGAATGTTTGGGTAATCCAACTCAATAGATTTATTCAAATTTGGCACTATAAATGGTGTTTTATTATTGCTAGTTTTTAACTTTGATGAAAGCCTGTGCGGGTGACAAGAAATCCTAAAATCTATTAAATCCTCTGATATCTTATTATGATTATTTAATTGAAGGACCGTTAGATTAAGGCTTTTAATAAATTTCTCAATTTCCAAACTATACTTATCAGCCGTTTTGCCTCCTCCAATAATGAGAAAGCTTTCATTTTTTAATTTTTTTTGATTAAGAGTATCATCCTTATTTAAAAGCGAATAGTAATTAAAGTATTGCTCTTTAAAATCTGGATTATAGGATTCGCTATTTTGAGAATTTTCAAGATCTAATGAACCTAAAGAATCTATCAAAGATACCTTGTCATTTACATCAAAATCTAGATCTTTTGTTAAATCTTGTATATAGGATGGATGGACCTTATTAACACCAGCAAGAAAATAATAAGGACTTGAACCCCATTTGTGTTTGTTTTTTAAAGGATAAAAATAATTTTCTAACAAAGTAATAAGTTCTACTTTCTTTTCTGTTTTAAGTTTTGAAAAATAAAAAATAGCATCCTCTGTAAGAGTGTTTCCAGGGCCTCTTCCCATTCCCGTCATTGTCATATCTACCCATTCGACTCCAGCATCAACTGCCTCAACAGTGTTTGCCAAGGCAAGGCCCATGTTGTTGTGGGCATGTATACCAATTGGAAATTTTGTAGATTTTTTTAAACTACTAACTAATTTGTTGATTTGGCTTGGAATCATACAACCAAGACTGTCTGCAAAATAAAGTGAATAAAGTTCTAAGCCTTTAGTATCTGAGGAAAATTTCTCAATTATTTTTTCATCAAGATTATGTGATTGCATAATATTTATTGCTAATTTAAACCCTTTATTAATTAAGTTGTGAGCTAATTCAATCGAGTGATTTAAATCTTGGATGTGTGTTGCTATTCTTACAAAATTTAATCTAGAGCTTGAAGAATTTAATGGAAAAGAATTATTAATAATTTCTAAATCCAATAAATTATTTTGCACAAAATCACTTACATTCACCATTACACCAATATTGAAATCTTCTCCTAGGGACAAGCTTTCGAGAGTAGCTTCACGTGTGTAGGCAAATTCTCCTAACCATTCTTTAGAATTTGGAAATCTAAAACCCAGTTCAATATTTTTTATTTCTAGGTTTTTACACACGCTGAGATATTCCTCCACAAGTGATCTGTCAAAATCCCAAGAATTGTGATATCCACCATCTCTTAACGTGCACTCTATAAAATTTATACTTTTCAATTAAACGCCTTGCTATATGATTCTATAATAAATTTAGTGAAAATAATAGGCTTAATTCCAGCACGATTAAAAAGTACAAGATTTCCAAGAAAGCCTTTAGAGTTAATTGAAGGCTTGCCAATGTTTGCTCACGTTTATTTTAGATCTAAATTAGCAAATTTAGATGAAGTGTATGTATGTACAGATAGTAATGAAATTTTGGATAAAGCTAAAAATTTAAATGTACCTGTAATATTGACTTCTAAAAACCATAAAAATGGAACAGATAGGTGTGCAGAAGCTGCAAGTAGATTGTCTTTGAATAACAATAATTTAATAGTAAATGTTCAAGGAGATGAACCATTGATTAGTCCTGTATTGATTAATAAAGTGATAAAAAATTTTAAACCAAATTTTATGGATATTCTATTTCCCTATCTTGAGATTAACAAAAATGAAGCATTGGGGTTTGTGAAATTAGTAAGCAATAAAAATGGAAAAGTTCTTTATATGAGCAGATCTGATATACCAAATAACTTTAGAAAAAATATAACTTTAAAATCACAAGTAGGAGTGACATTATTTACAAAAAAAGCACTTGATATTTTTTCAAAAAATAAATCAATAAATGAAGATACTGAAGGTATCGAGCTTTTAAGAGTTTTTGAAACAGATTTAAAAATGTATTGTTTTAAAACAAATTTAAACTCTAAATCTGTGGATTATCCAGAAGATTTAACTTATGTTAAACAAGCTATGAAAGAAGATTCTTACTTAAATAAATATGCAAAATAAAAACCATATTTGTTTTGATCTTGATGGTGTATTGATCGAATCAGTTGATTTAATGAAATATAGTTGGGAAAATACAGTAAATACTTTCGAAGTCGATATTAACTTTGAAGAATTTTACAAATTTATAGGATTATCTCTTGAAGATATTGTGAAGAATTTAGAACTTCCAAACGGTTATGAATTAATAAAATATTATAAAATGATATCAGCTACCAATTTAGACAAAATAAAAGTTAAAGAAAAAACTATAGAAAATCTAAAAAATTTTTCTAAAAATTACAAAATTTCTATTTATACGTCTAAAACACAAGAAAGAGTTGATAAAATAATTGATTTATATTTTAAATCAATAAATTTTGATTCAATCTTAACATCTGATAACGTAAAAAATCCGAAACCAGATCCTGAAGGTTTGATTAAAGTATGTAATTTAGTCAATTCTTTTCCAGAACAAACCCTTTATGTTGGAGATACAAATTATGATTTTTTAGCCTCTAAAAAAGCTAACATCGATTTTGTTTATGCTAGTTGGGGGTATGGTGAAGTTGAAAATTCAAGGTATAAAATTGAAAATATTGAGCAACTATCAAAATTTCTTTAACTTTTTTTTGAATTTATCAGAAAGTTTTTTAAAAAAATAAATAGGATTTTTAATTAATAACTTTAGATACGTCTGGAACAATGTGTAATACAAATAATCTTTACACTTTTGGTACTTACTGTTGTCAAAAGATGTAATCGAATCAATTAGAAAGTCTGAAGCTACGTTTTTCATGTAATTATCTTTAAATTTTGAATCTATAAGAGTTGTAGAGTAAGAATTAAATTTAAATATATATTCTCTTCTAACACGATGGGACCATTCGACATCTTCAGCTTGTCTCCAGACTAGAGATTCGTCAAATTTATATTTTAAAGCTACATTTTTTTTTAAAATAAAAAACGCACCTGATATATACATGTACTTACTTAAATGAGAAATTTCATAAGGTAGTAGTTTTTGATTTGTTTTTAAAATATATTTATCAAATCTATTTCGGTTGACTCTTGATAGATTCCAATCATAATGCCTCTCTCCATTTTTTTTTAATATTTTATTTGAAAGCACATCAAAATTATGACCAAACTTTTTTAGACCTTCATACCAACCTAAATCAAGTGTTAAATAATCATGCATACAAACTAACAAATCAAATTTAGCATTCTCGAAAAAAATATTTCTTTTTTTTGTAATCCAGCCATTTTTTATTGATTCATCGAACTCAATATGATTTAAATTTCTATTTTTGTAATGATCATTCCCACCAATAATTATGATTTCATAATTTGGAATCTCTTGATTTTCAATACTTTTTATTGATTTTTTAGCTTCATTTTCATTACCTGGGTAAGTTAAAATACCAAAGGAAATATCCATGTGGCCAGAGGCAGAATCGAACTGCCGACCCCTTGTTTTTCAGATAAAGGCAGACCACTTGACCTTATCTTATTGTAACTTATTCATTGTTAGTTTTCGCTCATTACCTAGAGCTTGTATCAAGTAACGAGCAGTAAATAAATCACAATGATAAAACCTAACTGTCCCAGTTCTTGTCCCAGTTTTATAAACACTAGGAAAAAACCCAGTGGCCAGAGACAAAATCGAACTGCCGACCCCTTGTTTTCCAAAGTTTTAATTATGGAAGAAAATTATATGGATAATGTGAGAGATATGACTGAAAGTTATGAAAATATAGAATAACCAAAGTTGATAATATTAAGTTATATACTTTTGTATTTGTTTTCTTAAGCTCGTAAAGATATATTGATGCCACAAATCCCATCAAATGAAACGCTTGTATTATATATGTAGCCTTTATAGAATCACCATTTGATGTTGGATAGATTATTGCAAACAAAAGGTAACCCAGCAAAGAAAAAATAATTGCAGTGTTTAAGTACTTTATAAAATAATTAGATTTATAAATTTTTCTAACAAAATAGCAAGAAGAGATAATAATTAAAGATGTTAAAACAGAAAATAAATTAATCCTCGCAAAATAATCACCGATTATAGACTGATTTCTTCCTACATCTAAATGTCTAGAAGTAAAAACAAAGTAACCCCAATAATCCCCCCAAAGATCTGAATACAAAATTGAAAAGAACTGATTATCTAAATAAGGCCTTATTGGTTTGGTAAACAAATACTCTAAATGTTCAATATTTGGAATATAAAAAGAAAGTTTTTGATTACCGAATGAAAATCCCGGAGATTTGTAATTAAAAGCGGTAAAAGAACCATATTTTTGATATAGCCCAATATAAAACCAACTTGAAAATAATGCACCTATGACAGAACTAAACAACCAAAATAGAAAATATTGTTTCTTTGAACGTTTAAAAAATAATAGAAACATTAGAGGGAAAAATAAAAGAAAACCCCATTGTCTACTAAGGGCAATACAGGAAATTATAACTCCGGCTGAAAAAATAAGTTTGTAATTTAAGTCATAATTGGTATCTTCAGCTTTATATAAAATAAGGATAAATAAACTTAAAAAAAACAAAATATACGGTTCACCTCTAATCATTGATATGGTTCTGTAATTTACTGCAAAAAGCGAAATTATTAATAAATAACCAGCATTCAGAAATGAATTTGATTTATTGAACAATTTTAAAGTATAAAGATTTACTAAGATTGTTGAAATATACATAAACGATTGAAAAATTTGAGCCGCATTTCCATAGATAGGTTGGCAATCGACTAAGAAATTATTTGACTCAATTATGTTCCTACATATAACTTGTGCAATTGCTGGGACCATGTAAGCAAGAGGTGGGTTGAAAAATTCTCTTGTATCAACATCACTTGGTAATCTGAATTCATACGGTAAATACCTAGAAAAGTAATCAACATAACCATAGTGTGCCTCGGCATCATATCCCAAAATAGGGTTGTAGTGTAATATGTTATAAACTAAGACATACAAAGTGCTGATACTTATTAAAACAAATACATATTTTGAAAAGTTTAAATTATGAATTTTCATTTTTACTTTCTTATTTTATATAAATTTGGTCAACGTTTTGGACGATATTTTGTTTTTAAGTGGAAAAAACTCTGTGGCCAGAGGCAGAATCGAACTGCCGACCCCTTGTTTTTCAGACAAGTGCTCTACCGACTGAGCTATCTGGCCAAATGCGGGGACGACGGGATTCGAACCCGCGACCTCCTGCGTGACAGGCAGGCGTAAACTCCAGACTTTACCACGCCCCCAATAGGTATAAAAGATTATAATCCGAAAAAAACTGAAACCAATATATTTCATTACAATAATATAAATATATGAAGTTAAGTAGTTTTTTAAAATATTCAACAAGATTTTTATTTCTTCAAGTTGTTCTTAGTTTTACAACAATTTTTTATTTCAATAATTTTTTGATTCCTACAACTTTTTGTGAATTGTGTGTCGGCAACAGCTTTAGGTTGCAAATAAATAGTAATTTATGGGAAGACAGAAATAGGTTTTTTACTTTTTTGCCAGAGAGATTTTCAGATATTGAGTACTTTCTTGGTTTTTTTATTTTCATTTTTTTAATTATTCTCTACTCGACTAAATTTTACACATATGTGAATGAACTGAGTTATTCATTAGATAGAAACTATTTAGATGAATTTATATCTATTTATCTTTTATGGACAAGTACTTTTTTTATATTTATAACAATTTTCAGAATTTCAAGTTTAATTTCAAGAGGATATCTTATTTTATTTACTCTGTTAATTCCCTCAATTTTGTTACTGTTTAGAAACAGCGAGTATATATCTTCATTACTTGGAAGATCTGTAACAAATGAAAACTTTATAACATTTAATTTAGAAGAGGATTCCATTTTTCGAAATTTAAGAATAATGACTTTTAGAAAAAATGTAGGCAACTTCAATATTGATGTAACAAATGAAAGCCAATCAATTATTAGCAAAATAGATCAGTTAAATAAAGAAATTAATGTTAATTTGATTGTTCTAAATATTAATTTAGCAAATAAAATTGGTAAGGATCTTGAAAACTATTTAATTAATTTAAATAAAAAAATTCTCATTATTTCGAAAGAAGAGATCCAATTTGAAAACTATTTTATCAATCGAACAGAAACTGTGTCGGATTATTACTTAACTTACTTTAATAATGATATTCAGTATGGATCAAAATATATTTTAAAAAGATTACAGGACATTGCTCTTTCAATTATTGGTGTAATAATATTTTCACCCTTGTATGTTTTAATAAGTTTGTATATCTACATTCTTGATGGTTCTGAAACAATTATAAAACAAGACAGAGTTGGACTTCATGGTGAACAATTTAAAATGTATAAATTTAGAACAATGAAAAAAGGCTCTCATGAAATGAGAGAGAAATTGCAAGATTTAAATCAAAACGATCAGGCTATTTTTAAAATTGAAGATGATCCAAGAATTATAAAAGGTACAAAATTTCTAAGAAATTACAGTCTAGATGAATTACCTCAATTTTTTAACGTGTTAAAGGGTGATATGTCAATAGTAGGACCCAGACCTCTATTTAATGAAGATACAAAATTATTTGATCAAAATTATATGAGAAGATTAAATGTTATGCCTGGAATTACTGGTTTATTGCAAATTAATGAGAGAAATACTTCTGATTTTGGAACATGGTATAAATACGATATTGAATATATTGAAAACTGGTCCTTGTTTTTAGACATCAAAATAATACTAAAGACACCCTATTCTTTATTGAGCAGTAAATCTAAAGGAGTATAGTGGGTCGGGTGGGAATCGAACCCACGACCTTGAGCTTAAAAGGCTCCTGCTCTGCCGATTGAGCTACCGACCCTGAAATTTAATAATAATCTAAAATATGAATAAGTAAGCATTATTCTTCTTCTGAAAAATCTTCATCTTTCAAATATTTAAGTTGGTTTAAAGATTTTTCTAAAGAAGCTGAGATTTCGTATAATTCTTCGATATTATCAAAATTATCTTTAAAATTTTTTAAAAAATAGTTTAATTTATTTTCCGACTCAGATATATTTTCATATAATTTTTTTAACAAGTCATTATTGTCCTTTTCCATAAAAATTACCTCAACTAAATTCGTGCTTTATCTTCAAATTTAAGATTAGGATTTTTTCTTAATCTTTGCTTGGCCCACCTAGCCGGTGGAATTAGTCTAAAAAAAGGTGGTAAGAATGGTCTTGTAAATTTAAGTAAATATAAATTAAATGAGAGAACTAAAGATTTAAATCTTGTTGTTTTTACTCCATAAATTTCTTTAAATTCATTGGGTAATGTATTAAACGCAGTAAATGAAATAAATGGCCAAATAGGTTTTATATGTCTTGGGACTGGACCTCCAGAAATAATTTCTTGTACATCTTTTGCTACGTCGGTAAATTGTAGATAATCTTTAGTTTTGCTTTTATTTGTTACCCATTTTTTTAAATCCTGATGTGTTTGAGGCATTTTTTCTATATCAACTAATACAAGCTTTGCGGCAAGCATATTTTCTTTATGATATAAATTTTTTTCATCTTCCGATAATTTTTTTACTGTTTTTTCGTAAAAATATATTGAAGATAATTGTAAACAAGCATGAACCCACAATAGTTGCTCATGATCTAGTGCATCATAGTATCCACCTGTGATAGGATCTTCACCATTTATTACTTCATGTAATCTATTTATTCTTGTAGCACTTTCATCAGCCTCGATTTTTGTCCCAAATGTCACTGAGTTTTGTAGTGATAAAGTCCTTATAAGTCTTTTCCATGGATCTCTTTGATAAAATGAGGTTTGTCGTGCTCCAGCAGCAATTAATGGATGAGCCGCATGCATTAATAATGCCCGTGCACCTCCAAAGAGAACAGTAATTTCCTTGTTTATTTTCCACATCATGGAATTTGGACCGAAATAACCTGGATCACCTTTCATATTTATGAATTTTATCAATATTCAAAAGAATAATTAAATGAATAATGAAATTAATTATTACCCATCAATGAATACATTGATAATATAATTTAATTTAATAAGAAAATGGAAATTGATTTAAATAATATTGAAGAAAGTTGTGGTAAACAACCTCAAGATCAAGAATTTTTTATTGTTGGAAATGATCCTAATTTTATATTTGAAAATGATCCTAGTTTTCAAACTATTAGATTATTCGATATTGATGGAAATGTAATTAATGTTAATTCTTGGTTTGAATGTGCCAATTATGTTAATGGAGGATGGACATTAAACTACAATAACTTTAATGGTGATTTATTTTTCTTTGGAATTACAAGCGGACTATTACTTTTGTATTTTTCTTTAAAAGTATTTATAAGTAAGAATTCATGAAAACAAAAACAATACCTATCTTTATTTTATTTCTAATAATTATATTGCCATTTGCAATAACTGATAGAAACGATAGTGTGACACCTAAAATTTTGAGTGAATCTACTGTAGGTTACTATCAATCTACAACATGTAATATTTCGTTTTTGGAATTTATTCTCGTAAATTCAAATAATGATATATCAATTTACTACAACAATAATAATTATGCCGATATAAATTGCTATGGAAAAATTACAGGTGTTGACCTAAACGGTGAAACTTTTTTTGTTTCAATTGGAACTAATACTTCAATAAACTTACTTCTACAATCATCAATTTGGTTATTATTATTTTATTTTGTACCCGTTCATAAAAAAACATACAAGTTGAGTAGCATATCATCTATTCTTTTATCTTTAATATTTACATTTCAATTATTTGCAGAGGAGAGGTTTTATCGTAGGACAAATATATTGTATGATCCAGAATTTACAATCGATAACTTTTATATTTTTGGTAAGGCGCTTTTATTTTTACTTATTGGATTAATTTGTTATGATCTTTTTTCTTTACGATATAAAAATTTAATAAATTATATCCCTTTTTTATTTATTTTTGTTGGTACATATTCAGGGATGAACTTAAATATATTTTTAATCATTCTTTCATTTTTTGGAATTAATAGTTTTTTATCAAATAAATTAAACAAATATGATCTTATCTATTTTCTATTTTCAATATTTTGGATAAGGAATACAGAATTGAATGATTACTTTTTTGATGGAGACAAATTGAGAGGATTTATTAATTCGAACTATAACATATATTCTCAATTTTTCTGGCTGTTAGTTTTTTACTTATCAATTAGGGGAATTCTATTTCTCATAAATGAAGGAAATAAATATTTTAATAATAAATTATTTCTTAATAATCTTTTAGCTTCCGGAGCCTTGGTATTTTTCTTTGGAGTATTAGGCTCATATAGTCCAATTGCAAACTTTCTTAATTTTATTGTTTTTGGTCAAAATAAAAGAGGAATTAAAACATTTGATAGTGTAGATGGAAATACCTGGAGAGGTTTTTCAGCAAGTGCAGAATCAGTGGGTGAATTTTATGGTTTTATAATTTTATTCTTTTTTATATTTTTCTTTGTTAAAAAAGAAACTTATGATTCAAAAATGATTTTACTTTTAATTCCAATCGTTTATGGACTATATAGGTCAAATAACTTTGCTTCATTCTCGTCTTTAATTGTTATAGTCATATTAATTGTTTTTTACAATTTTTTGACTATCAGAAATCTTCAAACTCACTTTTTTAAATTCTTAATCATTCTCATATTCTTAATGGCTGGTATCTACCTTCTTAATTCTGATTATCAATATGTAAGTACAGAGTTGATATTTGAATCAACTTTACATCAGGGTTTTTACGAGGACCCTGGATCATATAGAAATTTTAAAGAGATAGAAAAGAAAATGTTGGAGAGAGATTTAAAATCAATGTTGTTAAGCGAGAAGAACTTCAACGAGGCCTCAAATAGTTATAAATTTCTTATAAATAGATTTACAAGTGACCTAAATATCCCATTTCTCCCAAATCTAATTTCAATTATCTCAGTAGTTTCATTACTTATTAACAGAACAGAAATGTGGGGTATATTTATTGCTAAATACGACCCAAATATAATTGAAACAATTTTTGGAAGTGGGCCTTTACAAATAAATGAATATCTTTATGGGGAAAAAGTGTTTCTTGACGTTCCATATTATAAAGTAGGATCTTTATTTTTACCTCATTCCTCTTATTTGGATTTTTTAATTTTTTTTGGAGCTGGTGGAGTATTCATACTTATTTCATATGTTCTTATCACTTTATACAAATCAGATAAATCTAAAATTTTTTATTTTCCAACAGTTTTTTTGATTATTAATTTTCTAAAAAGTGATTCTATTCTCTATTTGAATTCTTTTGTTTTAATTTCATTTTGTTTATACACATTATCAAATAATTTTCAGGATAGAAATGAAAGCTAATTTAAAGTATGTAACTTATCAAAGCTTTCCATCTATGAAAGCTAATACAATCCAAACCATCGATAATGTTAACTATTTATCTAAATATTTTAAAGTTGAGGTAATTTTTCCTTTAAGAGAGAAAGAAAGTTCGGATAGTAAATTTGAATTGGAAAACTTTTACGACATCAATGAAAATGTTGCTTTCACCGGGGTTAACCACAGATACCCATTTGGAAGAGTAAAATACTTCGACAAGTTATTTTTTTTAATTAGTCATTTTCTTTGGGCAAGAAAATATGTAAAAAAAATAGACAATTCTGATAACAATAATTTTTTTACAAGATCAGATTGGATTTTTTATTTTTTATCAAAAAAAGAAAAAAACGTAACTTTTGAATGCCATCAGCTATCTAAAGTAAGAAAATTTGTAATGAAAAGTTCTATAAAAAAAACGGGTGCAAAAATTATATTTCTAAATAATTTACTTTTACGAGATTCTGAAATTGATTTATCAAAACATAGGAACAAATTAATTGTTCTTCACAATGCCGTTGATGAAAAATTATTCGATAAAAATATTGAAAAAGATAAAGACAAGGTAATTTTTATAGGCAACCTAAAAAGATTTAATAAAAGTAGAAATTTAGAATTTTTCATATCGGCATTTAATAAATCAAGTATGCCAAATAATTTAACATTTACAATCATTGGCCATCCAAAAGAGGAAGTAGAAAAGCTTAGAAATTTTGTGAGTAAAAATAAACTTGAAAAAAAAGTTAAATTAATTCATAGATTAGAAAGAAAGGAAGCAATTTCAGAAATTCAAAAATCAAATATTGGATTATTGATAAATACTGATGATAATTTACACTCTACTCTTTATACATCTCCTTTAAAGTATTTTGAATATCTCTATGCAGGATTAAAAATCGTTGCGGTTGACTTTCCATCACATCATGAACTACCTTTTTCAGAAAATATTATATTTTATAAAATGAATGATGATGAAAGTTTTATCGCTGGATTAAAAGAAGCATCTGAGTCTAAAGATTCTAAAGCGAACTATTTTGAGCAAATTACTTTGAAAAATAGAACACAGAAAATATTTGAACTAATAAATTAGTACGCCTGGAGGGATTCGAACCCCCAACCCTCTGATCCGAAGTCAGATGCTCTATCCAGTTAAGCTACAGGCGCAAAACAAAAATTAAAAAATATAATTTTTTATATATACATTTCTATAATAGTTTCAATAATGCTTAGTAAACAGGTACTAAAAACAGAAATTTCAGTTACAACAGTTGATGATGTCGCCCTTTTCTTGTGTGAAAACATCTCAAAAACAGTTGCAGTATGCAATGCAAATACACTAGTTAGAGCATATAGAAATTTAGAAATAAAACAATTAATAGATTCATTTGACGTTAAAACTCCAGATGGTTTTCCTGTTGCAAAATCTTTAAAAATATTGATGAAAAATAATCAAAAAAGGGTTGATGGCTTTAATTTATTTCATAAAACAATCAAACATGGTTTAGAAAAAAATATAAGTCATTATTTTTTTGGAAACAATGAACAGATAGTTTTTTCAATGATTAATAAATTGAAAGATTTATATCCAGATATCAATATTTCAGGATTTTATTGTCCACCTTTAATTGCAACGGAAAGATTAACGGACAACGAATATATTAAAGATCTATTAGAAAAGGATCCAGACATTATCTGGGTGTCTTTAGGGTTTCCAAAACAGGAAAACTTTATTTATAACATTAAAAAGATTCATCAAGTGAGATCAAATTTTGTAGGCGTTGGTGCAGTATTTGAATGGGTAGCTGGAACAAAAGTAAAAGCACCTGAATGGCTTGCAGACTTTGGCCTTGAATGGATTTTTAGACTTGTTCAGGAGCCAAAAAGGTTATTTAGAAGGTATTTGATAGATAATTTCTTATTTATAATTTATTTTATAAAACAATATCTGGGAAAATAATGCACCAATTCTTAGAACTTGAAAATAATATAAAAAACGAATTGTTACTGAATAATATTGATGAAAATATCGAAATAAGGATTTCAAATTTTCCAAACTATGACTTTCAAATAGATAACCTAGTTAAACATCAAAATCATCCAGAAATAGAAAAAATAGTTATTTCTATATCGAAAATTATTGAAAATGATGATTCAATAACTAATTATCAGATCACAGATAAATATTTTATAAATCTTGAAATAAATATTGAGAGTTTTATTAAGGTTTTCGAGAACATCAAAAATATTATCAGAAGTCAGTCTTCGAAAAAAATTATTCTCGATTATGGGGGTCCAAATATCGGGAAACCATTACATGTGGGCCATTTAAGATCTCTGAATATAGGAAGAAGTTTATCTAAAATCAATCAGTTAGCTGGAAACAAAGTCTTAACTGATATTCATATGGGTGATTGGGGGATGCCTATTGGACAGATTATTGGATATATTGAAAAGTTTGATATTGAACTCGGAAATATTGATATAAATGATCTCGAAGAGATTTACCCAAAAGCAGCAAAACTTTATGGTGAAGACAAAGTATTTAAGGACCATGCACAATTAATAAATAAAAAATTAAATACAAACAACAAAAATCTTTTGAAAAAATGGGAAAAAATAAAAAGAATTTCAGTTGAATCAATAAAAGAAATATTACATTTACTAAATCATACTTTTGATCTTTGGATGGGAGAAAGCGATGTAAATTATTTAATACCTGAGATGATCAAGAGACTTGATAAAGATGGAAAAATATCTATTGATGAAGGAGCGTATGTTTCAAACCTTGAATCTGATCCAAAAATCTTAATTACTAAATCAGACGGATCTTATCTCTACCTTACGACAGATTTAGCCACAGTTTCAAACAGAATAGAAAAATATGATTTTGACAAAACATTGTATATTGTCGATAAAAGACAGAAGCTTCATTTTGATCAACTTTTTAAAAGTTTAGATTATTTTGGTTTTGCAGAACGAGAATATGAACATATAGCTTTTGGAACAATAAATGATTTGAACGGAAACCCTTATAAAACAAGACAAGGAGATACAAAAAAACTTATAGATCTTTTTGAAGAAACTTGCTTATATATAGAAAATATAAATCCAGAAATCGAAGATAAAACAATTAAAATTCTTGCTAATACTGTTTTGACATTTAGTGATCTTATAACAAACAGAATGACTGACTATAAATTTGATCTTGATAAATTTACAAATATTACAGGGAAAACTGGTATTTACGTTCAATATTCTCTTGTTAGAGCAAAAAAATTAGTTCAAAATTCATCAATTAATAAAAATGATTTACAAATAACAGTTTCAGAACTTGATGACACAGATATTAAATTATTAAAATCATTCTCTAAATTTGAATATTTATTTACTAAAGCATTAGTAAATAGTGAGCCACATCACTTAGCTGATTACTTGTATGAGTTATCAAATGAATTCAATACAATGTATCAAGGAGAAAGAATTCTCGAAAATGAAAACTTGAGTATAAAATATAATAAATTAAAAATATCTTATTTGTTCATAGAGTTTTCAACTTTGCTTATGGAATCATTAGGCTTAACACCCGTCGATAAAATGTAAATTATAGAAATATTTGGGAAGATATAATCCAAGCAAAAAGTAATAAGCTAAATGAAAAATAGTCTGAGAAATTTATCCTATTTTTTATATTGTGATGAATAAATAATATTAACGGAATTGTTATAAAACCTGAAAATGAAGTTGATTTTCCAATATCAACTAGATCGAAAAGTATTTGGTTTCTTGCATTAATAAAAAATTGAAAAAAAACTAAAAAAGTTACTGAAATGACAATAACAGAAATAATATTAATCAAAAGATCTTTAAATGAATTGTTATAAATTTTGAATATATTTAAAAACTCGATAGGTATAAACAAAATAAATATTGCAATACAGAAAAGAATCAAAAACCAAAACAATCCTTGACCATTCCAGCTAATAATTTTCTGTTGAACTAAACCAAATGATTCTAAAAACAAATAAGCTGAATACCCAAGAATACTGGAGCCAAGAGAAAAAAAGTATAACCCTAACATAGAAAATAAATTTTGCTTCTGAAAACTTAAACTTGAAATTTCATTGTTTATATTTTGATATTTCATACTGTCATATATTAATGATTTTTATATTAAAATTAATGATAATTATGGAATTAATTGACACGCCAAATCCTAATGCAAAAAAAATCATTATTGAACTTGGTGAAACAATTTCTGATGAATTACAAAGTATTGAGGGTGTCGCTTCAATCTTTTTAGGACCAGGTTTTATTACGATAACAAAAGAAGAAGAAATTGAATGGACGTCAATAACTCAAGACATTCTTAACATCTTTGATAGACTATAAATATGGAAACATTCAACGATGACCCCAAACCGGGAAGATTTGTTCTTCCTCTTGTATTAATAGGTATGATCGCGACAACTTACACATTTATCAATAGGGTTTCTACTGAAAACAGTCTTGATATAGTTCAAATTGATAATGTTGTTGTAGAAACTACAATCCAGGAAACAGCAGTAGATGATTCAACTACAACAACTACAACCACTCTTCCAGACGAAGTTGTAACTTATTTGGAAGAAATTTCCTCTGAGAAGATTCAATCTATTGATTTAGCAACAAAAGTTTTAGAAGCGAATGATAATTGGGATAATGAATCATTAACATATCAAGAAGCAAAAGATGAATTCGCAGAATTTATTGAAGATGCCCAACAATTTGTTGAAATAGTATCTGAGCCTGGTCCACCAACAACCTTTGCTGGACTGGTAAAAAGTCATGAAGAATTAATATCTCTTGCTAAATTAATATATCAAGACACTGAAGAGTTGTTAGCAGGTCTTACTTCCTCAGACACAGGACAGCAAAGATCAGCAGCACTGCAATCATTCAACAATAATATAAATCTCTTTCAAGAAAAAATTGAAGAAATCGTCGCAACAAATACTTCGGGCTAACTAGAAGCTGCTGAACAGACAGTATCAATCATTACCGTTGCAATAACATAAGGGTCTGCATTCGCGTTAGGTCTTCTGTCTTCTAAATATCCTTTTTTGTCTACTTCAACTTGCCATGGAATTCTTATTGACGCTCCTCTGTCACTAACACCATAAGAAAAAGTGTCAAACCTTTGTGTTTCATGATCACCGGTTAAACGATCTTCGATGCCTGCTCCATAGTTTTGTACATGAAATTCAGCATTTTTACCTAGTGCTTCGCAACCGGCAACAATTGCATCATAACCGCCATCTTCTCTCATTTGTTTGGTTGAAAAGTTAGTGTGCATTCCAGCTCCATTCCAATCACCTTTTACAGGTTTTGGAGTGAGAGTTGCTGAAATGTTATAATCTTCAGCAATTCTATATAACAACCACCTTGCAATCCAAATTTGATCTCCTATATCTGGAGCTCCTACAGGTCCAATTTGAAACTCCCATTGTCCAGGCATAACTTCTGCATTTGTTCCAGAAATATTTAACCCAGCTTCCATACAAGCAGTTGCATGATCTTCAGAAATCGAACGACCATATACTTCATCTGCTCCTACGCCACAATAGTATCCACCTTGTGGTGCTGGATAGCCTGAAGGAGGAAATCCTAATGGTTGTCCATACTTAAGGGAATCGTATGATTGCTCATAAAATGTATATTCTTGTTCCAAACCAAACATTGGTTCAAACTCAGAAAAGTTTTCAGCAGAGGCAACACATGCTGCTCTTGTGTTTGAGGCATGTGGTGTCATGTCTACATTCAAAACTTCACACATAACTAGTATGTTATCTCCACCTCTTATAGGATCAGGGAACTGTGCTACAGGTTTAAGTACACAATCCGATTGATCTCCTGTTGCTTGTTCTGTACTGGATCCATCAAATCCCCAAATTGGAGGTTCTGTCCCTTGGTCCATAATTTTGGTTTTACTTCTTAACTTTGCAGTTGGTGTTTTACCGTCTATCCATATATATTCAGCTTTAATTTTCATTGTTTTTAATACCTCTTTTAATATTCTCGTTAATAATGTAGTATTTATTTAAAATATTGGTTACTCGGAAATATTAAATATTTGTTTCAAGATTATGGTAAAAGCGTATATAAATGTTGAGAAAGAGCATGAAAAGGTTATTTCGTGCCTAAATTCTTATGATTTAAATTCAGTTGATCTGAGTAAAATAGCCACTCAAAATGAAGTTCACTTAGTATGTACATCTTTTTCAATGTATGGAGAGACTAAAAAAAACCTCTCTGACATTGAAACAGCTTCAAAACCTATCCCTGAACTAATAATTGCTAATGAAGAAGAATTTAAACAAAGTATCGATTTAATTAAAAATCCAAAAATTGAAGTAATATCAAATGATTGTAAAGAAGAGGAAGTAGTTGCGAGATTTCAATCTTTAATTGGAGATAGTTCATCAGAAAAAATCGAGTTTGATGATCTTGTAATTA
>CACJXH010000006.1:0-39992 GCA_902597375.1 uncultured Candidatus Actinomarina sp. | reverse complement strand
TGAACTCATATCATTTAGAAAAGAAAATGATTCGAAGACTGACTTTTGGGCAAAACAATTTGACTTAGGACTTGCTTGGGTTCATTTTCCAGAGGGAGCCGGCGGTTTAAATGTGAATCCAAAATTTCAGCTGTTAGTAAATGAAACTTTAAGAAAAGAAGGTATTTCAATTAACAACAGAATAGCAAACCTCTTAGGAATTGGAATGGGAGCACCGACTATTGTCGAATATGGAACAAAAGATCAGATTGATAAATACTTAAAGCCAATGTTTACTGCTGAAGAAATCTGGTGCCAATTATTTTCCGAACCTGGTTCTGGTTCAGATCTAGCAAGTCTTTCAACCAAAGCTGTTGATGATGGAGATGGTTATATTGTGAACGGACAAAAGGTTTGGACTACTCTTGGACACCTTTCGAAATGGGGATTACTTGTTACAAGAACTGACCCAGATGTACCAAAACACAGAGGATTAACATTTTTCATAGTTGATATGGAATCTGAGGGAGTTGAGGTAAGGCCTTTAAGACAAATAACTGGGGAAGCAGAATTTAACGAAGTTTATTTTACAGATGTAAAGATTCCTAAAGAAAATGTTTTAGGTGAAGTTGGTGATGGCTGGAGAGTATCTTTGGCTATTTTGATGAACGAGAGAGTAGCAATTGGGGGTAATGTAAGACAAAGAGGAAGTGGTGCCCCAGGACACTTAGTTCAACTATGGAAAGATCGTAATTTAGATGATCCTGTTATTAAAGATAAATTAGTTGAGTTATGGATTCAACAAGAGGCTGTACGTCTTACAAATATGAGAGCAGCTGAATTGAGAGAAAAAGGAACCCCAGGCCCAGAAGGCTCGACTAGTAAGCTTCATGAAGCTGAAATTAACAAATCTTCATATGAATTTGGTATGGAGATGTTAGGAAATGATGGTTTATTATTTCCTAGAGGATATGAGCTGTCACAACCAGAATTAAATTTTGATAATGATTCCTATGGATTTACTGACACACAAAGTTTATTTTTGAGGTCACGTGCAAACTCTATAGAGGGTGGTACTTCTGAAATTATGAGAAATATTATCGCTGAAAGAGTACTTGGTCTTCCTAGCGAACCTAAATTAGATAAAGACAAGGCCTGGAAAGACCTTCCTAGATCTTAATTATTAATAACTAAACAATATTTACCTTCCAAAACTGAAATATATATTTGAGTATTTTTTGATACATTTCTTAGTGTTTTAGATACACCAAATTCTACATTTTCATTTTCTAAATTCCATTCTGCCCCAGAAATAGTTAAATTTATTAAATTTGAAAAGGGTAAAACACTAAAATTTTTGTTCACTCCAATTTCTATATTCTCAGAGTTTGGAAATAGTATATTTTGTTCACCATGGATCCATAAAATATTTTGATCTTTATGTAATTTATTTATAGTAAATAAAGATCCAAATAAGTGATCAATGTCTCCATACTCCCCTCCAATTACGGTTATATCTTTGATTTCCATATTTATTACATGTTTTAGTGCAATTTCAAAATCTGTATAATCTTTATCTACTTGATATTCAATTATTTCAATTTTATCTTTAGTAACTCTGTCATATATTTTTTTATCTATGGAATCTAAATCACCAATTATCAAATCAGGTTTCAAAAATAATTTGTAAGCATGTTCAGCTCCAGAATCAACAGCGACAATGAAATCAAATTCGCCTAATTGATCTCTATTGGTAGTATTTTCACCACCATTTATGATTAATGCATTTTTCATATTTTATTGAAGGTTATCATAGTTATTTGATAATTGGATTTGCTAAATTCATTGCTAAAGTTAACGACTCCATTACTTTTTCTTTGCTTTCACCTTGTGAGAAAACAAAACCTAAATATTTGTCTCCAAAAGGAGGTTCTAAAAGATCTGAGTTTTCAGATACAGTAATTTCAACTCCAGAAACATTATTTATATTTTCAAGTTCATTCTTATTGATTGAAATAAATTTTCCAGATGCTGGTGTTGGTATCATTAGTACCCCTACAAAATTACTGAGTAGTTCAATACTCTTTAATTCATCATTTAAGAATGCGTGAAGTGCAATTTCTTCAAGTGAGGTTTTAAATAAACCAAAACTTAGACATCTTGAGCATAAACCCCCAATCATTCTTGGATTTATTTCAATTATGAATATTTCGTTTTTATGTATTTTAAATTCTACGTGTACAGGTCCATTTTCAAGTCCCAATTCTTTACAAGCTTTTCCAATTAAATTAACTACTTCTTTTTGAGTTTCATCTGGTATTTCTGTTGGAGCTATATAAATTGATTCTTCAAAGTAAGGCTCTTTATAATTAATTGGCTTATCAAATATTATTATTTTATTTAATTCAGAATTAATCAAATTTCCTTCTAATGCATACTCACTTCCATCGACAAATTCTTCGATAATTAAATCCTGATCTGAACAGTCTTGCATTAATTTTTCTACCGCAGTTTTGTTATCTTTAATACTATGAATTTTTATAACACTTTTACTGGCTGTGCCATAGATAGGTTTTAAAACAGAGGTTCCATTTTCATTCAAAAAAAGCTCTATATCTTCCATTGTTTTTACGATTGCATTTTGAATTTTTATTTCAGATATTGAATTAAATATGTTTCTTGATTCAAGTTTATTCATCGCATTATTAATTGATTTAGTGTTATTGCCTTTAACGTTCAATAAATCTACAAGATATGCAGAAAATTTAAGTGCACTATGATCTACTGGAAGTATATGTGTTACATCTTTAAGTTTTTCTCTTACATCATTCTCTAATTCTTTATTAAAACTATGAATTATTACTGTATCTGAGAATTGACCAGAAACTTGCTGGCTATCTGTGATTACTAAGAAATCAAGATCTAATTTTTCAGCTGCTGTAACAAAATCGTTTGATTTGTAGCTATTTTCTGGAATAACAAGTAATAGTTTCTTCATATTTATTTACACATATCTTGAGCTTACTAATATTAAGTATATGACTGACGAATTTAAATTCAATATTGGTGATACCGCTGTAGCAAAAATTCTTGAATTGAGAGAGCAAGAACCAGGTGAAAAAGATTATGCATTATTTCTGCAAATAGATGGTATCCAAGGAAATCAATATACTTACGACTTAAGTTTCCTTGACTTAGATCAGGCAAGACCAGATGATAAAAGAATAGAATTTGGCGAACTTTCCGTAGTCATTGCTAGTAAAGATGTTGATAATTTTAACGGAGCAAGCTTAGACATGTCAGACGATCCAGACGCTCCTGGATTGACAATGGATAATCCAAACACTCCAAGCCCAGCAATGTTTGGCAATCCTGAAGACATGCCTGAACTTACAGGTGAGCTAGCAGAGAAAGTACAGACAGTTTTAGAGAGTCAGATAAATCCTGCAATAGCTTCCCACGGTGGTCAAGCAAGTCTTGTAGGAGTAGAAGGCCAAGATGTATATCTTAGACTTGGTGGTGGTTGTCAAGGATGTGGTATGGCACAAGTAACTCTTACACAAGGTATTGAAAAGGCATTAAGAGATGCAGTACCAGAGATAGGTAATATTATTGATGCAACTGATCACGCATCTGGATCAAATCCTTATTTTGAATCTTCAAAGAAGTAATTAAAAGCTAATAACTGTTTTTCCTATATTTTTACGAGATAAGAAATTTTCTAATGCAAGGGGAGTTTCTTCAATTGTATGAATATTTTTTGGCTCAATATTTAATTCACCTTTTTCAATAAAACTTAGGAGTTCCCCAAAATCTTCTGCTGTTTCTTCTGGTGAAGTTGTTGTCCATCGTCCCCACCAAACTCCAACTATCGAAACACCTTTTACCAATGTTAAATTAAGAGGTATCTTCGGAATATTTCCATCTGTAAAACCAATTACAAGTAGCCTCCCATTCCAAGCTGTAGCTCTCAAAGCTTGCTCAGTCACATTACCACCAACTGGGTCCATTACCACATCAACACCATTTCCCTTAGTTAGCTCTTTTGTTGTTTCCTTTAAATCGACTTGGTCATATCGTATAATTTGATCTGCACCCAATGATTTTACGTATTCTTCTTTTTCATCACTTCCAACTGCACATATTGTCTTTACACCCATAACTTTTGCCAATTGGATTGATGCAGTTCCAATTCCTCCTGCAGCACCAAGAACAAGTAAACTTTCACCCTTCTGTATATTTGCTCTTCTTTTTAATGCGTAATAACAAGTTCCATAGTTTATTGGTAAGCTTGCTCCAGCATAGGAATCTACTGCTTCAGATACCGGTATAACTAAGCTTTTATGTACACTTACATATTCTGCAAAACCACCCATTGGAGGTAAAGCTATAACTTTTGTACCAATCTTAATTTCAACATCTTCTCCAATTCCTTCTACAATCCCACAAACTTCTGTTCCAGGCGTAAACGGTGGGTCCATAACAATCTGATATTTTCCTTGTACCATCAGTGCATCCGGAAAATTTACACCTGCAGCTTCAACTTTTATTAATACTTCATTTTTTTGGGGTTCTGGGATAGGATTATCTTTAATTTCAAGGAGATTAGGTTCACCAAGTGTTGTACAAACTACAGCTTTCATTACTCTTCTCTTTTAATGATTCCAGACAACTTTTTTGCAAAGTTTTTCTTTTCTTCAATATCAACTTTTCTTGAAATTTGGATTCTTTGTGCTTGAGGGGATCCAGCTCCATGCATAGACTCAGTTAAATAAGCTACAGCATTTCTTCCTAAAGTCATATTTTCTATTAGTCTCAACATTTTGACACGATCTTCAGTATTTATATCTTCTTTACCTTTTAAGTATTTTTTGAGATTTGGGGACATGTCACTTTCGTGAATGTCAATTCCTGAGGGCATTGAAGCAACCAATCCTCCCGCAAGATCTTGTGCTAATCTTCCAATTTCATATGTTTCTTTTGTTACATGTTGCTTACAAACATTTGCCAGTAAATCGTCATTGATAAAGTTTCCACTTTTAGTTTCTTTCCCTTGTAATGATGAAGCAATTCCCGTAGCGTATATTGTTTCATTTAATTTATTCATCTCAACTAATTTTTCTCTGATATGTGATTTGTTTTCGACTCCATTGTATTCAGCAATAGTTGCAGCTGCTCCAATCATTACATCTCCCACTCCAGCTTTACAAACATAAGATCTTCTGTGATAGCATGTAAATCGTTCAACCAACATTGCTGCAAAATCGTATTCACCATTCATAAATATGTATTCATTCGGTATAAATACATTGTCAAAAATTACCATTGCTTCCTGGCCAGCAAAGTACTTATTACCAACATCGTATTCACCAGGCTCCATACTTCTTGTGTCACATGATTGACGCCCATAAATGTAAGTTATTCCTTCAGATTCGATTGGTAGCGCTCCAACTATTGCATAATCTTTATCATCTTCTGTAAGTCTTAAAGTTGGCATGATGACCATCCAATGAGAATTTAAACAACCTGTCTGGTGAGCTTTTGCTCCAGAAACGTAAACACCTTTTTTGTCTCGTTTTACAACTCTGAGATATAAATCTTGGTCTGCCTGTTGATGAGGTGGCTTTGATCTATCACCTTTGACATCAGTCATTGCGCCCCCAATAACGAGATTGGATTCATGCATTTTTGTTAAGAAACTTATAAATTTTTTGTGATAATCAGTCTTATATTTTTCATCAATTTCGTAAGTTACTGAATGAAGAGCATTGAATGCATCCATACCAACACATCTTTGAAAACAAGTCCCAGTTAATTGTCCCAACTTTCTTTGCATTTGGTTTTGTAGATATAAATCTTGATTATTTTCAGCAATATGTAAAAACCTATTAATTGGCTCATTGGTATAAGGAGATATTGCAGAAGCTAATTCAGGTTCTCTCTCAGCAAGAGCATAGGTCTCAGCCATTGCTTCTATGCTTGGCTTTATTATTGGATGTGTCAACGGATCATCTACAAGCTCACCCATTAAGTAGATTGTTAGGTTTCTGTTTTTAAGAGAATCTAGATAATCAGCTTTTGTATGAATTTTTTCCATACATTATTATAAATTGTAAGATTGTGATTTAAAATTTAGTTACAAATTTAAAATTTAGATAACTTCAAATAAACCAGCTGCACCCATACCACCACCGACACACATAGTTACAACTACGAATTTTGCGTTTCTTCTTTTACCCTCTATTAATGCATGCATTGTCATTCTTGCACCAGTCATTCCATAGGGATGGCCTATTGATATTGAACCACCATTAACGTTATATATGCTGTTGTCAATACCAAGTTCGTCTCTACAGTATAAAGTTTGAACAGCAAACGCTTCATTTAGTTCCCAGAGGTCTATATCTTCAATTTTTAAGTTGAATTTGTTTAATAAATCTGGAACTGCATATACAGGACCTATTCCCATTTCCTCTGGTGCTAATGCTGATACAGTCATACCTCTATAATATCCAAGTGGTTCGAGGTTTCTTTTTTCTGCTTCACTTGCTTCCATTAAAACAACAGAAGCTGAACCATCTGATAATTGTGAAGCATTACCAGCTGTAATGAACTTTCCTTCTCCGTAAACTGGAGGAAGAGAGGATAAACCCTCTAAATTTGTTTCTGGTCTATTTCCCTCATCTTTTGTTAATTCAACCTCTTCATCAGTAACTTCCCCGGTTTCTTTATTTTTGACACTTTTTGTTGTAGTTGTTGAAATAATTTCGTCATCAAATTTGTTACCTTCTTGGGCAGCTGCAGTTCTTTGTTGACTTTGTAATGAATATTCATCCTGATATTCTCTTGTAATATTATATTTTTCAGCAACAAAATCAGCAGTTTCGATCATAGGCATATAAGCGTTATCAGCAAGTTTTACCACATTTGGATCTGGAGCAAATCGCAATTCAGCAGTTTGAACCAACGATATAGATTCAACACCGCCTGCAACGACAACATTCATATTGTCTGTCATTATTTGTTTTGCACCAGTAGCAATGGCCATTAGGCCAGAAGAACATTGTCTATCTATTGTCATTCCTGGAACAGTAATTGGTAAACCTGCTGCGATTCCACTTAGTCTTCCGATGTTCAATGCTTGTGAACCTTGTTGTTGAGCACAACCCATAATGACATCTTCTATTTCATTTGGATCAACATTTGCTCTTTCAACAGCTTCTTTGATTGAATAAGAACCTAATGTAGGAGCATCTGTTTTGTTGTACGCTCCACGATAAGCTTTTCCAATAGGTGTTCTTGCTGCTGATACTATTACTGCTTCTCTCATCTTTAGTCTTCTTTCTTCTATTCTGTAATTATAAATAAAGTTAAAGGCTCAACAATAGCTGCTGGTTTATCTTTACCTTCTATTTCAATTGTAGCAGTATGCTTTACCAACCATCTACCAGCTTTTTTATACTGGACATCTGACAAAACAAATCTCCCTCTAATCTTGCTATTTACTGGCACAGCTTCCATGAAACGAACTTTATCAAGTCCGTAATTAATTGCCATTTGAATATTTTCTGGCATGACAGTGTTGTCGGCAGATAAGTAAGTTATCATACTCAATGTCAGGAATCCATGAGCTATTGTAGTTCCCCATGGGGTGCTTTTAGCCATTTCTTCATCAACATGAATAAATTGATGATCGTTTGTACCTTCTGCAAATTGATTTATCCTATCTTGATTTATTTCGAACCAGTCTGAAACACCAACCTCTTGACCAATATATTTTTCCATTTCCTCTGCAGGTACAATCATCATGTTATCTCCTCTAATAAATTTTTATTCGCAGCTTTATTTGCAAACTTTATTGTACTGTCCTTAAATGATTCTATTTCATTTTCATTTGTTTTTCCATATGATCCCATGGAATATCTTATGTACACCCCTTCCATTATCATTGCATGTTTCCAATAAGATAACCTTGTGTAAAATTCAATATCTTTTAAATCTAGATTTGATTCATTTAGATATAATTTAATTACATCCTCACGTGTAGGAAATCCACCAGACAGGGTAGGAGAGTAAATAAATGGTGAGTCTTTTTCTTTCTTTGTATTCCAAGATGCTATAACTGTTCCCATATCTGCAAGCGGATCTCCTAAAGTACAAAGTTCCCAATCCAGTACGGCTGTTACTTTATTATCCTTTACTCGAACATTATCTAATCTGTAATCTCCATGAACTATTCCAACAGTTTGTTGAGGAGGAATATAATCAAGAAGTAAATTAGTCGCACTTTCTAGTTCTTTTATTTCTCTAACTTTTTGAGATTGGAATTGTTTGTTCCATCTGTTTATTTGTCTTACTACGTAATCCTCATGTTTACCTAAATCACTTAATTCTGAATTTATAACATTAAAATTGTGTATTTCTGTAAGAGCTTTAATGAATGATTCAGTAATTGTTTTTTTCTGTGATTGGTCATAGCGTTCTGCTACTTGGTCGTTAGCTATCGTATCACCCTCGATAAATTCCATAATATAAAAATCATCTTTAGATAGCTCCTTCTTGTCGTATAGATAGAATGGTTTTGGAACCCTTAAACCATTTTCATTTAAAACTTTTAATATTTTAAATTCCCTACCCATATTGTGTGCAGATTCTAATTTGAGTCCAAATGGAGGCCGTCTTAATACAAATGTATTTGAATCATCAAAAATTTTAAATGTAATATTTGATCTTCCTACTTTAAATTGTTCAAAGTTGAAATCTTCTGAAATATCTACAACTGTAGAAATATATTTCTTTAGTTTGTCGCTAAAAAAGTCCATCAAACAACATATTAATGAAAGTTTTTTGGTTCAGAAGTTTAAATTGATACAATAAGAATGATGGATTTTAATTTCTCTAAAGAATCACTTGAATTACAAGATAAGCTAAAAACCTTTTTCGCTGACCATATTTATCCAAATGAGGAGCTCTATGAGAAGGCAATTATTGATTCAGGAGATCCATTGCATATTCCAGAAATATTAAATGAGCTTAAATCAAAAGCTAAAAGTGAAAATTTGTGGAATTTATTTCTCCCCGACAAGGAATATGGATATGGATTATCAAATGTTGACTATGCACCATTAGCTGAGATAACAGGTCATAATTGGTGGGCTCCTGAAGTATTTAATTGCTCTGCCCCTGATACAGGAAATATGGAAATTTTAGCCGAGTTTGGAACAGCAGAACAAAAAAAACAATGGCTTGAACCACTTCTTGAAGGAGAAATAAGATCATGCTTTGCAATGACTGAGCCAAACGTAGCTTCCTCAGATGCTACAAACATAGGAAGTTCAATTGTCAGTGACGGTGACAATTATGTAATTAATGGTCGTAAATGGTGGACTTCAAATGCAATAAATCCAAATGCAAAAATATGTATTTTTATGGGTGTGACGAACCCAGATAGTCCTCCATACCAAAGGCAGAGCCAAGTATTAGTTCCTATGGATAGCGAGGGACTATCGATAATCAGACCAATGCAAGTATTCGGATATGATGATGGATACACAGGACATCCAGAGCTTTTATTTGAAAATGTCGTTGTTCCAAAATCTAACATCATTGGGGGAGAAGGAATGGGATTTAAAATAGCTCAAGCTAGGCTTGGGCCTGGAAGAATACATCATTGTATGAGGGCTATCGGAATGGCAGAGAGAGCATTATCTCTTATGATCGACCGATCACTTGAAAGAGAAACATTTGGTCAAAAATTAGCTGAACAAGGTGTTATTCAAGATTGGATTGCTCGCTCAAGAATAAAAATAGAAGAAGCAAGATTACTAACTTTGAAAACTGCATGGCTAATCGATACAGTTGGTAAAGAAGAAGCAAAAATAGAAATCTCATCTATAAAAGTATCTGTTGTTGAGGCTGCTTCTTACGTCATCGACAAAGCTATACAAACGTTTGGTGCAATGGGGTTATCCCAAGACACTCCACTAGCTAGGATGTCTGCAGGAGCTCGTGTATTAAGAATTGCAGATGGACCAGATGAAGTTCATTTAAGATCAATAGCAAGAAGAGAAATTAATAAACATAGATAATTATGGAAAAAGTTGCAGTTATCGGTGGTGGACAAATGGGAAGTCAGATTGCGGCTTTATCAGCAATGTCAGGTCATGAAACAAGTATCTTTGATAGCAATAAAGAATATTTAGATAGCAAATTAGTTTTTACCAAAGAGAATATAGAAAATTTAGTTTCTAAAGACTTGATAAAAAAAGAAAGCTTGGATAATTTTAACCAAAATCTTAAAGTTAATGATTCACTTGAAACGGTGGTAGATGATAAAACATTTGTAATTGAAGCTGTAGTTGAAAGATTTGACGTAAAAAAAGAAATTTTTTCAACGATTTCAAAAATACTTGATGAGGATGTTGTTCTTGCAACAAACAGTTCATTTATAGCTGCATCAGAAATTGCGCAACACTGTAAACATCCCGAGAGATTTATAAATATGCACTTCTTTTACCCTCCATTAAGAATGGATCTCATTGAAATTTCATTTCCAGAATCCACTAGCAAAGAAATAGTTGATAGGACTAAAGAACTGAGCAAATTGATGGGAAGAACAGTTGTAACTTTAAATAAAGAAACACCAGGCTTTATTGTAAACAGGATGTTAGGTGCGTTAGTTGATGAGGCCTACGAATTATATGACGAAGGAATAGCCGACTTCAAAGACATAGACCTAGCAATTAAGAAAGGATTGAACCATCCACTAGGACCATTTGAATTGACTGATTACTCAGGCTTGGATATTAGTTATTATTCAAAACTTAAAATTTATAATGAAACAAAAAACCCAAAAGATAAACCCAAAAAATTTCTAGAAGAAAAAGTTAAAGATGGGAAATTGGGTGTAAAAACAGGAGAAGGTTTTTACAATTATGACAAACCTTCAAAGTCTTGATCTTTAAGATTAAAAAAGAATTCTCTTTCGGCTTTTATTTTTAAAATTATTCTTTCAGATTGAATTTCAAAAGGGTATGGTTTGTTCCAATATTTTTGAGATAGATCATTAATATTTTTTAAAGCGTCTTCACCTGTAATTTCACCCACTACCTCTCCTCTAATTTCCACAAATTTAAACTCATTGTCATGCTTCCAGATCATAACATTGACTCTTGGGTCATCTTTTACATTTAAATATTTTCTACGGTGGATTTCTGTATTTATTAAAATATTATCACCATCTGTATCAACCCACATTACGTGTGTTTGAGGGGCACCACTTTTAAAGAGCGTCGTTAAAGTTGCATAATTCGGCTCTTTTGCCATTGCAATCGTTTTTTTATCTAATCCCATATAATTATCATAGAATATTATGAAAGTTGTTTTGCAAAGAGTTAAATCAGCCTCAGTGAAAGTTGATAACTCCTTAATTTCAGAAATTAGCAGTGGCTATCTTCTTTTATGGTGTATTGAAAAAGGTGATATTCCAGAAGATATTGAAACTCTAACAAACAAGATTATTAATTTGAGAATATTTCCTGACGAACAAGGAAAAATGAATAAATCAATTATTGATGCTAATGGAGAAATACTTTTAGTAAGCCAATTTACATTAAGTGGAAATATTCAAAAAGGAAATAGACCATCATTTATAAATTCTCAAGATCCTGAGATTGCAAAAAAAATGATTGATGATGTTGCTGAGATATTTTCTGACCGATTAACCGTTAAACAAGGTATCTTTGCAGCTTTAATGGAAGTTTCACTTATTAACGATGGTCCTTTAACAATGTTTATTGAATCAAGAGACGGAAAAATTCAAAGTTAAGCAGATTGTAACTTTATATTTTTCTTTCCTTCAGCTTCACTAAGTTTTTTATCCAAATAATATTCTTCACCAGCCCAAAGATGTAATCCAAGACCAACTTTCATAGCACATCTTTTGAACGCATCTGATTCAGCATGCTTAGCATTCATGCCGTCACTTCCTTGATCGTGTTCAACATCTCCAATTGATGTTATGGTTACTGATTTGCCATCAATTTGTGTTGTTAGTTTGCCAAAGCAACCAACTACTTTTCCACTATTTTCTTGTCTAATTAATTGAACAACTTCCCAATTAAAAGGCCCACATACCTCTAAAAGTCTTTGAGTAATGACAGAATGAGGAATATAGTTTCCAAATTTACCTTTTGGAGCGGGCTTAATCCACTCATCTGGAAATTGTCTTGATAGTTCATATAATTGATTCATTATTTCCTTTCTTTATGACCTAGCTCTTTTGCCCACTTTGGGGCTGTACTGTTGTTTGTATTTATACTTTTTAAGTCAGCTTTTTCTTTCCATTCTTTATATAAAAAAGTATCACGAATCATATCGGGATTAATATTCTTAGAATTTGAAAAAGCATCAAGACCCTTTAGTTTAGGAACAAAGGTTTGTCCAAGTATTGCAAGTAGAGATTCAACTAGGTCTTCATTATTATCTGATTTTTCAATAATCCACTCAATAAATTTTCTTAAATCTTGAACTTTCCAACTATAAGATTTGTTAAATACAAATACTTCATCACCAAGCCTTACAGGTCCGTTTTCTTCTACATTTTTTGCAATATTTTGATCATTAAAAGACTTAATATTTGTACTTGCTTTTTTTACAGTTGAGCTAGTATTTCTAGCTATCCAAAGGAACTCAATATCTTTTGTTTTGGAAAGTTCCTCCCCATATTCAGTAACAGTAATATCAAAGTCATCACCATCCTGATATGTTATCTCTTTTGTTAAAGATAATATTTCATCTAAATTATTACTCATATGTACTCCTAAACTAAGCGGCTTTTCTATAGTCTTCATGACATCTACAGCTGTCACTATGTTGGTAGCAAACAATTACTGCTTCCAACCCGCATGATTTAAGAATATCTTCAATTTTGGTATTTTTCATAAAAGAAATAATAGAAAACGGATACGACAAAAAATATAAAAAAACATACAACAAGTAATTTTTTAGAATAAGATAGCCATGTAATGAGTAATCCAGACCTTTTTGAGTCAAACATGTATAAAGAGGTCATTAAGCAATATGATGAAGTAACTGAATTCATTAATCTCGATTCGAATATTAGAGAAAGATTAAAACTCCCTCAAAGAGCACTAACGGTGACATTTCCATTTAGAAGAGATGAGTATGATGAGGTAGAAACTGTAATTGGATACCGAGTACAACACGTTTTATCAATGGGACCAACTAAAGGAGGTATCAGATATGCTTCGAATGTAAATTTAGGAGAAGTTACAGCACTAGCAATTTTGATGTCATGGAAGTCCGCAATTGTTGGATTACCTTACGGTGGAGCAAAGGGTGGTGTTGCAATTGATCCAACTCCTCTTTCAAAACAAGAGAAACAAAGGGTTACAAGAAGATACACAGCTGAGTTGTTGCCAGTAATTGGTGTTGACAAGGACATCCCAGGTCCAGACCTTGGAACAGATGAACAAACTATGGCATGGATCATGGATACCTACAGTAATTTCGTTGGCTCACCACAACCAGGAATTGTAACTGGTAAACCAGCTTCACTTGGAGGCTCTATCACAAGAAGAGAAGCAACCGGTAGAGGAGTTGTAGCTATTGCAAACGCAGCTTTAGATAAATTAAATTTAAAATACGAAAACTCAACAGTTGTCATTCAAGGATTTGGAAATGTTGGGAGATATGCGGCACTTGACTCGTACGAAAGAGGAGCAAAAGTAATAGCTGTAAATGATTTAGGTGGTGCTATTTATAATAAGAATGGTATTAATATTCCCGAACTCTTTAAGCACATAGCTAAAAACAAATCTGTTAAAGATTTTGATGGTGCAGATAATTTTGACGATGAAATATTGGAAATTGAATGTGATATTTTAATTCCTGCTGCTGTTGGAGGTGTTATTAAGTCAAATAACGCAGAAAATATCAAAGCAAAAATTATTGTTGAGGGAGCAAACTCACCAACAACCCTTAGTGCAGATAAAATATTAAGGGATAATGGAGTTTTACTAATACCCGATATTCTTGCAAATGCAGGCGGTGTTACTGCCAGTTATTTTGAATGGGTCCAAAATACACAAAACTATTTATGGAAAGAAAAAGAATTACACGATCGATTGATCGATGTTCTGACCTCAGCCTTTGAAGAGGTATGGATTATTTCTGAAAAGAATAAAGTTGACTTAAGAACAGCTGCTTTAATTAAAGGAATTAAAAAAGTGGCTGCTGCAAAGTTAACTAGAGGATTATTTCCGTAAAAATTCTTCTATATCTTTAACTATTTTATTTTTTGTAATATTCAATTCTTCCAAATTTTTATTGATTTCATCTAGATTTGTATTTTTCAACGGACTGTTATCAGGAAGATTATCTAAACCTCCAACTAAATTTATAGCTTCTAATGTTTCATTAATTTCATCTATTTTTTCATTGCAATTTTCCAGCTCAACTGTAATTGGTGCGTTTTTATTAAACTCTGGGCAAATTGGCTTGTAGTAACACCAATCACATAATGTATTTTTGATTGTTGGAAAATTGTTACTTTCAAATGCAGCTTTAATATTATTCCATATCTCTAAAATCTCTTTTTCAGCATTCCTTAGCATTTCTTCATCTACTTTCATTGTGTGAATTGTTGAGTTTTGTAAATAAATTAATTTTAATTCAGCTGGTGTTTCACCAATTTCGTTTTTGATCAATAATGCATACAACTTTAATGCAAAAAATCTTGGTTCTTTGTATTTAGCATTTGGAGCTTTACCTGATTTGTAATCTACAATAATTAATTCACCTTTATCATTTCTATCCATCCGGTCCAATATTCCACGTAAATTTAAATCCTCTATAGAGCCTCTAACCCATCTTTCTCTTTCTAAAGGATCAAATAACGCAGGATTTTCAAGAGTTAAGTAATTAGAAAGAAGCTTTAACCCATCCAATCCCCATTCCCTTTCTTCAGATTGATCATTAAAAAGGTGAACATGTTCATCACTTGCTCGTACGTCTGTCCATACTTTCCTGAATAAGTTATGAAGATTTTCTAGATTTCTTTCTTCTTTAGGTAAATCAAATATTTTTTCTAGAGCTTCGTGTACAGTTGTTCCTTTGGCTTGTACTTCATTAGTTGGCTCTTTAATTTTGTCAATATTCGCAAACTTAAATTGTTTAGGGCAGGTTTTAAACTGAGATGCTCTTGATGGTGACAAATTTTTAATCATATTTAAATCTTAACTATTTAATGTTTATTTTATTGTCAAGTAGTCTTTGTCTGTGGATAAGTTTTTAAAAATTTTACAAATACTTGGAGTTCTGTCATTTATCTTGTACTTCATTGTTGCTATTTTATACAATTCTGCCAGCTGGTATAACTACATATTTGGTGGTTAAATATAGATGTTATTTTTGTTATATCCCATATCAGTTAAAGTAATTTAATGACCGATTCAAAAATAAATGTTGCAATTTTAGGTGTAGGAAACTGTGCCAGCTCTTTTGTACAGGGACTTGAATATTATAAAAGTGAACAAGATGAAAATGGTTTAATTTCAGATGTAATTGGTGGCTATCGTGTTTCAGATATAGAAGTTGTTTGTGCATTTGACATAAATAAATCAAAAGTAGGAAAAGACTTATCGGAAGCAATATTTGAAGAACCAAACAATACTGTAAAGTTCGCCGAAGTACCTAATTTAGGTGTAAACGTAAAACCAGGAAAAGTTCTTGACGGTATAGGTAAATTTGTAGAAGACATTATTGACCCCACTGAAGATTCAGAAAATGTCATTAAAGATTTAAAAGAATCTGGTGCGGAAATATTAATAAATTTACTTCCGGTCGGTTCTGATGAGGCAGTCAAATTTTATGCTGATTGTGCGATTGCTGCAAATGTTGGATTTATAAATTGTATCCCTGTTTTTATTGCTCGAGATGATGAATGGTATAAAAAGTTTAAAGACAATAATGTCCCTCTTATTGGAGACGACATTAAAAGCCAAGTCGGTGCAACAATTGTTCATAGAGTTTTAGCTCAATTATTTTCTGATAGGGGAGTTAATTTAAAAAGATCTTATCAGTTGAACGTGGGTGGAAATATGGATTTTCTTAATATGCTTGAAGAGGATCGTCTTGAAACAAAAAGAACAAGTAAAACATCTTCAGTTACATCTGTTGCAAACAAAGGTAAAGGAATGGATCCAAAAAATGTTAGAATCGGTCCATCAGATTATGTCGAATGGCTTGAAGATAGAAAAAAAGCATTTATTCGGTTAGAAGGAGAATCATTTGGAGGAGTGCCCCTTAATATAGAAGTTCAGTTAGAAGTATGGGATTCACCAAACAGTGCAGGTGTAGTAATTGATGCTGTTAGATATATGAAATTTTTCAAAGATGCAGATGACTTAGAATCTCTTGATTTAGTATCAGCTTGGTTAATGAAGGCTCCTGCTATAGCTGCAAAAGATTCTGATACTTTACAAAAGTTACATGAACTTACACATCAAGAAGATTAAATTTTCTCCAAGGCGTTATTAAACATTTCCATTGCCTCTCTTACTTGATTTAATGGTGTAGTTAAAGGGCCCATAAACCTTATAACGTTTCCCTCTTTTCCACAGTTCACAAGAAGCAATCCATTCTTTTTTGAATTACTTATGATTTTCGTTGCCAATTCTTTAGATGCTGTTTTATTTTCTTTATTTTCGACAATTTCTACACCCTTCATTATTCCATAACCCCTGACATCTCCAACAAACTCAAAATTTTCTTTCATTGTTTCAAGAGATTTCTCCATTATTAATTCTTGCTTGTTTACTTTTTGTAGGAGATTGTCTTTATCAAAAACATCCAGTACGCCAAGAGCAGCAGCGCATGAAATAGGTGAAGCGCCAAATGTACTACCAATTCCCGCATCATGAACAGAGTCCATAATTTTAGATTTGCCAACAACAGCTGCAAGAGGAAAGCCCCCACCAATACCTTTAGCTAAAGTAACCATATCAGGCTCAACATTTACTTTTGTTGCACCAAACATTTCACCAGTTCTACCAAATCCTGTCTGAACTTCATCAAAAATTAACAAAATATTATGTTTTTTGGTTATCTCTCTGAGTTTTTTAAGAAATCCATTAGACGCAGGTATGTATCCTCCTTCACCTAGTTGAATTTCAACGACTATTGCAGCAATATCATTAGGGTCAATTTTTTTTGAAATTAAGTTTTGAAGTTGTTTTATAACTTTATCATCAGATATACCTCTGTAATCATATGGAAAATCAATATGGCTTATAAATTTTGGAAAAGGTCCAAATCCTTCTTTATACGGTTTTTCTTTGCCTGTTAAACCCATAGCCAAGTAAGTTCTTCCATGAAACCCCCCTTTGAATGCAATTATTTTTTCTCTTCCGGTTGCATACCTTGCTATTTTTATTGCATTTTCTACCGCTTCAGCTCCACTATTTACAAGGAAGGTTTTCGTTTTTTGATTTATTGGATATCTTTTATTTATTTGGTCACATAGTTCAACGGCATTTTCATGTGGTGCAAATGCAAAGCATGAATGTGAGTAGTCATTTAATTGTTTTTTAACTCTTCTCACAACTCTTGGGTTTAAATGTCCAGTATTAAGGACGGCATATCCGCCTACAAAATCTAGGTAACGGTTATTATTTTTATCCCAAATTTCAGCATTTTTACCTTTAGCTATAAATGAATCCATTGTTGGATACCATGCTGAAGGAACATTTTTTTTAATTGAACTTATATTCTGGGAAGGCATAGATTTTACTGTAACTGAAATAGGATAAATACTCAATTTAATAGCTATTAAAATGATTTAATGGAAACAAGTACCTTAAATTTTATAGGAACCGTCAGTGCTACAATTTGTGGAATAAGTGGATTAATGATGCTGACAATGAATTTCATAAAAAAATATCAAAGTAAAAAAATTGGAAATACTTTAATATTTATATCAGTCATTTCATTGATAATTCAATCGTTGCTTGTTTCATATACTTATACAATAAATGAAAATATTGGATCTTTTTATTTGTTTTATGCAGTAGTTGTGCTGTTTACACTTACATTTTTGTACGTTTATAGATTTCAAATGAATGAAAAATATTATCTTTATTGGGGTATTGCTCTACTTTATCTTATGGGTCTTGAAATGAGAACAATAGATACAATAGGAGAATATCTAAACTAATGATCGCTAAAATTCTCTCTGATAATTTAACTTATGCTCAAGTAAATTCAGAGAATCCAAACATTTGTTTTCTACATGGTTGGGGTGGAGAAAGTAATAACTGGAAAAATATCTCAAAAGAATTTGAAAGCATTGCTATTGACATTCCAGGATTTGGAAAATCGGTGCCATTTGAGCAAAGCGGACCACCTGAGTTTTATGCAGAATATTTAATTGAATTAATTCCAGATTCTGTAGAAGTAATTGTTGGTCACTCTTTTGGTGGAACGGTTGCTGTACATTTATCTCAATTAAAAAATTATAAAAAAATAGTTGTAATTGGATCTCCACTTATAAGGTCACCTATTCAACCAAACCCTTTTTCCTTGTTTAAATTATTCAAATTTTTAAATAAATTAAATATTATTGGTGATCAAAGAATGGAAAAGATTAAAAAAAATTATGGCTCTGACGATTATAAAAACGCTAATAAGGACTTGAGAGATACGTTAGTTCAGGCTGTAAATCATAATATGTCTGAAATTCTTCCAAAAATAAATACACATGTACAACTTGTGTATGGAGAGTATGACTTAATTGCTCCACTTGAAAATGGAAAAATTGCTGACAGTCTAATTCCTGATTCAGAATTAACAGTATTGCTAAAAGAAAATCATTTTTGTTTGGATACCTCAAAAGATCAGATTATTGAGATAATTAAAAGATGAATTTAATCTCTATCGCCACATTAGTGATAATAACTATTGGAACATGTTTCAATGCAATTAGATGGCAGAGAATTGCTCAAAGAGAGCATTACATACCAGGTTATATAACCAAATTTTATTTTAGATGGGTGAGGTCAAGGGGATTAAATAGGTTCATTCTATTTATTACATTAGTTCTTTGTATCATCTCTCTTTTCTTTGCTTATATTCCAATAATCATTTCAGCTATCAATATTTACACACCAGTTGGATTGTCATTAAAGTCAAGAACTAGCAAAGTTGATAAGACAGAAAGACTTAATAGGGTCACATATTGTTATTACTTCCTTGTAGTTTTAGTGTCTATTTTTTCATACACCTTAGGGTATGGCTATTTTCTTGCATTAGCTGCAAACATGTTCTCTTACTTTATTTTTGATCAAGCACTTAGGCTTATGTTTAATTATGAAAAAAATAAATCCAGACCGTTCATTAATGATGCTTCAAAAAAACTGAACTCTAACACAATTCCTGTAATAGGAATCACAGGTTCATATTCAAAAACAACAACAAAAAATGTTCTTGCCAAGATTCTTGATGAATCAAATAATGTTTTTGTAACTCCAGAAAGTTATAACAATCGCTTAGGAATAGCAAAAGCAATAAATGAAGGATTTAATGACGATCATGAACTAGCAATTATTGAAATGGGAACATATTCAAATGGGGAAATACGTGAAATTTGTTCATGGGTTAGGCCACATGTATCCGTTATAACCGGAATTGCTCCAGTTCATTTGGAGAGAATGAAATCTTTAGAAAATATTCTTGATGCTAAGTCTGAAATAGTAGAACTTGCCGGTTCGGTGATAATCAATGGTGATGACGAAATGCTATTGAATGAAGCAAGGCTTTGGACAAATCAGAAAAATGTTTACGATTGCTCAATTACTTCCAGAGAAGCAACTGTCTGCGTAGAGTATCAAAATGGTAAGCACGATATTTATGTTGCAAATAATCTACTGGGTTCTGTTAACGGTCCTAAGCTTTTACAACTATCAATATCCCTCTCTATAGGGGTCATGCTCGCATTAGATTTGGATGTGAGAAAGTACTTAAATAAATTAGATTCTCTTGATAAATCTAAACATCGTCAAAACATTTTGAAAAGTGACTTGGGCCACACAATTATTGATAATTCATTTAACTCCAATCCTATGGGAATTGAATATAGTTTAGAGACTCTACAGGAGCTTGGATCAGAAGGATCTGTACGTTATCTTGTCACTCCTGGCATGGTCGAACTTGGTAGTGATCAGTATGCTATAAATTATGCTTTTGCGTTAGAGGCTAGTCAAGTTGTTGATAAAGCACTCATTGTTGGTAAAACAAATAAAAATTCATTGAAAGCGGGATTTCAAGAAAATGATGTTGATTACGAAATATTTCAAAACAGGGACGAAGCTGTAAATTATCTTAATTCTGTTGTAAAATCAGAAGATATTGTTTTATATGAGAATGATCTTCCAGACCACTATCCTTAAATTAAATGAGTAAAACAATTGGAGTAGTATTCGGAGGGCCTTCTCCCGAACATGATATATCAATACTCACCGGTTTACAAAGTGTTCGAATCTTATCAAAAAAGTATGATGTAATAGCTTTATATTGGTCAAAAAATAATGAATGGTATTTAGTTGATAATGAATACGAATCTGTAGATTTTTTGAGTAATAAAAAAATATATAAAAACAAACTTGAGATGAAATTTAACGATGATCCAGGATTTTATCAAAAAAGAAAAAAATTACACTTTGATGTCCTAATCAATGCTTGTCATGGAGGGCCTGGAGAGGATGGCTCACTTCAGTCATTACTAAACATATTTCGAATTAAATATACTGGCCCAGATCAGATTTCTGCTCAAATTTGCATGGATAAGTATGCTTTTTATACCGTAATGAAAGAAAATGGGTTGCCTGTTATAGAAAAAAAGTTAGTAAATACTGAAGAAATGAATATTGATGGAAATTATGTATTAAAACCACGATTTGGAGGATCTTCTATTGGAGTTGAGTTAATAAATGATGCACCAACCGTTCAAAAACTAATAACGAATTCTGATTTATATTCACAAGGGGCTGTTATTGAAAAGTATTTAGAAAATTCAATAGATTTACTTATAGGAGTTAGAAGTTTTCCAGATTTTGATGTATCTGAGATTGAAAAACCACTTAAAAACGAAACACTCTTTTCGTATACTGACAAATATTTGGAAAACGGGGGACTGGAAGGTTCAAAAAGAGAATTACCAGCAAATCTAAACGAACAAATAGAAAAAAAATTGATTGAGATGGTCAATAAAATAAATCAAATAATTCCTACTCGAGGGATATACAGATATGATTTTCTATTGCATGAAAATGCATTGTATATAAATGAAATAAACACAATTCCTGGAAGCCATGCGCTTTATTTATGGAAGAATTTAAATAGTTCAAAATTTGAACTTTTAGACTCCATGATTGACGAAGCATTGTCTAGACAAGTTGATAATTGGTCACTTACTGGTTCCGATGGGATTGCATTAAAAAGTGCAAAAGATATTGCATCAAAGCTTGGATAAATCATGTACGGAATTTACTGGGATTGTGATGGAACAATTATGGATACGGAAAAATCATATGCTTATGCATGGAAAGATTTTTTATCTAGTAAAGGATTAGATCTACCGATTGAAGAGTTTGATAAATTTGTTGGGATAGATGACAGAATCGTACATGCTGAATTCTCTCAGATTGTTGAACTTGATAATTTCGATTCGACTATGGATGAGCTTCATAAAATTATGAGAGTAGAGTTTTCTGAAAAGATACTCTTTAAGGATTCCTTGCAATGCTTGAAAGAATTCCATGGAGATGTCTTGCAAGCTTGTGTATCAGCATCTCCAAAAGAGGTTCTAAACTTTAAATTACAAGATGCAAAAATTATTAACTATTTCGATCATGTCATAGGTGGAAATGAAGTTTCGAACAACAAGCCTAGCCCTGAAATATATTTAAAAGCTATCGATGAATTAGGTACTACAAAAAATATTATCGTTGAAGATAGCCCAACTGGTATTTTGTCTGGAAAAGAATCGAATAATTTTGTTATCGCTGTAGATAGAGGTATGTTTACCAAAGATCAACTTTCTAACGCTGATTTAATAGTCAAAGAATTAGATCCAATTAATATTAGATCATTACTTCAAACCCTTTAATATTTGACTTTTTTTAAAATAAATTACAAAACTGACTTAGGCGCAATATGTGACTAAGTAATTTCTAATAACATTACTGGAATTTTTCTACTTGTTCTGTTTTGGTACTGTTCATATATCCCATTATTCATAAAGTCCATTTTTTTCCACCATTCAGTTCTTTCAAGATCAAAAATTTCTCTAGCAACCACATTAAATCTTTCTCTACCTATTTGGATTTTTGCTTCCGGATTGTTTTTAAGATTGTGGTACCAACCTGGATTTTTAGGATTACCACCTTTAGAAGCTACTATACAAATTAAATTATCCTCTTTTAAATACACAAGGACGTTTTTACGCAATTTTCCGGTTTTCCCTCCTATACTTTTAAGAATTAAACAAGGTCTGTCAGATATTGTTTTCCCAAATCTTCCGTTTGAATAGATATAAATATAGTTATGTAAAAACAGTACAAAAAATATAATTTTTCTTCTCATTGAGCTAATTTTGTTTTTTTTCTCCACGAAGAGAAACTTCTTGGATAAAAATTGACTGGATCAACTAATCTATTTGCCGGAAACTCCATGGAGGGTTTTATTTGTTGAGTTATCCTTTTATATTTTGGTACTGGTGCAAATGTAGATGCGTAATTTATACCAGATAATACATCTAGTGGATTGTCTAGATAAACTTTAAGCTCTCTTTTTTCATTAATCTCCTTCAAAGTATCCAGTAAAAAAATAATTCTCTTTGTTGATAAATCTAAACTTTTTAACAACTTTATATCGAATATAAACACTACTGGAAGGTCTGAAAGATTATTTAAAGCAGGATCTTCATCACCAAGTGATTCTCCATTAATCCATACAAAATCAGGTTTTTGGTCAGAAGTTAATACTGTTTTTGGTCCAAAATTTTTTTCTATGTCTAAATCTACCTTGATATCTTTACTAGAGATACTCATTATTTCTGGCCAATTTTCAATAGGACAATTATTTATCAATTCACATTCTTTACATATTTTTGGTGCTCTTTTATTGACTTGGAATTTTGAAAACCCATATATCTTGCCTGTTTGAGAACCCATTACCCAGTGCCAACCTAATCTATTTGCAAATCTAGAGCCATCTACAAGATGCTTGTACATGTAATTTTCACTTTCTAGCCAGTACTGATTTGTTCTAAACATCTGATGTGATGAGTACCACATTCTGGTTTGATTTACCATATAACCTGTTGATTCGAGTTCTTGTTCTACCGTTGAAATACAGTTCATTTTGTCGTTTTCAACTACTTCGTTAGGATCATTTTGAACATAAAAATTTAGAAATTCCCTGTTCTGGCTTCCAACAATGGCATATAGATGCCTAGAAAATTCTTGCCATAAAAGCTCATCTCTAAATTTAGTTTTGTCTTGATATTCAAACGAATCTACGTGTTTCCATACTTCTTTAAGACTCAAAAGACCATGTCTTATATATGGTGATAAGTATGAAGATCCCCTTTTTTCAGTTGGATATACATTGTTTCTCTTTTTTGCATAACCATTAATGTCCAAATTGTTAAGGGCTTTATCTGCAAATGACTGTCCACCTTTGAATATAGACTCCTGGTAATCATCACAAGTAATATCTTTAAAGAATGTATTTACTATTTCTTCGTTACTTGATTTTAAATTAATTTCAGGCATCTAAAAATTAATAGTCACCTTGACCAATTTTGACGTTTGAAATGATTTTGATATCCTCTTCTTCCACGATATCAAAATTTATTCTTTGTCCTTGTCTTAAAGTTCTAAATATAGAACCTTTTAGCGAACCGGCTTTTAAATAAACTTCTGATTTATCACTGTCTAGAACTACAATACCGTTACCTGAATTAGGATCGTACGACTTTACAACCCCCTGAGCCATTAAACTTTTTCGCCTCTTTGTCTAATATCTCTTACAACAGATTCAATACCACGCTTGTCGATGATTTTATTTCCTTTTGTGCTAACTTTTAACTTTATCCATCTTTTTTCGCTAGGTAGCCAATATTTTTTAGTTTGAATATTTGGTTTAAACCATCGTGGGTTTCTTTTATGAGAAAAGGAAACATGTTTTCCTGACCTCGGCACTCTACCTGTAACTTGACATCTGTTAGCCATATAATTCCCTCTAAAATACAAGTATAACTATAACTTGTCTAATAATTATTAGGTACTTTGATTTTAAATCTTTTTAGGTATTGTTTGATTGTGATGGAGAGAAGTTTAAGTTATTTAAGTGAAATTTCAGTTTCTGAATTGAAAGGCTTCGGTGAAAAAAGAATTAATTCTCTGAAGAAGCATGGAATCAATTCAGTTACAGATCTGATAAGAATCTTTCCAAGAAAACATTACGACCGATCAAAAATTATGAACTTGAGCGAAGTTCCACCAAATATTGAAAAAGAGATAACTATATTTGGCAAAATTACCGATATTTCAGTTTTTACAACAAAGACAAGACTCAGAATTACTACTTTAACTATTAATGACGAAACCGGAATTGCAAGAGCAAAATGGTTTGGTCCTCAATACATAGAAAGTAGATTTAAAAAAGATGATATTGTTGCGGTTGCAGGTGTTCCTGATGTCAAAAAAACAGGGACTGTAGAATTTAAGAATCCAGTTATTGAGTCTTTCTCATCCGAGCAAGACCTTTCAGAAACAGGTTCATTCATATCTTTTTATCCAAAAATTGATGGTGTACCAAACAAAGTATTAAGAAGTGGTATTAAACAAGCTTTGGAAAGAATTCCAGAATTAAAGGATATTATCCCAGACAAAGATAGAAACAAATTTTCTCTTTATACAAGATTAGACAGTTATCAGAAAATCCATTTTCCTGAAAGTTTTGAGGAATATAAATTAGCAAAAAAACGACTTGCTTTTGATGAATTCATATATTTACAAAGCTTATTTAGTCATTCAAAAGACATTTATAAAACAGAACAAAAATCTTATTCAATGAAAATAGATTCCTCATTATTAAAGAGTTTTGAATCAAAAATACCATTTTCACTAACCAATTCGCAAAAAAGTTGTATTAAGGAAATTTTTGAAGATCTTAGTAGCAATTACCCAATGAAAAGATTGCTTCAAGGCGATGTTGGATCTGGTAAAACTATTGTTGCTGCAGCTGGTGTCTATGCAGCTATTGAGAATGGAAAGCAAGTTGCATTAATGGCCCCAACGGAAGTTTTAGCAGAACAGCATTTAAATTCTTTTGAAAAGTATCTGAATTTTTTTGATATAGATATGCATATTCTGACATCATCTGTAAAAGATAGAAAAAGCGTTATGAAAGTAATCGAAAACGGTGACCCAGCATTGATAATTGGTACACACGCATTAATTCAGGAAAACGTAAAATTTAATAATTTAGGATTGGCAATTATTGATGAACAACAACGGTTCGGAGTAGAGCAAAGAAAAAAATTAATGATAAGTGATGATTTAACACCGCATCAGTTAGTAATGACTGCAACTCCAATTCCAAGAACAACTGCTCTTGCAATATATGGAGATCTAGAGCTCTCAATTATTAATGAAATGCCTCCAGGAAGAAAAAAAATTAATTCGAAAGTTCTTGCTGGAGGAAAACGTGAAAGTAATGAAGTTTTTAACATTGCACGTGAGCATTTGGAAAAAAAATCACAAATTTTTGTTGTTTGCCCATACATTGAAGAAAGTGAAAATAGTGATATTAAAGCTGCTGAAAAAGTATATGAGTTATATAAGTCAGAATTCAACAAATATAATGTCGAGTTACTTCATGGAAAAATGAAAGCCGATGAAAAAGAAAATAAAATGCTAAAAATGAAGAACGGTGAAATTGACATCATGGTATCAACAGTTGTCATTGAAGTTGGTATTGATATCACAAACGCAACATTGATGATAATTGAAAGTGCCGAAAGATTTGGTTTAAACCAATTACATCAACTCAGAGGAAGAGTTGGTAGAGGAGATAAACAATCTGAATGTATATTTCATATCACAGAAGGAAAAAGTTTTTCAAAGATAACTAAAGATGGGCAGGAAAGGTTAAATGCAATAGAACAAAACGATGATGGTTTTAAATTATCTGAGTTAGATTTACAAATACGTGGAGAAGGTAAAGTTACTGGTACATCTCAGTCTGGATTATCAGATCTCAAGATTGCTAATTTACGAACGGATTATGAAATACTTGAAACATCAAAAGAATATTTTTTAAGTATGGAAGATGAGGAAATTAAATCAGAACTTTTTCTAGAAGCTAACTTGTTGTTTCCCAACTTTGGTAAGACAAAAGATTCTACATGAGAATTATTGCTGGAAAATTTAAGGGGTTGAACATTAAAACTATTAATGATCCATCAACACGACCAATGATGAGTAGGGCTCGGGAAGGCATATTCAATTCACTTCAAAATGACTTTAACAATTCTTTGGTACTTGATTTATTTGCGGGTTCTGGATCACTTGGTATTGAAGCGTTAAGCCGAGGTGCAAGCTTTGTTACTTTTGTAGATTCATCGGTAGATTGTAAAAAAATTATAGATAAAAATTTATCCGATATTGATCAAAATTTTACCGTTCTTGTTTTAAGCGTCCACGATTACATTACTCAATCTGAGAAAAAATTTGATATTATTTTTTATGATCCACCATTTTCTTTTTTAGTTAATGAGATAAATTCGGACTTAAACACTATACAAAATTTAATGGGAAAAAACTCAAAACTTATTATCCATAGACATAAAAGTTCAGAGCAGTTTGTTTATCCAGAAGGACTAGAATTATATAAGGAAAAAAAATATGGCCAAAGTAATATAACAATATTGAAAAAATGAAAATTTTAATACCAGGATCATTTGACCCACCAACAAATGGACATATCGATGTCATTAAACGATCATCTAGTGTTTTTGACGAGGTGATTGTTGGAGTTGTTGTAAATCCACAAAAAGAGTCAATGTTTGATGTAAGTCAAAGGGAAAATATGTTGATTGAAATTCTAAAAGATTACAAAAATGTGGAAATTAAAAGTTTTGAAGGATTACTGGTGGATTTTGCTAAACAGATGAATGTAAGTGCAATTGTAAAAGGTTTAAGAGCGATGACAGATTTTGATTATGAATTTCAAATGGCTCAAATGAATTTCAATTTGGCAGATTTTGAAACAATATTTATTCCAGCTTCTCCAGAATATGGATATGTTTCAAGCTCAATGGTAAAAGAAATATTTTCATACGGTGGCGATGTAAATGCACTAGTTCCATCAATTGTCGTTGAGAGACTAAAAGATGTCTAAAGAGGAAATATCTATTGAAGATGTCGTAAGTGGACAAGTAAAAATGGAATATGTTGATCAACTAGAATTACTAAGAGAAAATTTGTCTTCAAACTCTTTTTTAAACAATAAATCTAATAAAAAAGAACTACTTAAGCTTGTTGAAAACTTAATTGATTTAATGCCTGTCGAACTTCGAACTGCAAGATTTATTGTCCGAGAGCAAGAACTCTATTTAAAAAAAGCAAAGGATGAAGCTGAGGAAATACTTGCTAATGCTGACAAAGAGTCATCAAGATTAATATCAGAATCCTTTGTTTTACAAGAAGCAGTTGTAGAAGCTAATGCCCTTGTAAAACAAGCTGAACAAGAAGCAATTTTAAATAGAGCTAATGTTGAAGATAAACTTGACACCAAGCTTCAAGAAATTCAAATAAAATTTGATGAATTGAATGAAATTATTGAACGCGAGAAATCAAACTTAAGACAACCTAGAAAAATTTCTGATCCTGAATAATCTAAATGAATAAGCTTCAAACTCAATTTGATGTAAGTTCACTTTTACTAAGCGATAACAGTATTCATTTTGATGTACATGGTGTTTTTGATGTCAAATATGCTGGAAATGAAACCTTAAAAGACAAAACAATAAATCTAAAATTAGAAATTAGTAGTTTGTATGAAAAATTTTGGATAATTATGGATTTAGATTTTGATTTTAAGTCAGAGTGCTCAAGGTGTCTTGATGCAAATAATATTAATAAGCAAAGTACTTTGAAATTAGATTTTTATAAGAATCAGGAAAATGACTATGAGATTGACTTTAATTTAGAAAAAATTGATTTGTCACCAGTTATTTCTGAAGCGATTTTAAACGAAATGAAAATTCAATATATATGTAAATCAAGCTGTAAAGGCTTATGTTCAGATTGTGGCAAGAACCAAAATTTATTTGAATGCAAACATCCGAAAAAAAATATAAAAGAAAGTCCATTTTCTTCTCTAAGTGAGCTAGATTTGTAAGTTGAAAGGAAATAATTATGGCAGTACCTAAGAAGAAAATGTCAAAATCTAGGACAAGAAGGCGTAAAGCTCAACATAAAGTTGCAAAACCGCATTATATAATTGATCCTGAAACTGGTGTTGCGAAACAATCTCATAGGGTTAATCCTGTTGATGGGACTTATAATGGTCGCCAAGTTAAAGACCCTGAATCAAATTAATTAATCATGAGTACGATTGCTGTTGATGCAATGGGTGGTGACTCTGCTCCTGAAGAAGTAGTAAAAGGAGCTATTCTTGCAAAAAAAGAAGGAGTCGATGTAATTCTTTCAGGTGACGAAAATCTTATTAAAAGCTATCTTGGTAATGAAAAAATACCGGTTATAAATTATCCACAAGTTATATCAATGGATGATGATCCTGCAAGAGCCATAAGATCAAATAAAGATTCCTCAATTATTGGAGCATTAAATTTAGTAAAGGAAAAAAAAGCTGACGCGGTATTTTCTGCAGGCTCAACAGGGGCAACACTTATTGGTGCAATATCAGTATTAGGAAAAATTAAAGGTGTAACAAGGCCTACTATTGCATCTGTATTACCAGGTAAAGAAAAAGAGGTAATACTGGTTGATTCAGGGGCAAACTTAGAAGTAAAGCCAAAAGTTCTATATCAATTTGCAATCATGGGTTCAAAATTATCAGAACTTTTATTTGATATCGAAAATCCAAGAATTGGACTTATCAACAACGGTGAAGAAAGTTCAAAAGGAAGAGAGTTAGAAAAATCTACATTTAAACTTCTCAAATCATCACAATTAAATTTTATTGGAAATGTTGAAGGTAAAGATTTTGCAAATTCAAAAGTTGATGTTTTTGTTACAGATGGTTTTACAGGGAATGTTGTACTAAAAACTTTGCAGGGAGTTGCAAAGTTACAGCAAGATCTTATTTCAAAATCTTTAAAGGAAAATTTATTCAAACCTCTTTTAGTACCTGTAAAAAATGCAATATCACCTGTAAAAAGTATGCTTAATCCAAATTCAACGAATGGATCTTATTTACTTGGTGTTAATGGACTTGTAATTATTGGCCATGGTTCATCAAACTCTGAAGCTATTAAGAACGCATTATTGTTTACAAGTAGAGCTGTAGAAAAGCGATTCATTAATAAATTTACAGAAGTTTCAAGTGAACTATGAATGTAAAGGATTTAAAAAAATTTGAACAAAACATTGGTTACTCGTTTAAAGATATTGAACATTTAAAAATAGCTCTAACTCATAAGTCTTATATTGATGAAGATCCAACTTCACAAACTAATCAAAGATATGAATTCATCGGTGATACCATACTTGATTTTGATTTATCAATATTTCTATTTAACAATTATCCAAACTTAGATGAAGGCAGTCTTACAAAAATAAGATCTGGCGCTGTAGATCAAAATGCTCTCGTTGAACTTGGGAAGAAGATTGAGATAGGTGATTACTTATTGTTAAGCAAAGCAGAAGATAGTACTGGTGGGAGAGATAAAAGTTCAATCATAGAGGATGCTGTTGAAGCGTTAATTGCTGCAATTTATTTTGATGGGGGACTAAAAGAAGTAAATAATTTTGTTTCAAAATATATATATCCATTGATTGAAAATTTATCAAAAAATCCAGGAGAAAAAGACTACAAAACACGTCTTCAAGAACATTTTGCTAAAAAAGGTAAAAAAGTAAATTATGAAACTTTATCAAAGGGTCCAGATCATAACAAAGAATTTGAAGCTACTGTTTTTCTTGAAAATAAAGCCATAGGAAAAGGAACTGGAAAATCGAAGAAAAATGCAGAACAAATGGCTGCAAAGAATGCATTTTCTGATATTAAGGAATAAATCTTTTTCTAATTTAAGCAAAAATATAAATATTTAGTATCCTTAAAGGTAACAACAGGGTTAAATATATGCACTTAAAATCAATAGTTGCGAGTGGATTCAAGTCATTTGCTGAAAAAACTACAATAAATTTATCTGAATACACAAACGTAATTGTGGGTCCTAATGGATCTGGAAAATCTAATATAGTTGACGCTATTTCATGGGTATTAGGTAATCAAAGTCCGGGTTCTCTAAGAACAAACAAAATGGAAGATGTAATTTTTGCAGGAACAGAAAAACTTGGAGAAAAAGGTTTTGCTGAAGTATATTTAGTCTTTGACCTAGGCGATAATAACAATTTCAATTCAAGTGAAGTATCTATTGGAAGAAAATTATACAGAGATGGTACTTCTGAATATTTCATGAATGGTCTAACTTGTAGGCTACTTGATATTCAAGAATTTCTAAATGATGTGGGTATAGGTAAACAACAGCACATAATTATCTCTCAAGGCCAAATCACAGAAATTCTGAATGCTAAGCCTGAAGACCATAGAATTACTATTGAAGAAGCATCTGGGATACTCCCATATAAATTAAAAAAAGACAAAGCTTTAAAAAGAATAGAATCTGGGGAAAAAGAAATTAAAAGAGCAAAAGATGTTCTTCGTGAGATAAAAAAACAGATTGATCCATTAAGAAAACAGGCTGAACAAGCTCAGCTTCATAAGGAATTGTCTGAAGTTTTAAAATTTAACAAAACAAAACTTAATATTCTCCAATATAGAAATTTCAATAAAAAGTATGATGATATCAAATCACAACTAGAAGAAGTAAACCGATTTATTAATGATCTTGAGTCTAAACTTGAAGTTTTTAAATTAAGCAAGAACAAACTTAGAAAAGATTTTGGAGAAAATGTTTCTGTAAAATCTTTTCTTTCAAATGCAATTACTGAAGTAAACAAATACAGTGAAGAATTTAAGTCTATCTATCAAATTTCAACTGAAAGGCAATTGTCATTAGAAAGAATAAAAGAACAATCTACCAGCGAATTAAAAAGATACACAAATCAGATTTATCAAAACAACAACCAAATTTCACAATTGTCCAAACTAATAATTGATAAAAAAGAAATTGCTACAGTTAACTCAAAAAAGATTGAAAGTTTGAATCTTGAAATTGAAGATGTAAAAAGTAAACAATCATCTAGTTTGGAAGTAAATGAAGCTTTACTTAAAAATGAGATTAAGTTCTTAAAGAATGATCTATCATCAAAAACCGACATACTTGATAAATTTACAGACAATTTAAATAATTGGATCAAAGATGAAAAAATTATTAATAAACACCTAATGAAGCATGATAAATTCCTTAATAGAAAAAAATTAAATTCTAGATCCTTTAATAAAGTAAAGATTCATACAGATAGTTTGTTACATAGAGAGATTACAGATTTGAGTATTCAACAAGAAAATGCATTACTTAATAAAAATGAAATACAAAAAAGTCTTGATGAGAAACTTTCTTTAATTAGTGAATATAGCAATTCTGATAAATTTAAACAGACTTTAAAAGACAGGGAGGAATCATTACTTACCGAAATGGAATATTTAGAAAATGAAACTTCATCAATAAATGAACAACTTATTTCATCTTCTGAAAAGATTAAATATCTTACAGATGAAAATAAAAACCTTTCTAACAAGGTCAAAGAATTAAATTCAAATGATAATTCTGAGGAAATAAATAATTATGAAGTTATAAATTCAAAAGCTTCACAAGCTTATAAGATTTTAAATGAACTCTCTTCAAATTTATCAGAGAGAAATCAAAAACTAGATGAAAACTATAGTGACAATGATGAGCAAATAAATGAAATTGAAGAAAATCTTGAAGATGTTTCAAATAGTTTATTTAATTACAAAGATAAAAAAAGTGACTTAATGGTTAAAGAATCAGAATATATGTCACAAAGAGCTCTTTATTACTCAAATCTAACAAACATAAGTGGCTTAAGTATTGATCAAATCAATGAATATGAAACTGGAAATGAGTCAATAAATGATATTGATAATATTATTTCAAAAACTGAAAACCAACTGGATGAACTTGGTACTGTAAATTACTTAGCCTCCGAAGATTTTGAATCTTTAAATACTAGATATGAAGATATATCAACAAACATAGAGGAATTGAATACAACTAAAAAAGAACTTTTAAAATATATAGGCGAAATCGAAGAAGAAATTAAATTTAGAATTGAGAACTCATTCAACACTATTTCTGTAAATTTTGAAGAAGTTTTTGAAAAGCTCTTCCCAGGCGGTAAGGGATCTTTAACATTAACAAACCCTGAAAACTTACTTGAATCAGGCATAGAAATAAGTGTTCAACCTAGAGGTAAGAAAGTGAAAAAATTGAGTTTACTTTCAGGAGGAGAGCGATCATTAGCTGCGATTGCATTTTTATTCTCTGTATTTAAATCTTTCCCAAGTCCTTTTTACATACTTGATGAAGTTGAAGCTGCTTTAGATGACGCTAATTTACATAGAATGCTAAATTTACTTGAGTTCGTAAAGGAAGATGCACAGTTTTTAATTGTCACTCATCAGCAACAAACTATGCAGGCGGGCGATGTTCTTTATGGAGTAACTATGCAACCAGGATCTGGCTCAAGAGTATTTACAAAAACTAAAAAAGATTTTGAAACTTTAATTACGAAAGGGGAGTAATTGTCTTCTAACGATCAAAAATTAGCAGACTTAGCAAAAGAGATCGCTAAAAAAGCCTATGCACCATACTCTAATTTTCGGGTAGGCGCGGCTTTAATTACTGACTCTGGAAACATATATACAGGCTGTAATATTGAAAATGCTTCATATCCTGCAACAGTATGTGGTGAAGATGTAGCAATCTTGAAAGCTATATCAGAAGGTGAGACAAAGATCGATACAATTGCAGTTGCATGTATTGATGCAAAAAGCGAGACAGCAATATTTCCTTGTGGAATTTCAAGACAGAGGATGTCAGAATTCAATACTGAATATGTAATCGTCGTAAATGATAATGACTTTCAAAAATATAAGTTTGAAGAGGTATTACCTTTTGACTTTAAGTTTTAAATTATAAATTTTCAGTAATTTTTGGAACAATAGACAAAGTATCTGCGACTATTCCAAGATCAGAAATTTGGAATATAGGAGCTTCTTCATCCTTATTAATTGCAATAATATATTTTGAATCTTTCATTCCAACTTGATGTTGGGTAGCTCCTGAAATACCTAATGCAATATAAACATCAGGTTTGACAGTTTTACCAGTTTGACCAACTTGTTGTGAATATGGCATCCAACCTGCATCAACTATGGCTCTTGTACCTCCAATTGCTGCATTAAGCTTACTTGCTAGATCTTCTACTAGAGATAAGTTTGAGCTATCAACCATTCCTCTTCCAGCAGATACAACTATTTTTGAATCTTCTAGCTGAGGACCGGATTTCTCTTCAATAAATATATCAAATACCTCAGGATCTTCAGAATTGATTTCAATCGTCTCATAATTTGTGTTGCTAAGTTCTACTTGAACCTCTTCAAAAGATTTAGGTCTTATTAAAAGAAACTTTTTATCTGAAGTAATTTTTGAATTATATTCACTTTCTCCACCATTTATTGAATTAGAAGTTATAACATTGCCTTCCTCAATCGAGAAGTTAATAACATTTGACACTTGACTGGAACTAAAATCAACAGACAAAAATGCTATTAGATCTCTACCAACATAAGTTGATGGAGCCATAATAAGTGAAATGGATTGTTCATCAACCATTGTTTTTAAAGTGTTTGCAACTGACCCAAGACTCAATTGCGTTTCATTACATTTTAAATATGTGTTTTTGAAACTCTCAGATCCGATGTTAGGTGATTCCTCTGTTCCCACTGTTGCAACTTCAAACTCTAGTCCTAACTCTTGTGATTTTGCAATGATTTCCAAAGCTCCACTTGAAAGCTTACCTTCTATGACTTCACCAATAATTAATGTTTTCATATAGCTTTTAATTCCTTTAGTTTATCTATTATCACCTGAAAGCCGTCGCCCTCATCTACTATTTTTTCACCTTGTTTTGTTGTTGAGACATCTTTGATGTCTATAAATTCAATATTCTGAACAGCACTAAATTCGATATCACTTAGAGATATTTTTTCAACTGGTTTAGACTTTGCCGCCATAATGTCTTTAAAGTTTGGATATCTTGGCTCTACACCTCCAGCTGTAACTGATAGTACACAATTTGATGGCATCTGAACTTTTTCAGAACCTGTAGATGTCTGTCTAGTAAGTGAAACAGTATCTGCTATCTCTACTGCTTTTATATATGAGATACATGGCAATCCAAGCATTCTTGAGACTTGTTGTGGAATTACACCTGAATATCCATCTGTTGATTCAGTACCAAAAATTGTAATATCAGCTCCAACTTTTTTGGAAAGTTCACTTAGGACATTTGCTGTCATTAGTGAATTTGATCCTGAAAGAGAATCATCCTCTAAAACTAGTGCTTTGTCTGGGCCCATTTGTAAAGCTTGCTGTATACCTTTTTCTGTACCCATTTTCCCCATAGAAATGACAGTTACTTCTGCATCAAATTTTTCTTTTAACTGTAACGCGACTTCTATACCATATCTGTCTGTATCATCTAAAACTTGTTCATCGGGCCTACTTACAAGACCTTCCGAATATGTAATATCTAAAGCGGGATCTGGAATTTGTTTTGCACAGACTGCTATTTTCATATTTTCTATTTTAATATTACAAATTTAAATAGCTAAATTAATTTGACCTAAAAAACTTCTCATAAAATTTTGAAATGTTTTTGAGGTTTTATCTGCAATTTCTATTACTTCTTCATGAGATAATGGTGAATCAGAAATGCCTGCTGCTAAGTTGGTAACCAATGAAAAAGCAGTAACATCAATTCCAGAATGTTTTGCGACTATTGCTTCTGGAACAGTGGACATTCCAACTAAATCAGCACCAATAGTTTTTGCAAAATTGACTTCTGAAGGAGTTTCATAAGTTGGTCCAGTAAACCAAGCATAAACACCCTCCTTGTATTCAAAATATTCTTTAGAAATTTCTTTTGCTAAAGCTCTAAACTTCAAATTATAAACTTCTGTCATATCAGGAAATCTTGGTCCAAATTCATCTAAATTTTTACCTATTAATGGGTTATTTCCTGTTAAATTTATATGATCTTTTATTGCAACTATGTCTCCTGGTGAGTAATTAGCATTAATACCACCTGCTGCATTAGTTACAATTAGATTTTTAATTCCTAAAGTAGCTAAAACTCTAGTGGGTAATACAAGGTCATGAATGTTATAACCCTCGTAATAATGTGCCCTACCAGATAATATTGCGGTTATTTTATCTTCAACTTCAACAAAGGTCAGAGTTCCAGAATGCCCTTGTACGGCTGGTTTTATAAAGTTTGGTATTTCCGAATAATCAAAAGTTGCAATTGGATCAAAGCTATTTTCAAAGCCTCCCATACCTGAGCCTAAAATAATTGCAGACGATACCTCTGAATTAAAGTTTTCCTTCAGATAATTACTTGCTTCATTAATTTTATCTAACATTTTGTTTCTATCAGTCATGATAAATGATTGGCACTGCTTTTACCTGGAAATATATTTTCAATTTCATAAATATCTGAAATAGTTGAAGCAATATCTGAAAAAGTATTACCTTCACCAATATATTTCGGATTTAGATTCTTTTTGTAAATAACAAAAGGCACATACTCTCTAGAATGATCAGTTTTACCATCAGTTGGGTCAGTACCATGATCACCAGTAATAATAATTATATCCTCATCATTCAAGACACTCATTAGCTTATCTAAACCATCATCAATAATTTTTAAACCTTCATAATATCCTGCTGGATCTTCTCTATGTCCGTAAAGCATGTCTAGGTCAACTAAGTTAATAAAATAAAAATCATAACTGTTATCTTCATATTCATTAATCAATATTTCTAATCCATTTTTATCACCTTCTGTGTGAATTGAATTACTGAGAAATTCATCACCAAATAAATCAGAAATTTTTCCAATTCCAAGGGAATTTTTTCCATATTTAAATAATTGGCTAAGAATTGTTTCTCCTGGAGGAGTAATTCCAAAGTCTTTTCTATCGTAAGTTCTTTGAAAATTTCCTTTATCACCAATAAATGGTCTAGCGATTACTCTGCCAATATTGTATTCGTTACAATATTCTCTTGATATCTTGCAAATTTTATAGAGCTCATTTACTGGGAGAATATCTTCATGAGCTGCTATTTGAAAAACTGAATCACCTGATGTGTAAAGAATTAATTTTCCGCTTCTGAGATGTTCTTCACCAAGTTCATTAATTATTTCTGTTCCAGATGCATGATAATTTCCTATAAATTCGTATCCTGATTCTGAAGATATTTTATCAATTAATTCACTTGGAAAACCTTTTGGAAATACTGAAAAATCTTTTTGTGTTATTAATCCACCAATTTCCCAATGCCCAGTAGTTGAATCATTTCCTTTTGATGACTCTGCAAGCTTTCCTACAATAGAGCAAGTTACTTCATCTTTGAGTCCGTTTATATTTGTGATTGCTCCAAAACCAAGCTTTTCAAAAGTAGGTAGATCAAGCTGACCATTTGCTTTTGCTACATTACCAAAAGTATTTACACCTATATCACCATAACTCTCTGCATCAGGAGCTTCACCAACTCCTAGGGAATCTATTACAATCAAAATGCATTTAGACATTATTTTTAAGTTGTTCCAAATAGCCTATCGCCCATGTCCCCAAGACCAGGAACAATGTACCAGTTATCATCTAATTTTTCATCTATTGAAGCTGTTACTAGCGTAATGTCAGGATGGTTTTCCTTGATTTTGTTTATGCCTTCTGGCGCTGAGATTACCGTTAAGGCATGAATATTTTTCGGATTATATTTTTTTACAGTTTCAATGGCGAACGATAATGAACCTCCAGTTGCTAACATTGGCTCTAAAATAAATACATTTTTATCAACTAAATCAGGAAGTTTTTCGTAATAATTTTCTGGTTGAGCTGTTTCTTCATTTCTTTGAACTCCGATATAACCAAATGAGATATTTGGTATTAATTGTTGTACGCCATCCATCAGTCCAAGACCAGCTCTTAAAACAGAAATCGCGACTGAATTATTTTCGATTTGTACACCTTTAGTCTTTGTAAGTGGTGTATCTATTTCTTTTGAAAGGGTAGTTAGATGTTTTGTAGCTTCAACAACTAAAAAATAAGATAGTTTTGATGCAGAATCTCGAAATGTATCAAAATCAGTATTTTTGTCTCTTAAATTAGTTAGGTAATGATCTTTAAGAGGATGTGAAATTTCTATTAATTCCATATTTCTTAGGGTACATTAAATAATTTATCTTTACTAGCACTAATTATTTATAGTAAATATAATTCAGAAGTCATTAAGTTAAATATTAACTAATATAGTTAATTGCTAATAGATAAGGATTTAAATGCCAGTAAAAATAAGGCTTGCCCAAAGAGGTAAAAAAAAGAATAGAACTTTTAGAGTTATTGTTGCTGATTCAAGGTCTCCGAGAGATGGGAAATTCATAGAAGATCTTGGATTTTATAATCCACAAGATAATCCCTCATCAGTTGAAATTGATGTTGAAAAAGCTGTGTCATGGTTAGAAAAAGGTGCTCAACCTTCAGAAAGAGCACAAAAGATATTGGAGATATCTGGAGCATGGGCCCAGTGGAGATCCTCAAAAGGTGAAGTTGTATCCATTCCTACACCTCCGGAACCAAAAATAAAAAGTAGCTCAAAAGCACACAACAAGAAAAATGAAGATCAAGCTGAAGACACTAATGAAGAATCCACTGATGAAGGAAATAAAGGCGAAGAAGAATGAGTGATACTGGAAAAATTGTCAGAAATGTTGTTGAATATATAATTTCACAAATTGTAGAAGATGAAAAATCTGTAAAAGTAGATATTTCATCTTCTGATGATGAGAATGTTGCCATTGAAGTAAGAACTGCTCCAAGTGACATGGGAAGAGTCATTGGAAAACGTGGAAGAGTTGCTCGTGCAATCAGAACTGTAGCACAAGCTGCTGCAGACGAAGAGGGTCTTCAATCAACTGTTGAATTTATTGACTGAAAATAGTTCATATTTAATCGGTAAATTAGGTAAACCTCACGGTCTTCAAGGATATCAATACATAAATATTGACAAATATTTTAGAGATATAAATATGAATGATGTTTCCGTCGTTGTAGATAACCATTCTTTTTTAATCGAAGACTTTAAATCACACCTGAAAGATAGAAATTTAATTAAATTTAAACATATCAATTCAATTGATGAAGCTGAAAATAATAGAAACTTCGATGTCTACATAAGTGATAAGTACAGATTTTTAAAAAATAAAGAACTCTTACCATGGCCAGGATTTTTTATTAATTATGAATTATCTGATGAAGTAATATTGTTAGATTACTTTTATTCGTCAAAATTAATTCTTTGTAATATTCAAAAAAAAGATGAAATATTTGTTGTATCTTATGATAAAGATAATTTTTTTTATAAAGACGATAGTCTTTATCTAACTGTTAATTAACCAGTCATATATTTTACTTGTTGGTTCATCATCTAAATATTCAGGATGCCACTGTATTCCAATTGCGTCCCAGCCATTTGTTATTTCAATTCCCTCGATAACATCATCCTCAGATCTTGCAGAAATAATTAAATCATCACCTAATTTATCGATACCTTGATGATGTATACTATTAACTTCAAAATTGTTTGATTGGACAATGGCTTCTAATTTTGTTTCTTTTTCAATGTTTATTCTATGAACATATCTTCTCGCGTCATCATAAGGTTTTTGGTGTTCAATTTCATTAAAACCACTTTTTTTTAGATCTTGATGAAGTGTTCCACCCTTGTAAACATTTAATAGTTGATGTCCTCTACATATAGCCAATGTTCTAATATTTTTATTCTCAGCCTCTTTAAGTAGGTTCAATTCTGTTGAGTCACGTAAATCATCCACTCTTTCTACCGTATCATCTTGGTTTTGGGCATACATTTTCGGATTTATATCACCTCCACCAGTAACTATGAGTGCGTTTATTCCAGATAAATTAATTGATTCCCTATTTTGTTGCGGGATAATATTAACTTGTGCTCCATGATTGTTACATTGTTTTATAAAATCAGAATTTAAAACTGAACATTCAATTTCACCGGCAGACATTTTTACATCTTTATTCCCTGTACTGATTCCTACTATAAAACTATTCATTTATATAAAACACAGATTGAACTTCAACACAGACATTAAGTGGCAAACTTGAAACACCCACTGCAGACCTTGTTGGTTTTTCTGAAAAGAACTCATCTAATTTATCAGTAAACCCATTTAATACTTTTGGTTGATCTGTAAAGTCCGATGAAGAATTTACAAATCCTAGCACATTTACAGGAATCAATTTTTTTATATCTGAAATTGTTAAAAGTGAAGCAATAGTAAGTTCCGCACATAATGACGCTGCATCATACCCTTCCTCTATAGAAATATCATTAGGGATTTTCCCTATATTTTTCTTTTCGTCAGTGATCGGAA
>CACJXH010000005.1:0-41966 GCA_902597375.1 uncultured Candidatus Actinomarina sp. | reverse complement strand
AATCCTATTAGTAATTTTGACAATGATCATTTTAATAGTGCTTTATCTTACGATTATTCATCCAAACCAATAAAAATTTCTTATTTTGGAATATTCACAAAGGGCGTTAGGTCCCCAAATTCATTCTTAGAATTAATTAAAAAAAATAATGAAATGGAATTTTCATGGTATGTAAACGAGGATTCTGAAAAAATAATAAAATCATGTGACTTAAATATAGATAAACACAGTTTTTATTCACAGGTATCAAGAGAAGAAGCGCAGAAATTAATGGTAAACTCAGCACATTGTTTACTCTCTATTGGAAATAAAAATCCAAATCAAATTCCAAGTAAAGTTGTTGAATATTTAGCTACCGGAAAGCCAACCATCCACTTCACAGAAATTGATAACGATCCTGTCATTAAATTAAGTAATGAATTTGATAACTTAATCACTTTAAATAAAAGTGTTGAAGAAGGAAATCTATCATTATTAATTGAAGAAATGTTTAATAAAATTCAAAAATTTGATAAAGATAAATTTATTAGTAACTATACAGCTAAGTCTATTATTAATAAATTAGATATTATCTAATACTATTTTCCAGTTCTCTGAATAATTTAATGTATCAATTTTTTCAATACTTGAAGACTTAGCATCATCAAGTTTTTTTAGAGCATCATCGGGATCATTGATATTGTAGAGAAAGACACTTTCTGGACTGAAGTACTGAGTATATGAGCTTATTGGTGCAACAACTTTTAAACCTAGATTTTGTGCTTCATAAAGTGGTAAACCTACTGTTTCATGCTCACTAGCATGAAAATAAATTTCATTATTGGATAATATTTTTAAAGTTTCATCGTGAGTTTCTGTATTTACAATATTAAAACTTTCCATGTCCCTTGGTGGGTTTATAACTGTAACCTTATTTTTATTTGGTAATTGGCTCAAAACATTTTTCATGAAATTATAATTCTTATTTGCAACATCACTTCCAAAAAAAACTATGTTGCCACTTTTATTTGATACTTCAACCTCTGAACTTGTTGTTTCACCGATTTGTATAATTTTTGAATGAAATTTTTTATCTATATCTTCTTTTAAATGATTTAGTTGGATCAGTATAAAATTTGATGAATTCATACTTCTATTTATTAGTACTTTAAGAATTGAGTTTCTAATACCTTTTTTTACAAGAGGAAGAATATTTTGAATGAGTACGAATGACTTTTTTAGTGTTTTGAACCCAAAATTACCAAAATGAACAATTGCATCTGAATTATTAATCTCCTCAAGAATTTTTTTAGGTAAAAAATAATTTAAAAATGGATGAATGTATCTTTTGTTTGTTGTTTTGTAAAACTTTACCCTTGGATTTTCATAAAATTGATTATTTAAATCTTTGTAAAATTCTACCTCCGAGTACAATACAAAGATTTTTGAATCAGTCTTTGAAAAAAAATCAAAAGACTCAAGGAAAAGTTTTAATCCACCTAGAGACTTTACACCGCAAGCATTTAATACTATTTTTTTCACCAATTCAATAATAGTTGTTCATTAAGCATTAATACTATGACTAAAATCATAAAGTAGTGATAAAAAATTATGACGCAATATTAGTTGTTGGTACTAGACCAAACTTCATTAAAGCTGCACCTTTACTTGAATATTTTGAAGAAAATAAAGTAAATACTCTTTTTATTCATACGGGTCAACATAAAGATAAAAGTATGTCCTCAAATATTTTTGAAGATTTAAATATTCGTGAACCAGACATATATCTTGATACTCCAACAACAAACATGAATAAACAAACTACTTATATTGTTGATAAGTTAGATTCATTATTTGACATAAATAAATCAAAGTATGTAGGTGTATTTGGCGATGTTACATCAACACTTGCCGCTGCTATATCTGCGAAAAATAAAAAAATGGAGCTATTTCATGTTGAATCTGGATTGAGATCACGAAATATGGATATGCCAGAAGAACGAAACAGAATAATGGTAGATTCCATTAGCGACTATTTATTTGCTCCATCAGATGAAGCTGTAGATAATCTAAATTCTGAAAATTTGTCAGCAAAATATATGGGTAACGTTGGAAATATTATGATTGATACACTTGAAAAAAATTTAGAAAAAATATTAAAATCTTCTGATCAGATTAAAGAAAAATTAAACATCACTGGCAAATATTTTGTTGTCACGATACACAGGCCATCAAACCTGTCCGATGAAAATTTAGTAAAAATATTTGCAGGTCTTAAAGAATTTAGTAATGAATATCAAATTGTCTTACCAGCTCATCCAAGATTAAAGAAATATATAAATGATAATGATGTGGAACATGAAAATATATTTATATTAAATCCACTCTCATACATTGATTTTCTCGGTCTTGTTAGTAGTTCTGATTTAGTATTGACTGATTCCGGCGGACTTCAAGAAGAAACAACGCATTTAAATGTTAAGTGCCTGACATTAAGAAATGAAACAGAAAGACCGATAACTGTCACTGAGGGTACAAATAAAGTAATTGGTATTGAGACAGAAAAAATAATTTATGAAATAAATAACACTATTCAGAGTAAACTTTCAAAGGGTACAGAAATAAAATTTTGGGATGGTAAAACATCCGAAAGAATCTACAAAGAGTTATATGAGCAAATTTAAGTATGATTTAGGGATAATTGGACTTGGATACGTAGGTCTTCCATTAGCAGTGTATTCAGTAGATGCTGGTCTAAAAGTCTTTGGATACGATATAAATTCTGAAAAAGTTTCAAAACTCAATCAAGGTGTCTCACCAATTGAAGATGTGAGTGACAAAACATTAAACTCATCAATTGAATCAGGGCTTATATTTTCAGACGAATCAAATTCATTAAGAGATTGTGAACATATTGTAATAAGTGTTCCAACTCCACTTACAGATTTCAAACCTGACTTAAGCTATGTAATTAGTGCAGCTCAAGAAATCGCAAAAAATATTGTTAAAGGACAAATTATTATTCTCGAATCCACGACTTATCCAGGTACAACTTTAGAGGTATTGATACCAGAAATTCAAAAAATATCAGATCTAAAACCAGGTGAGGATATCTATTTTGGATATTCACCAGAGAGAATTGATCCAGGAAATAAAGAATGGAATTTCAAAAATACTCCAAAAGTAGTAAGTGGGATCAATGATGATTCATTATCAAAAATTAAATCTTTTTATGAAAAAATAATTGATACCGTTGTTGTTGTATCTGGAACTAAAGAAGCTGAAATGGTAAAGCTTCTTGAAAATACTTACAGACAGGTGAATATCGCGCTTATTAATGAGCTTGCAATCTTGTGTAATATGCTAGATATTGATATTTGGGAAGTTGTCGAAGCAGCAAAAACAAAACCATTTGGATTTGAATCATTTAGACCTGGACCTGGTGTAGGTGGCCATTGCATACCTATAGATCCAAAATATTTGTCATTTAAAACAAGACAAATAGGAAAACCTGTAAGATTTGTTGAACTAGCTCAGGAAATCAACAATTCCATGCCTGCTTATGTTGTCAACCGAATAATTGAAAGAATGAATGTGTTAGAAAAACCAATGAAAAATTCAAAAATTTTAATCTTAGGAGTTGCATACAAAAAAGACATAAGCGACACCAGAGAATCTCCTGCTTTAGATATAATTGCAAACTTTAAGTCTAAGGGTGTTGAAATATCATTTTATGATCCATTTGTTGATTCTTTGATAGTTGATAATAAGGAAGTTAATAAGGAAATATCTCAGGAAAATTTTGAAGAATATGATATGTTATTAATGCATACTCCACATTCAGAATTTTCATCTATTAATTTTTCAAAAACAAATGTACCAATTTTTGATGCAACAGGTAGCGAATTTATAGATGATGCAGAAAGAATCTAAAATAAAACCGGAATTCAGCACTTTATCAAAAACTATAAATATTCTTGGAAGTGAATTAGGTAACGTAATTAAACAACAGGCTGGTGACGGTAAGTATGAATTAGTTGAAGAAATAAGAGTGAATTCAAAGAAATATAGATCATCAAAAAATTCTAAATTTTTAAATTTAATTTATGAAAGGTTAAAAACCTTAGATGAAAATGAACTTTTAATCCTTACCAAATCCTTCACATTATTTTTTTATCTTTCGAATATTTCAGAGCAAGTATTTAGAGAAAAATTTGAGTATGAAATTGATAAAAATGATTTGGATAAAAATAAGGAAAGCCTCACATTCTCACCAGTCTTTACCGCACACCCTACTGAGAGTGCAAGACAATCAACTTTAAAAAAACTCTACAAAATTGGAAATATCATTTCTGAAAATAAATCAAGTGATTTAGATGAAATAAATAATTTAATAACCCAACTTTGGTACACCAGAGAAATTAGATCAACTAAACCAAATCCTATTGATGAGGTAAAAACTCTTTTATATTATCTAAACAATTTGTATACAGATGTTTACGATGAAATTAACAAGACATTTACTGAAAACAATATAGTTCAGAAAGATATAATAAGGCTGGGTACTTGGATAGGTGGAGATAGAGACGGAAACCCATTTGTTACATTAAAAGTTACTGAAGAAGCTTTAAAAATTTATTCAAATCAAATTATTCAAATTTATAAAGAAAAAATTATAAATTTATCAGAGAGTTTTAGTATCTCAACTTTATATGCAGATGAGCCTCAATTACTTAAGTCAAAGATTAAAGAATATTCAAACGTATTAAATAAAGAATATCGTCACTATACCAAAATAAATTTTGATGAGCCATTTAGAATATTTCTTTCGCTTGTTTTTCATAGACTTGAAAATTTTCAGAAGAATAAAAAGGGATACAATACTTTTAGTGAATTTCAGGATGATCTAAATTTATTTGAGACAGAAGTTAATAAATGTTTTAAGAATAATTCTCCATCTCTAGATTTAAGAACTTTTATTGATTATGTAAATCAATTCAAGTTTCATGGTGTCGAAATGGATATAAGAGAAAATGCAGATGTCCTAAGATATAAAGAAAATTTTAAAAAAGAATATTCCGAATTTACCACTCTTATTAAACGGATACCATACTGGAAAAAAATATATGGTGATACTGTAATAAGTTCAATAATTTTATCAATGACTAAAGACCATAATGATATGTTAAATTTATTTAAATTTTGCAAAAAATTAATTAAAAATAGATCTGATATTCCGATGCTCGTCCCTTTATTTGAAGAAATTGATGATTTAGAAGAATCTCATAATATAATTTCAAATCTTTTTGATAATAAAGAATACAAAAACCATTTAATAAATTTCAATAACAGTCAAGAAATAATGCTTGGTTACTCAGATTCAAATAAGGATGGTGGAATTGTGTCTTCGCAATGGTCAGTATATAAATCACAAATTGCCTTATTCAATACTGGTCAGAAACATGATATAAATATTTCATTTTTTCATGGTAGAGGTGGAACTATAAGTAGGGGAGGTGGACCAACTTATAATTCAATTTTGTCACAACCCAAAGGAACAATCAAAAATGCAATAAGATACACTGAACAAGGCGAAGTTATATCTGATAAGTACTCAACAGCCAATCTTGCAATAGAAAATTTAAAACTTGGTTTATTTGCATTCTTTAAAGCAAATAAAACTAAGAATCATGAAATAAAATATGAACATTCTTTTCTTGATGAGCTTTCTAAATTATCTTCTCAAAAATATAAGTCTTTGATTAATGATGAAAATTTAATTTACTATTTTGAATCTGTAACGCCAGTAAATCTCTTATCTATCTTAAATATTGGATCAAGACCTTCTAAAAGATCTAAAGTAAGTTCTGTTAAAAACTATAGAGCAATACCTTGGGTCTTTGGTTGGGCACAAACTCGACAAACAATTACAGGTTGGTATGGTTCAGGTTCAGCTTTAGAAGAATTAATAAATAAATTTGGAATAAATGAAGTAAGAAAAATTTACAACTCATCTTCATTTTTTCAAAACTTATTAAGCAATATTGAAATGACATTAGCCAAAACAGATTTAAATATCTCAAGGTTTTACACAGAAAATCTTGTTGAAAAAGAAATTAGTTACCTACACGAGAATATTGTTGAAGAATCATTGAAAGTAGAAAGTGCTATAAAGAGAATTACTAAGTCAAAAGAATTACTTGATTCAAATAAAATTCTTAAAAATACTTTATCAATCAGAGATACTTATCTTGATCCTTTATCACTCATTCAGGTTTTATTATTGCAAAAATTACAGATGAATGAATTAACAGACTACGAAAAAACTTCCCTACTTCTTTCAGTAAATGGGTTAGCTGCTGGCTTGAGAAATACTGGGTGACAAATCTCGTAGTTCAAAATGCATTTCATCAGGAGACGTCCATGTTCCTCCCCATGCAAATCCCCACGAATTAAAAATTTCAACAACTCTTGGGTGATATCCAGACTTTACATTTATGTCAATTGCAATACCCCAAGCATGTCTTGAGATAGCGCCTCCAGCATTAAATCTATTTATTCGTCTTGGTGCATAACAGCCACCAGATGTTTGGAACTCCTCTTTGGAAAGTGTACCATCTAAACCTTCTTTAATAATTTGATTAAGCGCTCCTAGAAGGGGTTCCCACATAATTTTATTACATGTAGCTCGTCCAATAATTGGCATGCTTTTTCTTTCAATATTTTCATTTCTCCAATCTGGATCTATTGTTATCCAGGTTCCATCCCTCTCTTTTAATTGGAAATCACCAAAATAGTTTTTGATTAATGCAGTAGGTAGAACCCAGTTCTTATTTGGTTTCGAATCCCTAAAAGTAACTCTTAATTGTTTGTATTTTATATTTCTATACAATTCAACAAAATGATTTTCAGTAATTCTTCTATCCCAAATTATTGCCTGTATATTTCTATTAATCCCCAGCTGGTATCCAACTTTTTTACTCACAAGTCCTTCGAACCATCCAATTTCTGGATCCGATATTATATCACCAACTTCTAGTTCTGTTGTTTCTTCATTCATCCCAACTAAAACTAATATGTCACCAATGTTGATTGAGTATAGCTTTGCAGTTAGATCAGAAATTATAATTTTGTCTTCATTGATTAATTCCGAAACTTCATCGGAATAAAACAGATCAGCATATTTTCCTTCGATGGTTTTAATTGAGAGGTTGTAGAGGTAATTAGGCATAGTACTTAAAGTCTCAACACCATCAGTATTAACAACTTTTTCAAGTCCAATATTTGCTCTACCAATGAATGTAACTTTACTTTCTAAATTTTCAACTGATTTTATGATCTGGTTTGTCACACTGTAGTAAAGAACACCCGGTTGTGAAATAGTAATTACATCATAATTTTCAATACCATAAAATATTTTCTTTCTTTCTAACTCATTTTCACCATCATGACCAAAAGCTGATGTTTGAAACGATAAAAATATTAACACAAAAAAAAGGCCCAACTTTTTCACATAATAATTATATGTAAGTTATCAGAAAATATTTAACAAACTTTTAATGTTTAAAATACAAGTAAATCTTTACGTTGTTTAATATTTAATAATGCCAATTAAGATTCAAACATGAAATTATTAACAAACTTTTTTTCATCTGCTGCAACTAAATTTCCCGTAATAACAATTATTGTTATTTTGGGAATCACAGGATTTTTTGGATATATGACAACTCAAGCTGAGGAATTGGATACTGGATTTGGAGGAGAAATAGATACTCCAGAAATCGAAGCTCAAGGTAAACTCTCAGATTACTTTGGAGGATCAGGAACACAAAGTGTTCTTCAACTTGTTTTTGAAGGTGAAGATGTTCTTACAGTTGAAGGTTACGAGACTTATACAGCAGCGATTGAAGTAATTGAAAGTAGTGAATTGTACGATTATCTTGTAAATGATCCAAATCAAGGGTTAGTTCAAGGGTTTTTTGCTCCCATAGATGTTGCTAAAGCATTTAATCCAATGCTTGATGTTAGCAGTTTGACTGATGAACAATTTAAACAACTTTATAAGGCTACATCAGCACAAATGCCTCCAGAATTTCAACAGTTTGCTTCTGCGCTTTTATCTAGCTCATATGATGAAGAAGCAGTAACAGCAACGGCAGGATTAGGAATAATAACAATCAATTCAGCAATAATTCAAGGTGAGTATGGATTTGAGGGAGCTTTCGAAGTTCAACCAAGATTAGAAAATGAATTAAACAAAGAATTACTAGAGCTAAGTGATGACTTTGAAAATATTGATATTGCTGGATTTTCTTTAGCACTACTTTTTGGTGATGAACAAGATGACTTTTTAGAAGAAGTAGCCCAGCTTTTTGGAGCAGCTTTTGGTATTATCTTTTTAGTTCTTGCATTTATTTTCTTTATAAAACCAACAAAAACATTTGGATTTTTTAAATCTTCTCGAAGAACCTTCGCAGATATATTCAATAGTTTGGCTGCAATAATGCTAGCTATATTATGGATGCAAGGAATTGGTGTTGTTCTTGGACCAGGCTATTTAGATATAATTGGAGCACCAAATCAACTTTCACAAATTTCAACGATCATCATCCTAGGTTTAGGAGTAGACTACGCAATTCACTTTACTGGACGGTATAGAGAAGAATTAGGTTTAAAAAACTCAGTCAATACATCTGCTTCTAAGACATTAAGTTCTGTTGGAATTGCTTTAACGCTTGCAACGTTAGGAACAATGGTTGGGTTTTTGACAAATATTGTTTCACCATTAACTCAACTTCAAGATTTTGGAATAACAACTGCATTGGGTATTTTCTATGCATTTATTTTGGTAATGACTCTCGTTCCCGCTATTAGAACATTACTTGATAAGAGATCAGAACGGAAGAACACAATCGATACCGATGCATTTGCTTCATCTGGAGAAAAACTCTTTAACAAATTGTCAGAAGCAACTTCAATAATTCCTAAACGACTCAAGATTATCGCAGTTTCATTAATTTTAGGAATTGGTGGATATGGTTACTATAGTTTTACAAACATATCAACAGTGTTCAATTTTACAGATTTCTTACCTTCAGATAGTCCAACGGTCAAAACATTTAATACTTTACAAGACGAATTTGGTGGAGGATTTGGAGAAACTACAAGTGTATTAATTGAATCAGACAATGTCGCTACACCTGAAATTCATAATGCTTTAATCGATTCGTTAAGCAATCTATCAGATGTTGAAAATGTATTAGTTTTTGCTGGGAATGCAGCCGCTGAATCAGTTGTAGGATCTCTTGGAGCTATGCTAGTACCACCTTCAGCAAACCCTCAAGCACCTCCACCAATGCCTGATATGGCTTTAATTGGACAGTTAGGAACTTATGGAGTTCAAATTATGAGTGGACAAGGATTAGATGCATTAAAGGTTAGTTCTAGTGGTGATGTAGAAGGTTTATATACATATTTGCTTGAAACAGACGAAGACACGTTTAGTACTAGCTTATATGTAAATGAAAATGATTTAATCTCAGCTATGCAAGTTAGAATTACAACCTCTGCAGGGACATCTGGAGCTGCCCAAATAAGAGATGATTTATATAAAGCTTTTGAACCACTTTCAGATCTGGGAATTTTTGTAGGTGTTACATCAGATAATATAGTCACAGAAAGTGTCAATGAACTAATTAACTCATCACAATTTCAATCCTTGGTGTTTGCAATCTTAGCTTCAATGATATTTTTAGTCTTATATTATTTGATCGATATGAGAAGACCCTTCTTAGGAGTGATAACAGTACTTCCAGTAGCAGCAATTGTACTTGGAACTTATATGGGTATGTATTTATTAGATATACCACTCAACCCTGTAACCTCGACATTATCAGGATTGGCAATCGGTATTGGTGTTCCGTTTGTAATTCATGTAACAAATAGATTTAGAGAAACAATCTCTTCAGGCATCGAGCCTGTTGAAGCTATCAGGACGACATTAAAAACCACGGGAGGTTCCCTATTTGGTAGTGCATTTACAACCATGGCAGGATTTGGTATTTTAACGACATCTTCCTTAGTTCCTTTTCAACAAATGGGAACTGTTATTTTAGTTTCTATTGGCTTTGCATTGATTGCATCTCTGATGATTCTTCCTACATTTTTAGTTATTTGGGCAAATTACCATAATAGGAAAACTGCAAAAACTTTATAAAAATCGTTATTACTATAAAATAAGTGAACGTTTCTATTCTTCTTAAGCATATAAATAAATTAACACCTTTAAATCATGCATTTGAAGACGATAGTGTAGGACTTTTGATCGGGGATGAGAGTAATCAAGTAGAAAACTTGACAGTAGGTCATGAGCTTGAAGAATCCTTACTTGAATACTGCAAAAACAATAATATTGATACAGTAGTAACTTATCATCCACCACCATACAAACGTATAATTGATGAAAATGAGGTTGAAACCTATTTACCTGATACGATTACGGAGAGTTTTGTTAATTCGTCAATAAATGTAATTTCAATACATACCGCTCAAGATGTATGCGAAGAAGGCAATGCGGAAACATTAGCTGAGTTATTTGGAATGTCTGATGTATCCATATTTGCTAACTCAGTTGATAATTTTGGAGCAGGACGTAAGGGCACAATCAATAAAATTTCTCCAGCTGATTTCAAAAAGGAGGTCGAAAACAAACTAAATACAAAAATTATTCGAACTAATGAGTGTTTTAATGAGATAAAAGAAATTCAAAACATTGCAGTGTTACCTGGATCTGGTACTCAGTTTATTGATGAAATAATTGACTCAGTCGATGTATTTATTACTGGAGATATTTCGCATAGGTACTTGTTAAAAGCTGATGAGGCAAAATTAGGACTTATACAAGTAGGTCACATATCAACCGAAATTCCAGGTATGAAAAAATTTGTTGAAAAACTAGAAAAAGAATTAGATTTAAAATTAAATTATATTTATAGAAAATATTATGAATGAGACTTTTTTATTAAGTAATTTAGTTGAGCTTCAAGATTTAGATAACAAAATCTATAAACTTATTGATTCAAAAAGTAATGGTGAAAATGTAATAAATTTGAAATCACTAGAACTTAACTACAAAGAACTATCAGAAAAAATAACTGAAAATAAAAAGGAATTAAGTGAATTTTTTTTAAAAAAAGAAGATAATGAAAAAAAAATCATATCTTTAGAACTTCAAATAAAGGAAATTGAAAAAAAATTATCAGGTGATACTTTAGATCCAAGTGAAACATTAAATTACTCAAATCAAAAAGAATCTCTAAAAATACAAATTGATAAATTGAAATTAGAACTAAAAGAATTAAAAGAACAAAATGGGGATCAATTGCAAATTATGAACGATTGGGAAAATTCTTTGGAAGATATTAAAAATCAATTAATAAATTTATCAAAAATTGTAAAAAATGAGTGGGATAAAATTGATAAACAAATACCTGATTTAGAAAAAGAAAAACTTGAATTTATCTCAACTTTTCCTGATGAACTTAAAGAGCTATATGATAATTTAAAAAAAAGAGGCTTAGAAGTTATAGCCGCATATCGTAATGAGAACCAATGTGGTTGTTGTGGGGTAGAGTTAACTTCTTCTGAGATAGAACAAATTCTAAAAACAAAATTTCAGCAATGTAGTTACTGTGATGGTGTCGTTATATGAAGTATAAAGTTTTTTGTGATGGTGCGTCTCGTTCCAACCCTGGTGAAGCTGCAATAGGTGTAAGTATAGAAACTGATGGAAAAGAAATTCATACGATATCTAAAACTATAGGAATAGCCAGTAACAATGAGGCCGAATATTTAGCATTAGATAGTGCACTTGAATATTGCTTAAAAAATGATTTTATGAATCTCGAAATATTTCTAGATTCTAAATTAGTTGTAGAGCAAGTAAACGGAAACTTTAAAGTAAAATCCAATAATTTAAAGCCATTAAGAGATAAAATTTTGGAGCATATTGAAATGCTTGAATTTGTAAGTATCAATCACATATATCGAGAAAACAATAAACGTGCAGACGAATTAGCCAACCTAGCTTTAGATTCATAATATGTTATTTTGGCACGTTGGGTTTTCAATTTTTATTTTTAGATATGTTTATAAAGATTATGGCGCAGATCTCCGGTATTTAGCTGGAGGAGCATTACTTCCAGATTTTGTTGATTTTTTATTCAACATCGTCGGCTTTAAAGTTGCTTATAATCAACCTGGTCATACATTAATATTTAGTGTTACGATATTGATCATCACAATGATACTAACTAGAAGAAAGACCGCATTTAGAAATAATTTCTTGTTAGTTGCTATTGGTATTTTTCTTCATCAGTTTTTAGATTTTATGTGGTTAAACCAGCATATTTTATTTTTCCCACTTCCTTTCGATTCAGTTGATACAACTTCTAGAGGATTTTTAATTTTGCTTCTTCAAGAGGTTGCTGGCTTTTCTTATTTATATTCAAAAATTAATACCGTAGAGAAAGCGGATATTTTCTTTAAAGAGGGTCTAATTTAATCTTTTTTTAGATAAAGATTAACGCTTACTAATAAAAGAAATATTGCAAAAATTGTATTTAAAATATTTTGACTAAGCAAAAAAGCAGTATTTGCTCCAATAATCGAGCCGATGATTCCAAAAACACCAATATACGTTCCTTGCTTAATTAAATCTGGACTACTTTTAAGTTTTGTTATTGCAGCTGTCATTGCAGTAGGAATAGTAGCTATCAGTGAAAATCCCTGAGCAACTATATTTTCAAGTCCACCGAAAATAATTAATAAAGGGATTCTTACAATACCTCCACCAATACCTAATAATCCTGACAATATACCAGTTATTAAACCTATAAAGATATAAAACATAGGATTTTCATTGAAAGCAGATTGGAAACTCGTATTTAAAAACATTCGAATTGCAACAATTATCAATAATATTGAAAATATTCTTTCGAGTGATTTTGTTTTGATTATTGCTGTAATTTTACTTCCAATATATCCACCAAAAATTCCTCCAATTATAAGGTAAAAAATGTTAAAAGTTAGAGAAATACCATTGAGTATGTATGTTAATCCACTTGCAGATGCGACAAATATGATTGCCATAGAGGAAATTCCAGTGTTAATTTTAAAATTTTTATTTGTCATGTAAGTCAGAAGTGGAACAAATATAACACCACCTCCAACACCTAACAAACCCGAAAGTAAGCCACCAACTAGCCCAATAAAAAATAATTTAAACAAATTTTATTTCTTTAACTTAGGCAAGAGCTCTTTACCTAAAAGCTCAATTGTTTTTTCTTGATTAATTGATGATATTTGAATTGTCACTATTTCTGATTCAAAATCATCTACAAGTGGTTTATAGATATCCATAAGTTCATCAACTGTTCCTGCTCTAGAGAATTTAGACATAAGCTCTTCACGATCTAACGAATCTGCTGTTTCTCTCAATACCATTGGATCTAATTCTTGTAATCTATTAGGTGCTCGAAGACCTCTCCAGGATTTTAGTGACTCCCATGCGTCTTCATCATTATCAGCAAACATTGTCCACCTATATGTATGAACTCTTAATTTAGACTTACCAAGCTCCTCAGATTTTTGCATAGAGGGATTAATTACTTTTTCATATGCTTCTGCAGGATTCTTTACACTAATCATAAGTCCATCCGCATATTCTGCAGCCAGCATAGATGATTTAGGACCTCCTGCTGCCAGCCATATTGGAACTTCTTTAAGAGGAGGGGAGTATAATTTTGCAGAATTAGTTGAATAATATTCTCCCTCAAATGTTAATTTTTCTCCAGATAGAAGTCTTCTTATTATTGTAAGTGCTTCCTTCATTCGATTAGCTCTCTCATCATATTTTGGAAAATTGTAACCCAGTGGTCCTTCATTAATATTTTCTCCTGTACCAACACCAAGATGAAAAGTTGAATTTGTTAGTCTATCAACTGTTGCGGATGCTTGAGCAATCACTCCAGGATGAATTCTCCACAATGGTGTCGTAACTCCTGTTCCTAAGTCCATATCTTTTAAATCTTTTGCAAGAGCTCCAAGTGTTGTCCATGTAAAATTTGATGCTGAGTGATCGTCAACCCATGGATGAAAATGCTCAGAGATTGTGACCATATCGAATCCTGCTTTTTTTGCTAATTGTGCGTGATTCAATAAAGTCTCAGGTTGCCATTGTTCAGAACCCAGAAAATAAGAAAATTTTGTCATCTTTGTAGATTAATAACATTGAATTTTTAGGTGGGTGCCTCAGTAAAGAGGCACCCAAGTTTTTGTAAGGCTATAAGCCGGATTCTGTTTACACATAGTGTAAGATAATCATCCATCTTGTATATTTGTTACCAAATATATCTAGCTACCTACCCACAATTTTTAGCTGAGCAAGCTAATTGCTTTTTGGTATTGCTCCGAGAGGGGTTTACAAGCTAATTTAATCTCTTAAATTACTGGTAGTCTCTTACACTACCTTTTCACCCTTACCTAACCAAGTAGGCGGTTTACTTTCTGTTGCACTTTCCGTCAATTTCTTGCCTGGGAGTTACCCAGCTCTCTGCTCTTTGGAGTCCGGACTTTCCTCGATAAATCGCGATTATCCACCTCACAATTTAACAATAGTATTAATTCGATCTCTTATGGAAAATTATTTATTATTTCTTCTACATTTGAAAGGCTTAATGGACCGATAAATTTTTTTACGATTTCTCCATTTACAATTATATGTGTTTCAGGAACACCGAAAACACCTGAATCAATTGCTAATTTACTCTGAGTATCTACTGCATAAATTATTTGGCCATATCCATAATTATTTAAAAATTCAATAGCACTATCTCTGCTATCCTGAAAACTTACCATTGCAACTTTTCCTTCTAATTTTTTTGTTTCTGCAAGAGAAATTAATAGTTCATGTTCCTCTATACACTCCAAACACCATGATGCCCAGTAATTTATAATTAAAAAATTAGTGTCAAGTTCATTTACATCAACATTTTCAAGCAATGGTTCTAGATCAAGATTTGAAATTATAATTTTATCTGAATTTACATCAGACGAATTAGAACACAAGGAAAAGAAGAGGACAATAAACAAAATTGAAAATTTACTTCTCATAATTTTCAAGAATTTCACTGATAAATGTTTTATCGTCTTTGCTTAACTTATCTGATTTAACAACTGAGTTTAGTATTTCTATTCCATCAGCTTTTGTTTCAGGATCTTGTATGTATATGATTCCAAGATATGATTTGGCAACTAGAGAATCACTATTTATTTTTAGTGATTCGTTTATATAAGTTGTTGCTACTTCAACATTATTTGATTCAAATACCATCCAACCAATCTGGGCTAATGCAAAACTTTTTAATTCACTATCAGAGCTATTTTCTGCAATATACATGTAGTGGGGAAGAGCCTCAGAATAGTTGACTTCATCGAAATATCTGTTTGCTAATGCCATTCTCATAGGATGTATATCAGGATTTTCTAATATGACAGCTTCCATTTCATCATTTGATACATTTGATAAGTTTGTATTGAACTCATCATTAAACTCTGAATTGATTCCAACGTTGATGAAAAGAATAACGACAAATAATAGTACAGAAAGAGAGGATAAAATCCATTTAGTCATTGCTTACCTTTTTATAAAAAAGTACTCCAAAAACAAGACCAAAAATTATTGGAAATAAAATTAAAAAATAATTTGAATTTTGAGGATTGGTATTTATTCTTTCACCAAATCTTGCTGTCCAGTAGTCCATTATTTGTTTGTCACTCATTCCATTATCAATCTGCTCTTTTAAAACTGATCTCATGTCATCCGCATATTCTGATGGCGAATCAAAAAGAGTCTCACCTTGGCATACTGGACATAATAAGCTTTTACTTAATTTTTCATATCTTGAATTATTATCTTCATAAATAACTAAAGGTAAAAGTAAAAGAGTAAGTAGTAAAATAATGGATATGTATTTATTCATTTTCTCACTCTTGTCAAAAAAGAAGAGGAACTTATAGCCAAGCCAAGCCAAAGAATAAATATTCCATAATTTTCTCTGAAAATAAGTTTAAATTTATCATCATCGATAACTTTTATTGTTATGTAAGTATCACTCTGAATATTTCTGAATACTGCGGGAGAGCTTATTGCCTGTTGTGATGAATTTTTAAAAATATTTAACGACGCATTTTTTTCTTTATCATTGAATTTAATAGGTAAATTTATGACATTCTTTTCTTCTTTAATTTCTTCATATGGTGATAAAATGATAAATTCTTTTTCTCCAAAATTTACCGTATCACCGGTAGATATTATCAATTCATTTGAAAAACTTTGGGTTACATTGAGAACTAATCCTATTGCAAAAATACCAATTCCTAAATGAGAAATTTGACCAGTCCAATAAGATCCTTGTAGTTTTGTTTTTTTATATTTTGATATTACATTTTTTCCTATAATTATTATTAGTAAAACAGATCCAAATATTGTAAGTACAAATTTATACGATGCTCTATAGTAAATTGTCAAAAATATAGAAATAATGAGAGAAATGTTTAATTCATTCTGATTTTCAATTATCCATTTTTTTAAATTCATATTGACTTTTGCGATTTTTGTCGAGAACACCATAAGGTAAACAAGGATCAAAAGCAGAGGACCAACTAAGATATCATAAAATGATCTTCCTACAGTAAGTTGTCTTGAAAAAAATGATTCATAAAATATTGGATAAATTGTGCCGATTAAAACAATTAATGCAGATGCAGATAAAATAATGTTATTTGCAACAAAAAAACCTGATCTACCAAAAATATTTTCAACTTTTCTTGATGTTTTAAAATATTCAATATTCTTTATACCTATGTACATAAATAAAAACGTAAAAATTAATAATCCTATCAGTAGGTAAGTTCCAATTCTTCCATTTGAAAAAGCATGAACAGAAATTAATACACCAGACCTAGTAATAAATGTTCCAAAAATAACTGATAAAAACATTAAACAGGCCAAAACGTAATTCCAATTAATCAGAGTTTTTTCTTTAATTTGCGTTTTTGAAGAGTGTAAAAAGGCAGTTGCAAGTAACCACGGTATAAAGGAAACATTTTCAACGGGATCCCAAGCCCAATAACCACCCCATCCAAGAACTTCATATGACCATGCAGCTCCTAAAGAAATACCTGCTGTTAGAAACACCCATGGAAAATAAGTTGCTTTTTCTGCAATTTTTATCCAATTTTCATCTTTGTATCTATTAAATAGTTCGCTTGTAGCGATTACAAAGGGAAGAACCAGCCCTATATATCCAAAATATAATACAGGGGGATGTATTGCCATCAATGGATGATTTTGAAGTAAGGGGTTAGGCCCTCTTCCAAATTCAGATAATACTAAATCTTGAAAGGGTAATAATGTGAAGTCTTGACATCCAATAGATGCTAACTGTATACATCCTGAGAAAGGAGAGGAACTAAATATAGTAAATCCATTAAAAAAAAGAATTATCATTGCAAAAATTTTTATGTCATAAAGCTCTGTGGTAGCTCGATAAAATTTAACATATACATAAAAATAAATACTTAAGACCAAATTCCACAAAAGTATTGAACCATCTAATGAACCCCAAAGTGAGGCAAATTTGTACATTGGCGGCGTACTCGAAGCTGAGTGATTTGCTATATAGTAAAGTGAAAAGTCGTCTAAAAAAAGACCAACTTCAAGCAAGCAAAATAGCAAGAAATGAATAAATAAATTTATTCTTACAAGAGTTTGAAATAAATTTTTTTTATTTGAAAAACACATCAAGATCAAGTTCAAAAAACCAAACCAAGTCAAAATAATTCCAATTGAAGATATCATTCTTTATAATTTTCTACGTTATAAACTTCTCCATCCTCTGAAATATACTCATTATCATGCTTAACCAACATATCATCAGAGTAAAAAATTCCACTATCAAAATAACCATCTAAAATCACACCCATCTCATCTTGAAATAACTCTGGAATGAAACCATCAAAGCTTATTTCCATGATTATATTTCCGTCAGTGATTGAAAATTCGGTAACTCCAAGGTCTCCTTTTACTACTGAATTAGATACTACAAATCCACCAAGCTTAATTCGTTCATTGGAGGTAGTTGATAAGTAGTTAGCCTCAGTAGTTGTGTAATAATAAATGGTATTATTCGAAGCAATTCTGATACTTGCAAAAACGATAATTACAATTCCAATTAGGATAAAAAATAAATTTTTTTTCACTTATTATTTAGATTTTAGCCCTTGATTTGGGATTTAGATAATCATCCCATATTTGGTCAGCAGTAATTCTGAATTTTTTTGATAAGAATACATGAACCAGTGTGACCAATACAACACTTATCAAAAGAGTCGTAAGTATATCTGGGGACATTGGTGCATCTCCACTTGATACAGTTTCCTGGCTTAATATGGATGCTTGTTGATGAACTGATCTCCACCAGATAACGCTGAAATGTAAAATTGGTATTTGAATAATTCCAAAAATACCTATAAATGATGAATTTTTTGCAGTTTTAGCTATATCATCACTGAATCTTCGTGAAGCTAAATACCCAAGATAAACAAGTAGCAATATTGCAGTTAAATTTAGTCTTGCATCGCCCCAAACCCACCATGTTCCCCATGTAAATTTACCCCATACAGATCCAGCTATAAGGGTAGTTGCAGTAAATAAAACACCTGATTTTGCATTTGCTACTGCTCTTGAATCATATTTTGGATTTTTTTTAATTAAATAAAGCAATGAATAAATAAAAGTCAGGGTGTACGCAAGATAAGCAATCCAAACAGTAGGGACGTGGACATAAAGTAGTTTTGATGAAGGCCCTTGAACAGTATCAAATGGACCCAGTGCACTTATTAGCAGCCAAACAAGAAGCGGTCCGTAAAGCATCATCGTAAATTAACTTTCTCTATGTAGTAATTTGTTGTGCCAAATATAAAAATAGTTATACCTAAATACATCAATAAATAAATATTAGCTAATTCCTGACCTAACCCTAGCCATAAAGGACCTATAAATATTGAAAGAGCAAGGTACATTGGAACGATTAATATAAATTGTACGAATCGATTATTAAAACTTGTAAATATTTGAAAAATTATATTTATCATACAAACGTTAACAGCAAAAAAGACCATAGATAAAATTAAATTAATTAACGAGGTGTTTACGTTTGAGTTTGTAAATCCTGAAAATAGTATGTTTAAAATAAAGACTTGTGGAAGAAAAATTAAAAATTCAGCAAGTGACTTACTATTGAAGAACTCTGTTTTCATGTAATTACCAAAATTTAATTCTTTGGTTAACTGATTTAACACTATAGGCTTTCTAATCGCAAAAAGGGTTGAAAAAATAATTAAAAATAATAAACGTGAAATTATGAATAAATCTTCATCTACCGCAAATCTATTCTCAATCAAAATTGGAAAAATTATTATCAAAACAGACATCGTAGGCGTTATTAAAAAGAGAGAAGAACTATTTTTCAACTCAATTAAAAGTTCTTTTTTTAAGATATACTTGTTAATTTTCATCTAAATCTATAACCTCAAAATCTACGTCATGAAGTTTTACAAACTCTTGGGATGACAATATATTACATTTACTACTTGAAGATCTATTTTTAATGAGGTTTGTTAGTAATGAGACTCCCTCTGAATCTAGAAAGTTTAATGGTTCATCAATACAAAACACTGATGGATTTTTTATTTCAATTATCGATAATTCAACTCGACGAATCATTCCGCTTGAAAAATTTTTTACTTTTTCATCCAAATAATCTCTTGGTATATATTTGAATACTACATTTAATTTATCTTCTGTCGATATCGATGAATCTGAGGTGAAGTAATTCAAGTTTTCTTCAAGTGTGAGATCATATATTAATGTTGGGGTAGAAGATATCTGATTTACAGATATTTTTAATCTATCAACTTTTGACTCAAAATTTGTACCATCAAAATTTGATGAAATAAAGTTCATAAGGGTAGTTTTACCAGCTCCATTCTTTCCAATTATTTGATAATTTTTCTCATCAAACAAATTAAGATTCATACCTTTTATCACTATTTGGTTTGAGTAACCTAGACTCAAATCATTCGATTTTAAAAATATTTCTGACACAATTTTATTCTATTGACGATAGTTTTTTATAAATTTCAAAAGTTGTAATTACATCATCCTTTGCGGAATGCGTTGGTTTAGATACATCAAAGTACTCCGCGATTGTTATCAATTTGTGATTTTTAACTTTTTCATTAAGTTTTTTTCTACTTAGTTGAACAGTATCGATTGTTTTATTTTTTAATGGTTTTTGCAGATAATAATTTAGAAATTTCAAGTCAAAGTAGTTTATGTTGTGTCCAACCAAGATTGTATCTTCTACAAAATTAGTTATCTCATTATCCATTTCTTGAAAAGTAGGTGCGTTTTTAACCTTCTCATCAGTGATTCCATGGATGTTAGAATTTTCTATTTTTTGATTTGGTTTAAATAAGCTATAAAATTCATCGATAATTTCATTATCAGCAACTTTAAGAATGTAGAGTTCCAATATTTCTGAATTCTCTGGTTCAAAACCTGTTGTTTCGATATCCAATATACATAATTTTTCAATCATGGTTTTTATAAAGCTCCCACATTCCAATTGCCGCAGCTCCTGATGCATTCAGAGAATCAACTTGAATTTCTGAATCAATTTTTAGCATTTCTGTTGCATTCTCCTTCCATACATCTGATATACCATATTGCTCTGATCCAATCACTAATGCGTAATTTATATTTGTTTTATAAGATTTTATACTTTTTTTTGAATATGGATCTAATGAAATTATTTCGTAATTTAAATTTTTTAAAATTGTAGCAATTTTTTTTGATTTTTCTGAGAATAGATTTATGTTAAAAATATGACCAATTGAGGCTCTTACTACATTCGGATTGTAAATATCCGTAACTCCATCTGACGATATTATATTAAGGAAATTGAATGCTCTTGCAGTTCGAATCATTGTTCCAAGGTTTCCAGGTTTCTCAATGGCGTCTACAACCAACACCGGTCCAGATAAATCAACATTTTCAATATTTAAATCTTTTGTAAAGAATAAAGAGATTATTCCGTCAGGCTTGTCACGATATGATAATGCACTAAAGACTTTTTTTGTTAACTCAACTATCCTTACATTTTTATTTTTAAATTTCTCTATTAATTCAGAATTATTTTCTCCCACAAATAACTCATTACATATATAAAGCGTATCAATATCATAATCTGAGTTAATAAGTTGGATATTTTCTCGATAACCTTCAGCTAGAGATTTCTTCTCTAATCTTCTTATTTTATTTTTCCTTAATGAGATTAAAAATTTAAGCTCAGGATTTGTAAGCGAAGATATCTCCTTATTTTTCATACTTTTCTTTGTGCACTAGTTTTTTCTTATAAATTTTATTTTTTTTAACCATCTTCGAAGTATCTTCAATACCTGCTGTTACAAAGCCTAATATGTTTATTTCTTCTGGAATATCTAATAGAGACTTGATATTAGGTATATCCATATTATGCGAACCTAAAAATCCACTCTTCAATCCAGTCTCATCGATTAATAACATACAGTTCATCATTGCAGCCCCAGCATCAACATACCAATATGGGACACTCCAATTTGTAGAGTTAGTTTCATTTTCTTTATCCATCATTTTATATCTTTCATGATAAGCTTCTTCGTTTATCAAAATTAAAAAAATTGCTTTTGAATTGGATATCCATTTACTAAATCCTTTATCTAAGTAATTTTTTTCATTTGCAAAAATTGCTAATTTTTGAATATTTTTTTTGTCTTCTACTGAGATAATTTCTATCCCTCTTGAAAAACCAGCAGTTGGAATTTTTATTGTCAGTTTTGATATTTCAGATAGGTCGGGATAAGGCTTATCTGAATCAATGTAGTTTCTGACGATTCTTCTATTTAGTATTAAATTTTGGAGATAAGTTTTTTCATTCTCCATTAGTCAAGATAAATTCTTTTACCATGTCTCCGACCTCTGAGGTACTCATACCCATTTTTCCAGCAGATAGAGAGTCAAGATTCTGAGCAGTTTTTATAATTGATTTTTCTATTTCATTGGCATATTCTTTTTCACCTAATACATCAAGCATCATTGAAGCAGCAGCAATGCAGGCAAGGGGATTTATCACATTTTTACCTGTGTATTTTGGAGCCGATCCTCCAATTGGCTCGAACATTGAAACTCCATTTGGATTAATGTTACCGCCCGCAGCAATACCCATTCCTCCTTGTATCATTGCACCCAAGTCTGTGATAATATCTCCAAACATATTATCTGTTACTATCACATCAAACCACTCTGGATTTTTTACCATCCACATACAAACTGCATCAACGTGGCCATAGTCCGTTTCTATATCTGGATATGTTTCTGCAACCTCATAGAAGACTCTTTCCCATAAATCATGAGCATATGTCAAAACATTTGTTTTAGCACAGAGTGTTATCTTTTTTCTATTATTTTTACTTGTAAATTCAAAAGCATACTCAATACATCTTTGTATAGCGCTACGTGTGTTTATAGATTCTTGAGTTGCTACTTCTTTATCTGTTCCATAGTGAATGTAGCCACCGGCACCAGCGTATAAACCTTCTGTATTTTCACGCACAACAACAAAATTGATATCATCTGGTGTTTTATTTGCTAGTGGCGTTTCAACACCTTCGTATAAAACAACTGGTCTAAGATTTATGTACTGGTCAAATTCTTTACGTAATTTCAAAAGAATTCCTTGTTCAAGAATTCCAGGTTTAACGTCTGGATGTCCTATAGCTCCTAAAAGTATTGAGTCACTATTACCAAGTTGTTCGATGTCTAAGTCTGTTACTAGATCTCCAGATTTTAAATACCTATCTCCACCTAAATCATTTTCAACAAAATCAAATTCAACATTAAATTTTGATTTTGTATGCTCCAAAACTTTAATTGTTTCATCAACAACTTCTGGTCCAGTACCATCTCCACCAATAATTGATATCTTATATTTTTTCATATTACCTATTCAATGCATTCAAAAAAGATTCAACTGAACCCTGTACCACATCAGTTGATACAGCTCTTCCTTGTTTAAGATTGTGTCCATCATTTATAATAGTTACAATTTCAGCTGTAGCATCAGCTCCTTTAGTTATACTCTCAACTCTGTAGTCTATTAATACAGCCTCAGAGTGTAATATTTCTTTTACAGCTTTGAATGCTGCATGAATCATTCCATCACCTTCAGCTTCTTGTGTTTTATTTTCACCATTAACACTTAAAGTAATTTTTGCTGATGCAAATTGGTCCTTACTGTTTACTGATACAGATACAAGCTTCACTGGTGCTTCATTGATTTCAACTTGACCAATAATTGCTCGAAGTTCATTTTCAACAATTTCACCCTTTCTATCTGCTAACTTTTTAAATTTTTCAAAACTTATATTGAATGTTTCTTCATCAATATCAATTTCAAGTTTTTCTAAAGCGTCTTTAAAACCAGCTCTACCAGAATGTTTACCAAGTACTATTTTTGACTCTTGTCCAACTGAATCAGGAGTCATAATTTCATATGTCATTGTATTTCTTAAATAACCATGCTGATGTATTCCTGATTCATGACTAAATGCATTTCTTCCTACGACTGCTTTGTTGTATTGAACTGGGTATCCAGTTAGTTTTGATACAAGTCTGGACGTTTCTGAAATTTCTGTAGTTTCAGCATTTATTTCAACACCATATTGATCCTGTCTGGTTTTGACTGCCATGATTATTTCTTCTGTTGATGTATTACCTGCTCTTTCTCCAATTCCATTTATCGCACCTTCAATTTGTCTCGCTCCAGCATTTATAGCTGTTAATGAGTTTGCAACTGCAAGCCCTAAGTCATTGTGACAATGTGTCGAGATGATTACATCCTCATTTTTCCCTCTGACTTCACTGTAAACTTTTTTCAATAGCTCAAGATAATCACTAGGTGTCGCATACCCAACAGTGTCAGGAACATTTATTGTGGTTGCGCCTTCTTCAACAGCAACCTTTAATATCTCTATTAAAAAATCATGGTCTGTTCTTGTTGCATCTTGCGCTGAAAACTCGATATCTTCACAAAGTTTCTTGGCAAATCTTACCGACTCCTTAGCATCTTTCAAGACTTCTTCTTTTGTTTTTCTGAGCATGTGTTCCATGTGAATATCAGAAGTAGAGGTAAATACGTGTATTCTTGATTTCTTTGCAACTTTTATTGCTTCATGAGCTTGTTCAATATCTTCTTGAACACACCTAGCTAGAGAGGCAATAGTAGAATTTTCGATATTATTTGCTATGAGATTAACTCCTTCCCAATCCCCGGGGGAGGAAGCAGCAAAACCAGCTTCTATAACATCAACTTTTAGTTTCTCTAATTGTTGAGCAATTAGGAGTTTTTCAGACGGCGTAAGAGCAATTCCTGGGCTTTGTTCACCATCTCTCAAGGTGGTGTCAAAAATAATTAACTGGTCAGAACTCATATATCTTTTTTGATATCTTTAGCATCTAAAAAAGGCATCATATTTCTTAATTCTTTACCAATATTTTCAATTTGATGGTTTGATGCTTTTTCACGTTCTTGTTTAAGATAGGGAGAACCTTCACGAGCTTGAGACATCCATTCTTTTGCAAAAGCTCCAGATTGAATTTCTTCCAACACTTTTTTCATTTCCTTCTTAGTTTCATCTGTAATTATTCTTGAGCCTCTTGAGAAGTCACCATACTCTGCTGTATCTGATATGGAGTGCCTCATCCATTCAAACCCACCTTCATACATTAGGTCTACTATCAGCTTGACTTCATGTAATGTTTCAAAATAAGCACTTTCAGGTTGATATCCAGCTTCCACTAATGTTTCAAATCCATTACGTATCAACTCAGTCAAACCACCACATAAAACAACTTGCTCACCAAATAAATCTGTTTCAGTTTCTTCTTTAAATGTCGTGCTTAATACTCCTGCTCTTCCTCCACCTATTGCCGACGCATAAGATAAGGCCAAATCTTTTGTGTTATCATTTAAATCTTTTTCGACCGCAACTAAACAAGGCATACCAGATCCTTCTTCATAAGTTCTTCTCAATAAATGGCCTGGACCTTTCGGAGCAATCATTGCTATTGAAATATCTTCACGAGGTACAATCTCACCAAAATGTATATTAAATCCATGTGCAAAAAACAAAGTAGAGCTCTCTTTCATAAATGGGGCTATATCTTTTTCATATACATCCGCCATAAGTTGATCAGGTAATAAAAGCATTACGACGTCTGCATTCTTTGTAGCATTCTCAAGATTTTCTACTTTTAAACCCATTTTTTTTGCTCTATCGAAAGAGTTTGATTCCTCTCTTAGACCAACTGTTACATCAACACCCGAATCATGTAGATTCAAAGCATGCGCATGGCCTTGACTACCAAATCCAATTACACTAACTTTTTTTGATTTAATAAGCTCAACATCAATTGAGTCATCATATATAATTTTTGCTGACATAACTTCTCCTATAGTTTTGTTTGTATGGCTATTCGGCCACCTCTTATCATTTCTATTATCCCGAAAGGCTTCAATAAATTTTCTAACTTATCAAGGTCTTTTGAAGAACCAGTCATTTCAAAAACAGCATAGTCTTGTCCGACATCTACTGATTTTGCTCCTGATAGGGATGCTTTTTCAATCACAGAAGTTTGAGTATCTTTGTTTATTGAAACCTTTAACAAAAGGACCTCAGATTCAATAGTATTATCAGGGTCAAGTTCAACAATCTTTATTACATTAATTAATTTGTTTAACTGTTTTTTGACTTGTTCAACTGATTCAAGTTCAGTAACAATTGTCATTTTTGATCTACCTTCAATATTGGTTGGTCCTACTGCTAAAGAGTTTATATTAAACCCTCTTCTAGATATCGTTGAGGCAACTCGAGCTAATACACCTGGTTTATCTTCAACGAGTACGCTTAATATTCTCTCACTCATAATTTCTTTAGATCATCCTCATTTAGAATAACAACATCGTTACTTCCTCCTGCTGGAACCATAGGGAAAACCATATCTTCTGGATCAACTATGCACTCTACAAGGACAGGTTTGTCATCAATTTCTAACATTTTTTCAAAAACTTTTTTTACATCAGATTTTTCAATCATTCTTAATCCTGTAGCCCCCATTGATTCTGCGAGGGCAACATAGTCAGGCGTATGGTGTGTTAATTCTGATGCAGAGAATCTATTTTTATAAAATATTTTTTGCCATTGTCTAACCATTCCATGATTTCCATTGTTAAAGACAACAATTTTTATAGGAATATTTTCAGTTGAAGCGGTGATCAATTCTTGACATGTCATTTGGAAACATCCATCACCATCCAAAGCTAAAATTTGACGATCTGGATAGGCAGCTTTTGCACCAATAGCTGCAGGTAAGGAATAACCCATTGTTCCTAAACCACCAGAATTTAACCAGGTATTGGGAGACGTAAAATTCCAATGTTGTGATATCCACATTTGATGTTGACCAACCCCTGAAACAACAATTGCATCATCGTCGGCTAGTTTTTGTAACTCTTCTAATACAAAAGGAACTTTTAAAGGCCCTTTTTCTTCTTGATTATATGAAAGAGGATATTCCTTTTTCATTTGATTTAGTTCATCAAGCCAATCTGATGTATTTAAATCTGTATCAGCTAATTTTTCAATTAATCCAGTTATTACACTTTTTGCATCTCCAACTATTGGAACTTCAGGCTCTCTAATCTTTCCAATTTCTGCAGGGTCAATATCTGCATGAATGACTTTTGCATTTTGAGCAAAGAATTTTGGATTTGCAGTAACTCTATCATCAAACCTCACACCAATAGCAATTAAGAGGTCTGATTTTTGAATTGATGTAGTCGCTGTATAGTTACCATGCATTCCTGGCATTTCAAAACATAGTTCATTTCCATCTGGGAATGCACCTCTTCCCATCAATGTTGTTACAACTGGAATTTTAAATTTCGTTGCCAGTTCAAATAACTCTTGATTTGCTTTGGAATGAATAATTCCGCCACCTACATAAAGAATTGGTTTTTTTGATTGTTTTATTAATTCAGCTGCTTGACTAATCATTTTTGGATTTGGTTCTAATGTTGGCTTGTATCCTGGCATTTCTATTAATTTAGGCTCGATCCATTCAACTTTTTGATTTAATATGTCTTTTGGTATATCAACAAGAACAGGGCCAGGTCTTCCAGTCGTAGCAATATGTTTTGCTTCAAGTAACACTTGTGGTATCTCTTCTGCACTAGTTATCAAGTAGTTATGTTTTGTTGCAGCCATAGTCAATCCAACAGTGTACGCTTCCTGGAAAGCGTCATTACCAATTGCTTCGGAAGCTACCTGACCAGTTATTGCTAGAAGAGGAGTAGAGTCCATCAGAGCATTTGTAAGTGGGGTAATTAAGTTAGTTGCACCTGGGCCAGAAGTAGCAATTACAACTCCTAATTCACCTGTTGCTTGTGCATATCCCTCTGCCATATGTCCAGACCCTTGTTCATGTCTGGCCAAGATATGTCTTATTGGACTGTCATATAGCGGATCATAGGCAGGTAATATTGCACCACCAGGTAAACCAAAAATAGTTGATATATTCATGTACTCTAAACTTCTTACGACAAGTTCAGCTCCACTTAATTTTTCTTCACTCATATCATTTCTTTCAAAAAAAAACCTCCCTATTTTGGGGAGGCGCTCAATACTAGTAAAAGAGCGCTACATAAGCACTAATACTAGTAAAGAAATTAAATTTACACTTTTTTTCATTACGAATAACTATAGTTAAACCTTATAAAAATGAAAGACATAAATTTAATTAATTATTTAAATAAACACAATATTGATGTTCCCGAATATATGAGTGTATCAACTGTGAGTTTGCCTTCACTTGTTAATAAATCAGAGGAAATAAAACACGTCAAAAATGAAAACAAACATGCTGATATGAAATTTACCTTTTCTAATCCTGATTATTCTGGGCTAGGAGATAAATTTAAGTGGGCAAAATCTTGTATTATTATCAGTTTTAATTACGGAGAAAATTATAAAACAAGTATTGCAAGTCCTTTAGGTAAAGGTTCCATAGCAAGATTTGCTGTTAAGGATTATTACGAGCCAATTAAACAATTTATTAATATTTTGAAGAATCATTTTGATGATCTAAATATAAAAACTCATGAATTTATCGATAATCCAAGTCACTATGACAGGTTATTTTTTGAAAAATCTGGAATGGGTTGGCAAGGTAAAAGTTCAATGATGTTGACTCCTACTGTGGGGCCATGGCAGTTAATTGGCAACTTATATGTTGAAAAAGATTTTAAATCACCAAGTAAAGCATCATATTCATGTGGTAATTGTAATATGTGTCAGATTTCATGCCCAACCGGTGCAATTGATAACGAATATCAAATTGATTCAAATAAGTGTATATCTTATTGGTTGCAATCTCCAAAAATAATTCCTCATGAAATAAGAATCAAAATTGCAAATAGGTTTTATGGATGTGATGACTGTCTTTTATCATGTCCTCCAGGACAGAATAAATTAATCAATATTAATAAAACATTCGAAGTTGATCTTATTGAAATAATAAATATGGACAATCATGAACTAATTTCAAAATTCTCATGGTTTTACGTTCCAAAGAGAGATGCAGATTACTTGAAAAGAAACGCAATAATTGCACTTGCAAATAATCCTTTACCAAACAGCTATGAGTTATTTAATCAATTGCTTTATTCAGATAGTGAAATAATACGGTTATATTCTGTTTGGGCCTTATGGAGAATTGACAGATTAAAAACAATAAACAAAGAATCATTTTACAAAAGAGAGGTTTCACAAAATGTTATTCATGAATTCGACCTTTTAATTAAGTGATTTTGTAGTATATTTTATCTATTCTTAATTTATGGTTAAATTTTCTGATGACGTAACACAAGGAGTTGAAAAATCTGCTGCACGAGCGATGCTCAGAGCCGTAGGTTTGCAAGACGATGACTTCAATAAGTTTCAAGTTGGAATTGTCTCTGCTGGAAATGAAGTTACTCCATGTAATCTTACTGGACCAGAATTATCAATTCACGCAAAAGAGGGAGTAAATGGTACTGATTCAGCTGGATTGATTTTTTCTACAATAGCTGTTTCAGATGGAATATCAATGGGGCATGAGGGCATGAGGGCTTCATTGGTTTCAAGGGAGGTCATTGCAGATTCTGTAGAGCTGGTTATGCATGCAGAAAGGTTCGATGGAATGGTAACAATTGCAGGATGCGATAAATCACTACCAGGAATGTTGATGGCATCAGCAAGAATAAATAGACCAGCAATTTTTTTATACGGTGGAAGTAGCCTTCCTGGAGTCTACAAAGGAAAAGATATATCTATTGTGGATGTTTTTGAGGGAATTGGTGCTTTCGAAAAGGGGATAATTAGCGAAGAAGAGTTGTATGAAATAGAATGTAATGCCTGTCCAGGACAAGGCTCTTGCGCAGGGATGTTTACAGCTAACACAATGGCTTCTGTAGGTGAGGCTATTGGGATGAGTTTACCTGGTACTGCTTCAATCCCAGCTGAGGATCAAAGGTTAAGAACAGCAGCAAAAGAGTCAGGTTTGAAATTAAATTATTTATTGAAAGAAGATATAAAACCAAGAGACATCATGACCTTAGAGGCTTTTAAAAATGCAATCACAACAGTATTAGCCCTTGGAGGCAGCACAAACGCAGTATTGCATTTGTTAGCTATATCCTATGAAGCAAAAATTAATCTTGACCTAAATACTTTTGATGAGCTTGGTAAATCAGTTCCACATCTTGCAGATATGAAACCGTTTGGAAAATATCACATGGTTGATCTAGACAAAATTGGAGGAGTTCCAGTAGTATCTAAAATCCTTCTTGAGAATAAACTTATTGATCCTAATTGTTTAACGGTAACTGGAAAAACTGTTGGTGAAAATTTAGAAAATATTGATATTCCAAAAAATCAAGATGTAGTTTCGTTCCCAAACAATCCAATTTCAAAAGAAGGAGGAATAGCTATTTTAAATGGGACACTTTCACCAAACGGATCTGTTGTAAAGACAGCGGGTATTGAAGTGAATGAATTTTCTGGCCCTGCAAATGTTTTTGAAAGTGAACAGGATGCTTTAGATGCGTTATTCAATAACAAGATTGAAAAAGGAGATGTTGTTGTAATTAGAAACGAGGGGCCAAAAGGTGGTCCAGGTATGAGAGAAATGCTTCAAATTACAGCTGCAATAAAAGGTGCAGGTTTAGGAAAAGATGTCCTGTTGATTACTGATGGTCGATTTTCGGGTGGAACTACTGGTTTATGTATTGGCCACGTAACACCAGAAAGTTTCGATCTAGGACCTATTGCAATATGTCAAAATGGTGATCAAATAAATTTGAATTTATCAAAAAGAGAGTTGAATTTGGAATTGACAGAATCTGAAATTACAAAAAGGTTTGAGTCCTATAAACTTCCTGAACCAAGATACAAATCTGGAGTTTTAAGTAAATACTCAAAATTAGTTTCAGGAGCTGATTCAGGAGCGGTTACCTCATAAATTAATAATGATTTTTATATCAGATATTCATCATGGATTAGAATCCCTAAGTACATTGCCCAAAGACAAGGGACCATTGGTAATTTTGGGCGATTTAATCAACTGGATAGATTACAGAAATGGAGATGGTATCGCAAAAGATGTCTTTGGAGAGGAAAATGTAAATGAGTTAATTCAGCTGAGAAAAAAACATGATTTTTCTAAAAGAAAAAAAATGTGGGAACAATTATTTTCGGAAGATAGGGAATTAAAACAGCAAAAAATACAAGATTCAATATACAAGCAGTACGAAGAGGTATTTAAGATACTTAAAAATTTTGAAGTATTTTTGATACCCGGCAATGTAGATAGTCTTGAAATACTTGAAGAAACTAAAACAAAAAATGTTATAAATATTGATGGAAAAGTCCTTGATTATAAAAACATAAAATTTGGTTTTGCAGGTGGAGGAGTTCCAACACCAATAAACGCAAGAGGAGAGATAACAGAAGAAGAGTTTAAAACTAAATTAGAAAAATTAGGAGATGTTGACATTATATGTACACATGCACCTCCGTATGTTGATGAATTGATAACAGATGTAATTACGAATAAAAAAGAACAAGGATGGGAAAGTTTAAAAACATTTATAGAATACAAAAAGCCAAAATTTTCATTATTTGGAGATGTTCATCAACCTAAAGCATATGAATGGATAATTGGCAGTACAAAATGTATTAATGTTGGATATTTTCGTTCAACTAGTAGCTATTTAGATTTAGAATCTTTAAAAATATGAAAATTTTAGCATTCGATGTTGGTGGAACGACAATAAAAGGTGGTCTTGTCGATGAAAAACTTAAAATCAAAGAAAAATTTATAGAAGATACCCCAAAAAGAGAAGATACTTTCCTTTCATTAATTGAAGAAATCTATAACAAATTTTCTGATGAAACTGATAGAGTTTCTCTTGGCATGCCAGGTTTTGTAGATAATGATAATTATATTTTTAAATATGGAACAAATATGCAATTTTCTATCGATTTTAAAAAACTTGGATTTTCTGAAGAGAAAAAAATATATTTAGAGAATGATGGAAATTTAGCTGCATATTCTGAATATTTATTACATTTCAAAAATGATTATAAAAATTTAATAATGCTCACATTTGGTACCGGAGTAGGAGGGGGGATAATTTACAATTCAGAAATTTTTAAGGGTAGTGGTAATGCTGGTGAAATTGGACGCATCTTGATTAATGAAAGATCCTATTTAGAAGATGTAATATCTGCAAAAGCTTGGACAAAAAAGTGTCAGGAATTATATGAAAAAAATAAAGAAACAAAATTATCTAATATTTTTTATGAAGAAAAAGTTGGCTCTCTATTATTCGATCGATCAATTGATCTTGAAGATTACGAAGAGTATGCGAGAGATGAAATAATACAAAATACTTCAAATGCTTTAATTTCCTTATTTGAACTGTTCGATAATGATATATTTGTTATTGGTGGAAGTATGACTAAAAGCCCATATGATTTTGTTCCATTGCTTGATGAATATATAAGTAAAAACTTTGAATTTCCTAACAGAAATTTTCCAAAAATTAAATTAAGCAAAGCCCGTGAAGATTCAGGGATGTTAGGTGCAGCACTACTAGCTTTAAATAGTGAATTATAATTCAATACTTTTACATGGTTCTTTCTTTGAGGAGGAATACCAAAAAAAAATTGATAAATTAAATAATTTAGAAATCAAAACAGTTTATGTTTTTGATCACAGCGTAAATCCAGAGATTAAAAAACTTCCTGTTTACAAAATAATGGATGCATTATCAAAACTAAATAAATATGAAAGAAATTTCCAAATAGGGTCAATGGTATTAAATATTAGAAAAAGAGAAATAAATGAGTTAATGGAAAATTATATAAATCCGCTTATTGAAATTAAAAATTTTACACTAGGTATTGGCATTGGTGATGATAAATATGAAATACAAAAAGATATATATGACAACAATATTGAAGAAGTCATCAAAAAAATAATTGATAATAAAAGTTTTCAAGTGAATAACGTAAATTTAGTTATTGGTGGTTCATCACAAAAATTAAACGCCCTAGCCCTCAAATATGGTTTAGGAACCAATCAATGGGAGGGAGAAATAACTAATCTAATAAAAAAAATAGAAGTTTATTCTAAAGCTAAATCAAATGGATTGAACGTAAGTTATTGTACAAAGGATCTCAGCTTCGATGGTAAAACAATTAGTCAAGAAAATTTTGAAATAATTTATGTACTATCTGAAAAAAAATCATTTAATAAACAAATTGATGAGATTGAGAAACAGTGCTTGAATTAAAAAATGATTGACATAAGGTCTGATACCGTAACTAAGCCCTCAAAAGAGATGCTTGAACATATAATTACAGCAGAAGTTGGAGACGATGAGTATAAAGAAGATCCAACAGTTAATGAACTTGAAGAATTTACTGCAAACCTTCTTGGGTTTGAAGCTGGCTTATTTGTAACGTCTGGTCTTATGGGTAATCAAATATCGTTACTTAACCATACCAACCCAGGTGATGAGGTAATTACAACATCTGATTCTCACATTCAAAACTATGAACATGGTGCAGCGTCATTTTTGTCAAGAATTCAATTTAGAAATGTTCAGCATAAAGATGGCAATCTAGATTTAGGGGACTTAGATACTCAAATTAAAAAATCTTTTTATCATAAACCAAATATATCTACCGTCGCAATTGAGAATACTCATTTATCATCAGGTGGATCGATTATTCCTTTTGAGGATATACAAAAACTATATGAGTACACTTTCTCTAATAATTTAAAACTTCACGTAGATGGTGCTCGTGTTTGGCATGCAATTTTAGAAAATGATACACAATCTAATTATGGAGAATACTGTGACAGTTTAACTTTTTGCTTTTCAAAAGGACTCGGAGCCCCAATAGGTTCAATACTTCTTGGAACAAAAAGTTTTATAAATGATTCCCGTGAATATAGAAAAAAGATAGGAGGGGGGATGAGGCAAGTTGGAATAATTGCATCTGCTGCTAAATTTGCATTAATTAATCGGGAAAATTTATTAGACGATCACAAAAAAGCTAGAAAAATCTATGATGAATTAACAATTAACAAAGATAAGATTAATGGTTTGGATTCAGTTGTTTATAAAGGGACAAATATGGTCTTATTGGAATTTGTATCTCTTGAAAATTCAGATAAGTTTTTAGAAAGGTTATTGGAAAGCAAAATTAAAGCAGGATATCTGAGAGAAAAAGTTGTTAGGTTTGTTTTACATAAGGATATTGATTCGAAAAATATAAAAAAAATAATTAAAGTAATTCAATCTTTTTCATAGTAATTATCGTCATTCCATTCTGTAATTGATTTTTCGGACAACCTAACAAGTGTAAAAACACCACCTACCATAACGACATTAGTTATAAAAATGTTAATAAAAATTGTAGTTTGACAGTTTTGTGAACAAAAAGTAATACCCAATACGTAACCTATATAAATAGATAAAAGAATTACTACAAAATATACAATAAATTTAAATTTTTTACTAAATACCATACGCATGAGTATTGTAATATAAGATGAATTTTGTAAATCCATGGTTATCGTTATTTAGTTTTGTATATTTCATCGCTGCAGGGTTCCTATCTTTTCTTGGAAGTAAGTATTTAGTTTTATATTATCTTGAAAAAGTCAACTCAAAAATACTAAGAACAATAGAACCATTAGTTGGAGTAATTAGTTTTTGCTCATTTTTTGGAATTTTTTTAATAATACTTTATAATATACTTACCTAGACGGGGTTAGTATATTTTTGAAGAGTATCATTTTCAATATATTGTAATTCACAATGGCCCGGTTTATCTTGGTTAAATTTCTTAGACTTTAATTTATAAAACATGAACGATCTAATTGTGTCTTGATGTGTTACAAATAATGTATGCTTATTATTTTTGTACAACTCCTCAACTCTTTGAAATGTTTCAAAAAAAGTTTCATTGGTACTAAGTTTTGTTGGATCATCGTTGTAGATTAAATATTCATTAGTTTCAATAATTTCATCAAATGTATAACCTTTCCAATTTAACAATCCATCCCATTCCGTTATCTTCTCAGATATAGAAAATTCCATTTTTAATTTATTGCTAACTATTTCAGATGTCTGTCTAGCTCTGAGGAGTGGTGAGGAAATAATCTGTTCTATTTTAAAATCTTTTGATAAAACTTCAGCAGAATGTTCAGCTTGAGACTTTCCGAGTTTTGAAAGTTCATATCCAGGTATATTGTAATATAAAATATCTTTAGGATTTTTAACTTCTCCATGCCTTAAAAATATATTCATCTTAATTACAGAGTAGTTTCAGAATATATTAAAATCTTCATATGGGTTTGAATAAAAAAGAAGAAGAAATACTAAAGCAAATTGAATTGGGTCTTTCTAAAGATGATCCAAAACTTGAGAAAGCTGTTGAAAATTTAACATTGTCAAATTTTTCAAGAGCTAGAATATCAATTTCATTCATAACTTTTATTCTTGGATTTTTCACAATGATTGGAACTTATACAATTCAAGCTGCATTTGCAGTTGTTGGATTTGTAGTAATGGCCCTGTCAGGATATGTTTTTGTCACCAATACTAGATCACTACTCAATGCTGAAAATATTCAGGAGTGGAATTTTAAACAAATCTATAAATTGGTAAGAAACAAAGATACCTCTAGACAAAACAAATAGTATTAATTAAATTAAATAATACGTCTGATTTTAATAAGGAGTAAGGGATTGAAGAAAGACGCGTTTACATCTAAACAAGCATGCTATTTATCAGGATGCACATCTCATCAACTAAGGTATTGGGATAAAGTTAAATTAGTTTCTCCAAGTATTCAGTCTTCTTTCGGTAAGCCAGGAGTTCCAAAACTATATTCATTTAGAGATATTGTTTCACTTAGAGTAATCAAAACATTATTAGATAATGGAATGAGTATTCAAAGAGTGAGACGTGCATGGAGGTACTTAACCAGAAATGGTGATTTACAAGATCAGTTATCAAAAACAAAACTTATTTCTGACGGAGAAACAATCTATTCAGTCGAGGAGAACGAAGTTTTTGACGCTTTAAAGCAAGGGCAATTGGCATTCTTTGAAACTATTGATTTTGTTGCCAAAGAAGTTGAAGAAGACATTTCGAAGTTCGAGCTTGATAAAGAGAGATTCTTAAATCTTTTAACAAGAGTTGAAGATGATATCCAATCTCAACAGTTACAAGCGTAATTACTTTTTCTCTTCTAAAATCTAATTATGAGTAATTTTGAAAATCATAGAACGTTGATACTTAATGCAACTTATCAGCCACTTTCTATTGCATCAGCCAAGAGATCAATATCACTTTTACTATCCAACAAAATAAATGTCATAAAAAATTCAAATTTTGAAATAAGATCTGAGTCATCAACAATCACTATTCCAAAAGTTGCTGCCTTGAATTATTACGTTAAAGCACCGTATGCTAGAAGAGTTGCTTTAAATCGCGAGAATATTTTTATACGAGATAAATATATTTGTCAATATTGTGGTAACCAAGCAGAGTCAATTGATCATATTATTCCAAAATCAAAAGGGGGACAACACGAATGGCAGAATGTTGTTGCATGCTGTAAAAAATGTAATCTTATAAAAGCAGATAAGTATTTAAATCAAACAATATTAAAGCTAGTTCAAGCACCTTTAAAACCAGAAGGTAATTTTTGGATTAAAACAATTATTGGTTCTAACCCAGATCCGGAGTGGAAAGAGTTTCTCATTTCAGCATAAATTTTTTTCTAAAATTGTGTTGCAAAGTGTCATATAGTGTCATATAATGACACAAAGTGGTTCAAGGCACGAAAGGCGGATAAAAGTGTTCCTTGGTGAGTATCAACACACAATGGACTCGAAGGGTAGAGTAGTTATTCCATCGAAGTTTAGAAGAGAGCTCCAACAGGGCTGTGTAGTCACCAAGGGACAAGATAACTGTCTACAAATACTTACAAAGAAAAGTTGGTCACTCCTCTCAGAGAGAATGGCTGATCTTCCTGTAACTGAAAAATCATCACGTCAACTAAGAAGAGCTATATTTAGTGGCGCTGTTGACTCAAAGCTTGATTCAGCTGGAAGGATTCAAATTCCTGAAAACTTAAGAGATTACAGCAGTATTCCAATTAATGGTGACGTTACTGTTACAGGCACAGGAAACACAATTGAAATTTGGTCTTCAAAAGTTTGGAAAAAAATTCAAAATGAAGCAGATCATGAATTTGCAAATATAAACGAAGTGAAAGGATAAGTTCATAGCCAGCTCTCTAGACAACTAAATTGGAACACCCTTACTCCGCCCAACTTTCCAATTGGTGCCAGTTCTAGAGAGCTGGGTATGAACAGTAACAGGGTTGGGTACATGCCACATGTTGGCGTTATGAAAGAAGAAATCTCTTCTTTACTCAAAGATGTTCCAGAGGGTTATTTTATTGATGCAACCTATGGCGATGGTTCTCATTTTGAATTTATTGATTCAGAAAAAAAATTCACTACGATTGGTTTTGATCGAGATTTTGATTCGGTTGCAGGTAAAAAGAACAACCATAATGTAGTTCAGTTAAACTTTTCAAAAATCTACGATTATTTAGAAAAGAATTCATTTACTCCAATTAGTGGAATTCTTTATGATCTCGGAGTTTCAAGTCATCAAATAGATACACCATCTAGAGGGTTTTCATATTCAATTAATTCTGATTTAGATATGAGAATGAATCAACAAGAATCTTTAAATGCCGAAAATTTACTCAACTCATATTCTTATGAAGAGTTAAAGCTAATTTTTCAAAAGTATGGAGAAGAAAGATATTCCAATTCAATCGCAAAAAAAATAGTAGATAATCGGCCAGTTTACAAAACAAAGGATTTGGTGAGACTTATTAAAGATGCTTTACCAAAACAAAATCCAATTTATATTGATAAAAGTATTCGAAGAATTTTTCAAGCAATCAGAATTCAAGTTAATGATGAGTTAGATGAGTTACGAAAATCATTAACGAGCATAAAAGATGTAATTTCAAAAAATGGAGTGATAGTTTGTATTTCTTATCATTCCCTTGAAGATAAAATTGTAAAAAAATTTATGAATGAGTTAACCAGTGGTTGTACTTGTGATCCCTCAATTGCAATATGTGTTTGTAACAATGTAGAAAGTTTTAAGTTTCCAAACAAAAAAAAATATTATCCCAGCAAAGAAGAAATAGAAACTAATTCAAGGGCAAAATCTGCAACGTTAAGGTACGTGATTAAATTATGAGAAAAAAATATATTTTTCGTTTAATATATTCACTCTTATCAATATCTGTTATTTTTTCACTTTTTATAAATATAAAAATAAATGAAATATCGAATGAACTTTCATCAATTAACGCTGAAATTGTAGAACTCGAACGCTCTAGAGCAAATATAAATGTTGAATACATTAAGAAATACTCATTTGAAAATATTGAAAATTTATCCAAATTGAAGTCATATGTCAGGCTTAGAGTTAATAACTTGAACTTGGATCTTGAAACCCCATACAAACTTAACGACATTGAAGAAATGAGTCCAACTGTAATGGGTTTTAGTAGATGAGATTTAATAGAAATAGATTGAAATTAAATATTCTATTTTTAACGATATTTTCTTTTGTATTGTTTGGTTCATTTCTATTTATTCAAAAAGTATATTCTTTACAATTTATCGAATCTGATCATTTTCAAGATCAAGCATTATCTTATAGAGAAAGGGTAGAGGTTCTAGAGGCAAAAAGGGGAACAATATACGATAAACATTTTAACGTTCTAGCCAGTAGCATTCAGTCTTATAATGTAGCGATTAAACCTAACGAGATAAACGATTTAGGCTTCATAAAAGTATTGTCTCCAATATTAGGAATTGATGAGAATAAAATTATAAATAAAATAAGTGAAAATTCTGGCTTTTTTTATCTTAAACGTAATGTTGACTTTGAAACTGGTCAAAAAATTAAGTCTTGGAATTATAAAGGTATACATTTAGAGCAATCTAATAAAAGAAATATTTATGATGAATCAACAGCAAATTTAATAGGACTCGTTGATCCAGATGGAAATGGAATAGAGGGACTTGAATTATATTTTGACAATTATCTTCAGGGACAAAATGGAGAGTTAAGGTATGAATCAGCACCAAATGGAGTAATAATTCCACAAGGTGAGATTAAGACAATTCAACCAAAGCACGGAGAAGATTTAGTACTTGCTATTGACTCCGAGTTACAATATTTGACAGAAAATCTTTGCAATGATGCATTAGTCGACACAGGAGCTTTTAAGTGTTCAGTTGTTTTTGCAAATTCTTTGACAGGAGAAGTTCTTATTTCTTCGGAGACATCATCCTTAGATAATAAATATTTTAATATTGACCTAATAAGTGCAAGAGCATACTACGAACCTGGTTCGGCACTCAAAATTTTTACCATAGGATCTTTAATTGAATCTGATATCGTTGATGAGAATAGTTCATACTTAGTTGAAGATAAGATAGAAATTATTGATGGATCATGTGAAGACAATCATGAAGGCTTCAAAGGTTGCTTTAAAGATTTTTTAAAGCATGAACCACTAAATCTTACTGTTGAAGAAATCATAGAAAGATCTTCGAATGTAGGAACTATAAAAATTGTTAACAATTCTAATATTGATAATGTTGAGGAATTTTTGAAAAAATTTGGGTTTGGTTCTAAAACAGGTGTAGAGCTATCTGGAGAATCCAAAGGATCATTTACAGAATATAACACATGTAAAACCTGTCTTAGTTCTCTCTCAATAGGTTATTCTATAAACACAACTCAATATCAAATGGTCAAGGGATACAGCATAATTGCAAATGGTGGTAATGATATTCAACTATCTTTATTGAGAAATTTAGATCAGAATATAAACCAAAAATCAATCATTTCTAATGATTTGTCCAACAGATTGAAAAAATTACTTATTAACGTTGTTGAGGGAGACAATGGAACAGGTAAGTCTTTAAGAATGAGTGATTATGTAATAGGTGGTAAAACAGGAACTAGCCGGACATATCTGGAGGGAATTGGATACTCAGATAAACGCTTTAATACATCGTTCACTGGATTTATAGAGACTAATGAAGGACCAATAGTTGGATCAGTAATTCTATGGGGTGCACTAGGCTCTCCGATTTCAGAGTATGTAACAGGTGGTTCTACAGCTGCACCAATATTCAAGAATATTGTAAGAAACCTAGTACCGGATAAATAAAATGAGTGAACTTAATTTGTCTGAATTAAAATTTACTGAAATTGATATTAAAAATTTTGTTAACAGCTCATTAGATGTTGAGGAAGGGTCAGTACTATTTATTAATCATGACGATAAAGATAAGTTAGACAAATATGTAGATGAGTCCTTAAAGAAGAAAGCGAAGCTAGTCATTACATCTTTAAATTGCAGTTCGAATGATGATAAAGTAATTAAAGCAAAAAATTATAGTGAAGTTTTTCTTGATTCATACAATTACCTATGTAATGACTATGAATCAAAAAAGTACTTTGGTATAACAGGAACAAATGGGAAAACAACAACAGGAGCTTATCTTAAAGAATTACTTGGTCCGAAAAGTTTATTTATTGGAACTAATCAAGACGAATTATTTTCTGAAATAACAAATGAAAAACACTTAACTTCACCTAAATTATTTAATATTCTTAAATTACTCGGTAAGTCAGATTTTAAAAAATACAATAATATAATTCTTGAAGCTTCATCACATGCTTTAGCTCAAGATAGATTTAACGGCATTAGATTTAATACCTCAGGTTTTACAAATCTATCTCAAGATCATTTTGATTACCATACAAATATTGAAAATTACTTTAATTCAAAATTAAAGTTATTCTCAAACCAGCTATCAGATAAGTATGTATATATAGATAATGAATGGGGTAATAAAGTTGCTCAAAATTCATCATTACCATCTTTTAAAATAAGCTCAGACACTCAAGCTGATTTACAAATATTAGAAAAAAAGACATATCCAAAAACTAGTTTGAAAATAGAAATTAATAAAAAAATATACGATTTTGAATTAGATATCATTGGTCCAAATTTTTATCAAAATTTTTTACTTGCTTTTTCTATGGCATATTATTCAAAAATAAAAAATGTTGACCAAATCATAGAAAACATTTCGAGTCTGAAAAACCCAAAAGGAAGATTTGAATTGATTAATTTCAAAACAAATAAAATAATTGTAGATTACGCTCACACTCCTGAATCAATTTCCCAAGTTATTAAATATGTAAATCCTTATTTTTCAAAGGTTGTTGTTTTGTTTGGGGCTGGAGGCAATAGAGATAAAGAAAAAAGAAAACTTATGGGAACTGCTTCCCAGTTAGCAGATAGTGTAATAGTCACGAATGATAATCCAAGAAATGAAGATCCTAATCAAATATCAAATGATATTTTAAAAGGGTGCGATTTATCTAAAACTACCGTAATTCTTGATAGAAAAGAAGCAATAACTTCTGCAATTAATGAGCTCAGTGAGAACTCAGTTTTATTAGTATTAGGTAAAGGGCATGAAATGTATCAAGAAATAAATAATTCACATATTCCTTTAAATGATAGCGATTTCATTAATAAGGCTATTGGAGGCTTAATTTGATTGCAATAATTGTATCTGGTGCAATTTCATTTTTATTCGTAATTTTGTCAACATCAATAGGCGTTAACTATTTTAAATCTAGAAATATTGGTCAACCAATTCAAGAGGAAGTGGTTTTTCATGACCATAAAAAAGGTACGCCAACAATGGGAGGTGTATTTATAATTTTAGGAACTTATGCCGGGTACGTTCTATCACATATTAATTTTTGGACAATTGGTCAGGGATTTAAGATTGAATTGATATCAATTAATCCAGTAATTTTAAATTTACTTTTATTCGGTACACTAATGGCTTCAGTTGGATTAATTGATGATCTTTTAAAAGTTAGAAAAAATAGAAATTTAGGACTTAGAGCTAGAAATAAAATATTTTTACAAATATTGGTAGGTTCTTTCGTAAGTTTATATTTTTACAATCTTGATTACTCATCAACATTTTATTTTTTTAGCGGTTT
>CACJXH010000004.1:0-44933 GCA_902597375.1 uncultured Candidatus Actinomarina sp. | reverse complement strand
AGATTGTAATAGATGATGGTGCTATTGAAGCACTTAAAGCTGATGCATCACTTCTTTCAAAAGGTGTAATAAATGTAAATAAAAGTTTTGATGAAAACTCCGGTGTTGAAGTGAAAAGTTCAGAAAATGAATTAATTGCGCGGGGAGTGGTCAATTTTTCAAGTAAAGAAATCCAAGACTTAAAAGAGACTGAAAACACTGTAGTAATTCACAAAGATAATCTATTAATTCTTTAAAAAATTTTACTTTCCATCAAATCAAATTATTCTTGTAATGTGCTTAAAGAAATAGGTAAAAAAGCTCTTCTGGCAGCTGAAGAGCTAAAAACAATCGATACAGATACTAAAAATAAAGTATTAAATGATATGTCGTCAGAACTAATCAATGATGCTGACGAAATTATTGAGGCAAATAAAATTGATTTAGAAAATGCTAAACAATTAGAGTTAACGGCTGCTTTAACCGATAGATTGACTCTAAATAAAGAAAGAATCGAGGGCATGTCAGATGGATTAAAAAAGATAATACCTCTTGAAGATCCAGTTGGTAAGGTAACAGAATCTTGGATATCTGATGATGGATTGAGTATAAACAAAGTACGTTCACCTTTTGGAGTAATAGGGATAATCTATGAAGCAAGACCAAATGTAACAAGTGATGTCTCAGGTCTATGTTTAAAATCAGGAAATGCATCTATCCTTCGTGGCTCAAGTTATTGTTTGGATTCAAATCTAAAAATATTAAATACGTTACAAAAAGCCTTAGAAAAAAATGGACTGTCCAAGAATTGTATACAGCTTATAGAGAGCAAAGACAGAGAGGATACAATCGAATTTATGAACATGACTGAGTACATTGATTTAATAGTTCCACGAGGCGGTAGAGGATTAATTGATACATTGGTAAATAACTCAAAAGTTCCATTTATTTTAGATGGTGATGGAAACGTGCATCTTTATATACATAAAGATGCAAAAGAAGAGTATATGGTTCCTATAGTTATCAATTCAAAGGTCCAAAGACCAGGAGTTTGTAATGCTTTAGAAACTTTAATATTGCATAAGGATGTTTATAACAAAAATGGTGAAGAGATTATAAATGCCCTTAAAGAAAATTCAGTTGAAGTTTTTATTGATGAAAAAGCCAGCAACGATTTTCCAGATTTAGAAATTGCTAATGAAGAGCATTATTCTACTGAATTTTTGGATCTCAAAATAGCAATAAAAATAGTTGAAAATGAAGATGAGGCAATTAAGCATGTCAATAAATTTTCTTCTGGCCATACAGAAGGAGTTCTTACTGAATCTGATCAAATAGCTGAAAAATTCTCAAGCTCAATTGATTCTTCTGTCATATTTATAAATGCCTCAACAAGATTTACAGATGGAGAAATGTTTGGTTTTGGAGCCGAGATAGGAATAAGTACTCAAAAATTACATGTAAGAGGACCTATGGGCTTAGAAGCATTGACGACAGAAAGATACGTAATTAGTGGAAAAGGAACTGTCAGAGGATGAATAAAGAGGTAAGTATTAAAGATTTGGAAAGTGTTAGTTACTTTTCTAATGAAGATCTTGTAGATGTTGTAAACGCAGCAATATTTCTTAAGAAGCCATTATTGATTGAAGGTCCCGCTGGAACTGGTAAAACATTTTTGGCGAAAGCAATTTCATCACTTTTCAATCTAGAGTTAATAAGACTTCAGTGTCATGAAGGAATTGATGAAGATAAGGCAGTTTATGAATGGAATTATAAAAAGCAACTTTTAAGTATTCAACAAGATAAAAATGCAGAAAATCTTTTTGATGAAAAATATCTCATCAAGCGACCTATTCTCAATGCTTTAACTGCTGAAAAAGATAGTCTATTTCTGATTGATGAAATAGATAGATCAGATGAAGAATTCGAAGCATTATTACTTGAAATTCTTGCAGAAAATCAAGTAACTATACCTGAGTTTGGAACAATTAACGGAAATGATAATACAATTACCATTCTCACTTCAAATGGAACAAGAGAGCTATCAGACGCCTTGAAGAGAAGATGTATTTATTTCTATCTTGATTTCCCTTCAATTGATATTGAATCTAAAGTTTTAATGAACAGTATTGAAGAAATATCAGAGGCTCAGGCAAAAAGCTATGCTTCTTTTATATCTTTTGTGAGAAAACTCAACTTAAACAAAATCCCATCATTAATCGAGTCTGTCGAGTGGGTAAAATATAACTTTTTAAATAAAAATAAGTCCACAATAGATAACTTAGGTGTACTTTTAAAGGATAAGTCTGATCAAGAGAAGTACAAAGAACAAATTGAAAATGCAAATGAGCTCATTCAGGAATGAAATAGTTTCTTTTTCACAGTTTTGTAAAGAACAACAATTTTTTATATCTATTGATAAACTCCAAACTTATTTTGGATACATAGAATCAAAAAAAATACAATCCTTTGAAGAAAAGATTAGGTATCTCTTTTTCTTAATTCCAAAAGACAAAGATGAAAAAGACAAACTTAAACATTTAATCTCAGAATATTTCAATTTTAAATTTGAAGAAAGTACATCCTTCGAATTTAATTTTTTTGATGAATATGATCTCAATGAAAATTTTCAAGATGTTCTCATCAATAACGAGAGCAGAGACATTGACTTTTCTAAAATTGCAATAGAAATAATACAAGATTTTGAAAATCTAGACTTTTCTAGACCCGTTTCTAATGCTTATTGGCTAAATCAGTTAAAGAAAACGAAAGCCTATGAAGATATATTGAGTCTTTTTGATGTTCAATTTGAGGATTCTTTTAAGAATATAATTAATAATTTAAATAGAGAAAACTTCTCGAACTTTCTCGATTTAAAGTTGTTAGAGCTATTAAAAGAAGAAAGAAATAAAACAAGAGATGCCTATCAACCTTCTGAATTAGATAATAAAGATCAATTAAATGAGTTAGATTATCTTTATACAAATAGTGATGAAAGAAAAAAACTACTTGAACAAACGTATGCACTTGGAAACAAATTAGCTATAAAATTTAAAAAGCAGATAAAATTTTCAAATAAAGGAAAGCTTAACTTAAGAAAAACTATAAGAAAGTCGATCCAGTCTGGTGGAGTCCTCCAAAATATTATTTATAAACCCAAGAATAAGAAAAAACCAAAGCTTGTAATTTTATGTGATATCAGCGGATCAATGGCACTTTATTCTCTTTTTGGACTTACATTACTCTATGGAATGGTAAGCAGATTCAATTCAATAAAGTCTTTTGTTTTCATTGATGGAATTACTGAAGTAACAAAAGATATCAAAAAGCTAAAAAAAACCGAGATAGAATCATTCTTAAAGAATTGGAACAACTTTGTAAAACAAGATGGTCATTCTGACTATTCAAGAACTTTTGAAGAGCTAGTTGATGAAGTAAAGAAAAGTAATGCTAACTATAAATGTCTGATAGTCATTGGAGATGCCAGAAATAATTATCGTGATATAGACGAAGAACTTGTAAATGAGGTTGGTAAATCTTTCAAAAATATTTATTGGTTGAATCCTGAAAGACTTAAGTATTGGAACACTGGTGATAGTTTAATTAGAAAATTTGATAGAGTTACCAACAATACATCTGAAGTTAGAAACTACAACCAAATGAAAGCCTTTGTTAACTCAATTGATTTTAAAAGAGATCTAAAGTGAGTAAGATTGGTGTACTGGGGGGAACCTTTGACCCTCCTCATGATGCCCATTTAGAAATAGCCAGAAGGTCAATATCTCAATTTGGTCTGAACAAGGTAATTTTTATTCCTTCAGGAAATCCATGGCAAAAAAAAGATTCTACATCATTTCTTCATAGGTTTGAAATGACAAAAATATTAATCAATGAATCTAAATTTTTTGAAATTAGCGATATAGAAAAATCTGAAGAAAATCCTTCTTACACATACGAAACCTTACTTCGACTAGACCATCCAAAAGAAGATTTATATTTTATCTTAGGTTCTGATACGGCAATGAATATAAAAACTTGGAAAAACCACAGTAAATTATCTGAGCTAACTAACTTTTTAATTGCACTTAGAAGGGAAGACAGTAATAAGACCTTAGAAGAGTACTTTCCATTTGAATATTCACTTATTGATGGGGAAAAAGTTGACTTAAGTTCAAGCACTATAAGAAATAAACTAAAAAGAAATGAGTTAAACGATGAGGATTTATCAAAACAGATTTTAAATTATATAAAAGATAACAATCTTTATTGAAGTTTTTTCTTTATATCATCCAATTCAAGTTGCATTTCATCAAGTTTTTCTAAAACATCATCATTCGTGTGGTGATCAACAAAATTTTGAATAAATTTAGCTGAAACAATTGCTGTTATCGTAGCAATTAATCCTAATCCAAGCAACATAAGAGAACTTGCGACAACTCTTCCTAAAGTTGTTACTGGTGTGATATCACCATAGCCAACAGTAGTAATAGTTACGAGAGCCCACCAAATACCATCACCTAAGTTTCTTACATCAGGTTCTGAAACATAAAAAAGATAGCCAAATAGGAAAATAAAAAATATTAACGCAGCAAGTATGGTTCTCAATCGCCTGCTATTAAAAAGTGTCTCTAATAAGCCAAAAAGGTTTCTAATTCTTGTCAACTCTCTCCTCACTATTAAGAATAGTGTCTTTATTTTTTACATGGTAACATATTTATAAGTGACTGAAAGAAAAACAGAATTTACGAACAATTTTTTCTTTGATAACGTCATAGATATTTTACTCACTCAAAAATGCACAAACATAAAAGCATTTAAGGTAGAAAAAAATAGTTTTTTTGATGTAGTGATAATGTGTAATGTTACATCAAATACTCAAATGGTATCGTCTGTAAAAAAATTAAAAAATCTTGTGAAATCAAAAAATAAAAACTTTTTCTCTGAGGGTATTGATTCCTCTTGGGCATTAGTTGAGTTCGAAGGTGTCGGAATACACTTTTTCACAGAGGAAGCAAGAGAATATTACAATCTAGAGGATTTATTTTTTGATAGTAATCTAATGCTTCAATACGGGTAACCTTAATTGTATTGGGGCTGTAGCTCAGTTGGCAGAGCACGTGCATGGCATGCACGGGGTCAGGGGTTCAAATCCCCTCAGCTCCACAAACAAATATGAACTTAAAATATATAAGAGAAATATTTAATCAAACAAAAGATTTGATTGGTTCACAATCTGCCATTGCAATAATCTCTGTAATCCAAGTGTCGTTTGTTGTTAACCAACTCGGACCTGCCAAATATGGTGCAGTAGTACTCTTAATTGCAGTACCAAGTCTTATCTTTCGTGCTTCGCATGCAAGGAATAGTGATGTAAATCTTCTTGTCCTAAAGGATGGAAAAAACTTTTATTTTGAATCTATCTTTTTCAACTTCATAACCGGAATTGGTAGTTTTTTACTTTGTATTGTAATTTTTACAAATCCAATAATTATTAATTCATCTTTGGGTGATTATTTTGGCATTGAAACATTATCAAATGTTCTATTAATTTATTTACTTACAAGAATTATTCAGACTTTTTCAGAAACAAGTAAATCTATACTGATTTTTCATAATGATCTAAGAAGATACTCAATACTTGAAATTAGCAGTGTAGTAGTTAGGTTTATTGCATTAGTATTTTTACTTTTAAATGATCCAAGTGTAGAAAACTATCTAATTGCACAATCAATCTATGGAATTACCTTTGGGCTTTTTGGTCTATATCTCTCAAATAAATATCGTGATTCCTCAGATTTCAAGATTCGACATTTCAAAGCATATTCAAAATCCATCAGATCTTCTTATGGAAAAATTAGATATGACCAAATTATTGGTCTTATACCACAACATTTTGATGTAATTCTACTAGCTGTAGTCGTTGATATACAGACTGTTGGAATCTATCAATTTGCAAAAAGATTAGTTGAACCTATAAATTATCTTGTTGTTACATTTAATCCTTGGCTACAAAACAAATTAAAGTCTGAGGACAAAGATTTCAATATAACTTCTTTCTTAAGGCGAATTTTGTTACCAATTTCAATATTGTTATTTGGAATATATTTCATTTTTGGACGAAATCTTATTTTATTTATTGGTAACGAGGAATTTATTAATTCATTTGAGCCAATGATGGTGTTGTTAATAGGATTCACTACTTATTTGTTAAGTTTCTGGATAAGACAGTATCTATTATTTGCTGATTTAATCCAGTTTCATGCTTATGGACGAATTGTTTACTCTTTTGTATTTCTCGTTTTAGCAGTCTTATTATCTGATTCTTTTTCCTCTCTAGGAGTCGCTATTGCTTTAAGCTCTGCAATGGTTTTACAAAAATTATTTGAATACACCATATATTTGATAAAAATAAAATCAAATTGAATAAATCTCAACATTAACATAAGAATGATGCAGATAAATAAACAATCTAGCCAAAACACTTACGAAATTATGTTTTTATTGGTTTCTGTTTTGCTCGTTTTTTTGGATGCTTATCAAATTTTTGGCATACCAATTCCATGGTTAGGTATGACCCTATTGTTTTTGTTTGCTTTAACTAAATACAAATTATTCTATGACTCAAAAAATCTTGTAATTGTTTCAATATTGATTGCAATCGTCATGATTCCACAGATAATATATATGTTCTTCAATGAAGTTTCACAAGGAGAAATACAATACCTCTTTTTACGATTACTTAACATATTCTCATTTGTTATAGTTCTTTTATTTTCATTGACTTACTTTAGAAATGAAAAAATAATGTCCTTTTTTGACACTTGGAAATATTTAATTGGAGTAATGTCAGCTTTGACAATCTATATATTTATCGCCCAAATCTATGACTTAAGTGAATTTATAAGAAATAGATCAAACACTAATCTTTTTGGAGACTCCGACCAATCTACTTTTTGGTTATCAGAACCACACAGAGCAATGGGTACATTTAGAGAGCCAGTTTTATTAATATCTTTTTTAATGCCACTCGTTGTTTTGTATCTTTACAAATATAAAAGTAGTAATTATTTGTTATCCATAATTTCTGGAGTTGCATTAGGTTTATCAAGAAGTAATTATTTGCGGTTATTTTGTATACTTTTTCTTACGTTCGTCTTATTTAACTATCTAAAAACAAAAGAGTTAAATAAATCGCTTTTATTGTTTTTGGCTATTTCACTTGTAATGTCTAATTTTGGAGTTTTTGAATGTAATTTAAATTCAGATAGTAGGCAATGTATTGAATATGAAGAAGATGTTCAAAAAATGAATGCTTCTGGTGAAATAAAAATTGATGTAAATTCAGACACTGAAGAATTGGGCCTGGGTAATGACAGATTAAATGTATTGAATTTTTTCATTAACTCATTGAGAGATATTACACCTAAAAGCATTATCAATATTAACTCTGATTATCAAGATTATTCTTCAGTAAGAGTTAATGAAGAAATGTATTTTACGAACAGGACATTACCTAAATATCTTCTCCAAAGATATAGTACCCGAAATTTTGGTACTGGTAATTATTCACTACTTAAATATGATCTAAATGTTCAAAATTTGTTTGTGTTTTATACTCAAGCTTTCGGAATTATTTTTCCTCTTATACTGTTTTTAATATTCCTGAACATTATTGTTCAAAAAAAAGAGTTACTTAAATTGTTTTTCTTTTCAAGTTTTATTTTATTTTTCTTTGTTAGTCCAGTTGAAGAAGTCAATGCATTCTATGGCTTAATCATTGGTGCAGCGTATAATTTGATTTTTATGAAAGATGATATAAATGCAAATACATAATTTTTCACCGGGTCCAGCAAGATTAGATCCTTCTATTATCAGCAAGTCCCAAGAGGCAATAGCTAATTATCAAAAAACTGGTTTGTCAATTCTAGAGATTGGACACAGATCTAAAGATTTTGAAACATTAATAAACGCTCTTCAAGAGAATATGATAAATATTTTTAATATTCCGTCTAATTATTTCACTCTTCTCTTGCAAGGGGGAGCAACATATCAGAATACCTTTATCGCTAATAACTTTGATAAAGAAAATAAACTTTTAGGATGTCTAGTCACAGGAACATGGGGGAGGTACTCAGTTGAAGATTTCTCAAAAATTAGAGATACGAAAATAATTGAAGTAAGCGATAAAGAAATTGAAAATTATATTCAAACACCCTGGGACCTCGAAGGTATTGATTATTTGCACCTAACTTCAAACGAGACAATAAATGGTGTCCAATTAAGGGAATTCAATAGAATTGAACATGATTCATTACTCATTGATATGTCCTCAGATATTGGTTCTTATAGTTTTGAATGGGACAATTTAGCTTATGTTTATGCAGGAGCTCAAAAAAATATGGGCATTCCTGGAGTCTCAATATGTATTGGAGATGAAAAGTATTTAAATTCAGAAGATAATTCAAGATACCTCAACCTTGGACAATTGGTGGAAAAGAATTCTTTGTTGAACACACCTCCTACTTTTTCGATATACGTCCTAAAGCTGGTAACCGATTGGATGATTGCAATGGGAGGTATAAACCATTTTGAAGAAAAATCAATTAGACAATCATCAAGACTATATGAACAATTAGAGAGTTATGGTGATTTTGTAGTAATACCTGTCAGTGACTATTCAAAAAGTAGATCCAATATAATTTTTAAATTCAAAAATGAGGATTTGGAAAAGAAATTTCTTATAGAAGCAACTGAAAAAGGAATACTTGGTCTTAATGGACATAGAAGCCAGGGGGGAATAAGAATTAGTCTTTATAATTCAATTACAGACGAGATGGTTGACTACTTGTCAGAATATATTGACAAATTTTTTGCAGATAATGGAAAATAATAACTTCACAGTTTATCAATTTGAAAACTACGATGTTGAAGGTCTTAAACTTGAAATTAATTTTTCAAATACTGACTTTATCGTGATAAAGACGCATGAAGAAATAAATTCCCCAATTGAAAAAATGGAAGAATCTTTTGAACCACTTTTATTTGGAATTGATATGAATATAACAAATATCAAAAATATAAATGATTTAAAAGGAAAGAAAATGATTCTGTTAGATGGACATCATCGATATGAATACTTGAAAAGAAATGATATTGACAAATCAATTGAATTAGTTCTTATTTCAATTGATGATGTAGAAATTCTTTCTTACCCATCACGTTTAATAATTAGAAAAAAAGAATTTGAGGAAATTCTTGAAAATTACAATTTTTCAAACAATGTCTCTTCAAAATTCTTTGTTTCAGTAGATGACGTTAAGTTTTTCAATGAGGAAATTTTGGACATTTATCAACTTTATGAATTTAAAAATTTCTGTTACGTTAACGAGTATATAAGCTCAGCGGTGGATGAAAATAAAACTAATGATGAAATAATTGTAAATTTTACCCCCATAAAAGTATCTGAAATTGTAGAAAACGACTCTCTGTTTCCTCCAAAATCTACATGGATAACTCCAAGATTATGAAAATTTGTCATGTTATCAATTCTTTAAATAGGGGAGGTGCTGAATCGCATTTGCTGGACCTAATCAATGCACAGCTAAATGATGGGATGGATGTCCATGTAACTGTTATTGGTGAAGATAGCACTGAATCATATTCAATAGAAAGCGAACTACTTAAAAGTGGCATTAACATTACAAGACTTAATGGTCCGAGAATGTTTAATTTATTTTCATATTTTTCTATGTATTCAAAATTCAAAAATGAAAAATTTGATGTTATTCATTCACATCAACCTCGTAGCGATTATATGGTCTACAGAACAAAAAAATATTTATCAAAAAAAATTAAATGGATTGTAAGTGTTCATGGAAAATATGATACATATTTAGAAAAAGGTAGTTTAAGTAATAACCTAAGAAAATACTTTATGAAGAGACTCTCTAAACATTGGCAATCTGCTTTTTCGATAATCGCGATTTCTGAGGAAGTAAAAAGTTGGATTGAAAATCTTAATCATGAACTGAATGTTGTGGTCATACCTTACTGGATAGACATCAAAAATTCTGGAACCATTGTAAAAAAAGATAGAGTAACCCTTGGTTTTCTTGGAAGACTAAATGTAAATAAAGGGATAGAAGACTTAATTGATGCACTTAATTCAGACGAGCTTAAATCACTTGATTTTAAATTAATGATTGCTGGAAGTGGGACCGATGAGTATTTGGAAAAATTAAGAAATATGATTGAAAAAGACAATATTGAAAACGTTAATTTTCTTGGATATATAGAAAACAGGGAAGAATTTTTTAATAATATAGACATTTTTGTATTTCCATCATTTTCAGAGGGTTTAGGTTTGGTACTACTCGAAGCCATGAGTTTCTCAAAGATTTGCATAACAAGAAATATTTTGCCAATGACAAATTATATTGACGAAGACTCAGGTTATTTATTTGATGATGTGAATGGATTATCGCATTCAATATCTTCATCTATTCAAGATTTAGAAAACAATATTGAATTAATACAGAAAAAATTGTTTAATATTGAAAAGAAATTAGAAAAATCAAGTAAGGAAAATCTATTTCCAGAATTAGTAAAAGTATATGAACAGTCAATTTGAATATAAAAAAATAGAAAAGAAATGGCAGGATCACTGGGAAAATAGTGAAACTGTTAAGTGTGATTTAAAATCTGACAAACCAAAATTTTACAACCTTTGTATGTACCCATATCCCTCTGGAGATCTGCATATGGGACATATAAGGAACTATACGATTGGTGATGTTATTACTAGATATAAACAAATGAATGGCTTCAATGTTTTATCTCCTATGGGCTGGGACTCATTTGGCCTTCCTGCCGAAAATGCAGCAATTAAAACTGGTATTCATCCAAGAGAATTTACGGAAGAGAGAATTGCTAATATGAAATCTCAAATTATCAGATTAGGTTCTTTATATGATTGGGATAGGGAAGTTGCAGCCCACTCTGTTGATTATTACAAATGGACTCAATATCTATTTATAAAGTTGTTTGAAAATGATTTGGCTTACAAGGAGGACGCACCAGTAAATTGGTGTAATTCATGCAGAACAGTTCTAGCTAATGAACAAGTTATAGAGGGCTCTTGTGAGCGATGTGATACAGCTGTAGAGCCAAAAAATTTAAACCAATGGTTTCTGAAGATATCCGAATATTCTGAAGAATTATTACAAGGCCTTGATGAGATTGGTGATTGGCCAGAAAACGTGAAGACGATGCAAAAAAACTGGATTGGAAAATCTGAAGGCTCTCAATTTGAATTAAACATTATTGGAACAGACCTTACTTTTGATGTTTTCACAACAAGACCTGATACATTGTTTGGGATGACTTTTGCTGTCATATCTCCAGAGCACGAATTAATTAATGAAATTATGGAGCAATCTGATAAAAAAGATGAGATACAAAATTATTTAGACTCAATTGTAAATAAGTCAGAATTCGAGAGAATGTCTATTACAAAAGAAAAAACTGGAGTAGATACCACTTTGAAAGTTATGAATCCAATCACAAATGAGGAAGTACCTTTATGGATAGCTGACTATGTTCTTGTGAATTATGGAACTGGTGCGATTATGGCAGTTCCAGCTCACGATGAAAGAGATTATGAATTCGCAAAAAAATATGATATTGAAATTAGACAAGTAATTATAGATAAAGAAAAAACAATAAATGTAGACAATGAAGCCTTTACAGGTAATGGAGTCCTTATCAATTCTGGAGACTTCAATGACTTAGGCTCTCACGAAGAGGCAAGTAAAAAGATAAATGACTTTTTAGTAAAAAATAAGATTGGTGATGAAAAAACAACATATCGTTTGAGAGATTGGTTAATCAGTAGACAGAGGTATTGGGGCTGTCCAATTCCATTAATCAATTGTGAAGACTGTGGATTATTACCAGAAAAATATGAAAATTTACCAGTATTACTTCCAGAAATTCAAGATTATATAAATACAGATGGATCTCCTTTGTCCAAGAGTAAAGAATTTGTTGAAACTGATTGCCCAAAATGTTCTAAGAAAGCTCTACGTGAAACTGACACCATGGATACTTTTGTAGATTCATCCTGGTATTACATGAGATTCTTAGACCCAAAGAACGATAATGAACCTTTCGAATCTGATTTTATAAATGAATGGTTACCTGTTGATCAATATATAGGTGGTGTCGAACATGCTATTCTTCACCTTCTTTATTCAAGGTTTTTTGTAAGAGCCTTGAGGGATCTTGGTTTTATGAAAATTGATGAACCATTTCATAATCTTTTCTCTCAGGGGATGATTAACTTTGGTGGGGCAAAGATGTCAAAATCAAAAGGAAATATTGTTGATCCAGAATCATATTTTGCAACTCATGGGGCTGACGCATTAAGATTATATATTCTTTTTATGGCACCTCCTAGCGATGGGGTTGAATGGAATGATGGTGGTATAGAAGGAACTAAGAGATTCTTAAATAAGTTCTGGGATAATATGGTCAAAATTATTGATCAAAAAGACACCTCTGATACTTTTAGTTCAAAAGATGAAGAAATTGAGAGAAAAATTAATCAAACAATAAAATCTATTACTCAACATCTTGAGAAATTTGAGTTTAATACAGCGGTATCTGATCTTATGAAATTAAACAATGACTTAAGCGATTATCTCAAGGAAGATAATACGATTCAGATAGATCTAAAAGATTCAATTTTACGAAACATATTAATCCTTTTATACCCAATGTCCCCACATATTGCTTCGGAAATATTCCAAGATTATTTTGATAGTGATATAAGTCAGGAGAAATGGCCAACTTTTGATGAAACAAAACTAGAGAATCCTATTTATGAACTTGTGATTCAAATAAATGGAAAGAAGAGGCACGCATTAATCGTTAACACAGGAATTGAAGAAGATGAAGTTAAAGAAATTTGTACTACTAATTTTGATATTGATTTTTCAAATGCCAAAAAAGTAATATTTATTAAAGATAAATTAATTAATATAGTTCAATAAGTGACAAAATTAATAATTACAGAAAACTTAATTTCAGATATCAACCAAATAAAATCTGAAATAAATATCGATGAAAGTATTGTATCAATTTCTCAAGAAGAATTTACCGCCAAAAATACTGCAGCATTATTCCAAAGTGATAATTTCCAATTTGTATCAGATAGTTTCGTAACATACAGTGATTTAAAAAAAATGAATTATGATTTTAATGAGAAGTATATTTTTCAAGTTAAAAAAAATAATTTAAAAACATTCTCAGCTGTTGCTGGATTAATTGAAACACATTATCCAGAAAACAAAAAAAGTACTGAGATTTACCCTTGGGACTTGGTAAATATTATTTTTTCAAAGCAAAAAAAATTAACAAATGAAATTATTGATAAATTCTGTAATGACGAGACAGTATTTAGACAATTCTTGTCGTACTTCAACAAAGAGCTTCAAAGATTGTTATTAATTTATAAATATGATGAAAAAAAAGTCGCAGAAGTACTTTCTGAAAAAGTAGATTATAAGTATGAGCTTGCTCAAAAAAGAAGAGACAAGTTAAATATCATAGATTTAGAAAATTCTTTAAGTATGATTTATAAGATCGAAAAATTAAATACTAATTCTTCATTTAATCAAGAAAATGCAAAACGTTTTGTGGTTTCTATAAAAAATCTATTACAGTTTTGAAATTCGGGATTTATTTCTATCTCTATAATTTTTAGTTATTATTCCGTTGGAATAAGCTCTATCTAAATTTTTGATTACAGTATCTTTCTGTTCTTTTTCGACATCACTTTCTGAATTTAATATAGCTTTAATAGATGTTCTTAGAGCTGTTTTTTTGTCCTTATTTCTAAGATTTTTCTTATCGTCTTGTCTTATTCTCTTTTTTTGGGATTTAATATTTGCCATCTAAAACCTCTTGGTATATAAGATAATAACTTATTAAAGATGTTAACAAATAAAAATATAAGAAATATTTCGATTATTGCACATGTTGATCATGGTAAATCTACTTTAGCTGACAGGCTTATCGAATTATCTGGATTGATTACTCCTGGTGATCATAATGACCAAATTCTGGACAACATGGATCTTGAGAGAGAAAGAGGTATTACCATTAAATCTCAACCGATCAGATTAATCTTTGATGATTTAATTATAAACTTAATTGATACACCTGGACACGTAGATTTTTCTTATGAAGTTTCCAGAGCTTTAATTGCTTGTGATGGAGCATTATTACTTGTAGATGGAACAAAAGGTGTACAAGCTCAGACTTTTGCACATTCCTATGCAGCTATTGAAGCTGGATTAGATATTATTCCTGTCATTAACAAAATAGATTCTGTTGATGCTGATATATCAAATGTATCTCAACAAATACACAATCTAATTGGCTCTAAGGATGAAGAAATTTTTAATATTTCTGCAAAAACTGGAGATGGAGTTTCAGAACTCATATCAGAAATTCCAAACTTAATAACTGCTCCAATTGAGAAATCCGATAAGGTAAATGCACTAATTTTTGATTCATACTTTGATTCTTACAAAGGAGTTGTAGCTTCAGTAAGGGTATTTGGTGGTGAGATTAAAAAAGATATGAATTTAAAGCTTGTTAATTCAGGATTTAAATTTGACGCAAATGATATCGGATATTTTGATTTGAACTTACAGAAATCTGATAGTTTAAACTTTGGCGAAGTCGGATACATCGTTACTGGTGCTAAAGATTTATCTCAAATAAGAGTTGGAGACACTTTAGTCACTGGAGAAGATGAGAAGCCAATAATATTGTCAGAATATGAAGAATCTCAACCTACAGTTTTTTCGAGTATATTTCCTTCAGACTCTGATGATTTTACAAAACTAAGGGAATCGTTGGATAAATATGTATTGAATGATGCAAGCTTTGTTTTTGAACCAGAAACTTCTTCTGCCTTCGGATTTGGATTTAGATGTGGATTTTTGGGCCTTTTGCATTTAGAGATTGTTATTGAACGATTAGAGAGAGAATTCGACTTATCTTTGATTGTGACCCCACCATCAGTTGAGTTTAAGCTTATAAGGAATAACGACGAAGAAAGAGTTATAAGAAACCCATCTATTCTTGATGAATATACTGATATAAAAAAATTACAAGAGAGAATTTGTGAAGTAGATTTATTATTTCCAAAAGAGTATCTTGGTGCAATTTTGACGCTCTTAAATGATAAAAGAGGCATACAGGAAGATCTAACTTACCTAAGTACGACAATGGTCAAGCTTAAATATAAGCTTCCTCTGCTAGAACTAGTCTCAGGATTTTATGATTCACTTAAATCCATCTCACAGGGTTTTGCATCAATTGACTATAAAATTTTAGGATTTGAAGACGGAAGTTTGGTCAAACTAGATATTCTTGTTAATGGTATGGTGGTAGATTCATTTAGTTCGATTCTTTCAAAAGACAGTGCAGAATATGTTGGAAGAAATAGGGTAAAAAAATTAGCTGATCTAATCCCACGTCAACAATTTGATATACCAATTCAAGCTGCGATAGGTTCAAGGATTATATCTAGAGAAACTGTAAAAGCCCTCCGAAAGGATGTTACTGCAAAACTTTATGGAGGAGATGTTACTAGAAAGAGGAAACTTTTAGAAAAGCAAAAAGAAGGTAAGAAAAAGATGAGAAGCATTGGAAGGGTAGAAGTACCCAAAGAGGCCTTTAAAGAGTTTTTAAAACAATAGTATGCATACCCCTACAGTTTTTGATTCAAAAATATTAGATACTTTCAAAGAGTTACAACTTTCTGATGAGAAATTACATCATTTAAAAAATGTTTTGAGAATTAAAGATATGGATGAAATAAAGATATCAAATGGGAAAGGAAAAATTTATTTTGGAAACTTAGAAGGAAATGTTGTTTCATTAAAATCTAATCAAGAATTTGAAAGAAAAAATGATATTGATGTATTTATTTCTTTCATTCAAGATAAAGATAGGCTTCGTTTTATTGTTGAGAAATTAACGGAGCTATCTGTAAGTTCAATTAGTTTCGGCCCAACAGATCATTCACAAAAAATTAAAGTTGATTTAGATAAGTTAAATATGTGGTCTATCTCAGCAGTAGAGCAATCAGGAAACGCTTTTAAACCAGATATATTTATTTCAAATAATTTGGATTTTGAAAAATTTAATCACGGTCTAGACATTACTGGTAAACACATTATAGAAAACAACGGTATGAAAAACATAGCTATTGGCCCTGAAGGTGGCTGGTCAAATAACGAGAAAGATAAATTTAAATACCTATCAAATATTGGTGATTTTACCTTAAGAACAGAGACAGCCTCAATACTTGGTGTATCCTTATTGATGTAAAATATAATATGGTAGAAAAATCAGTATTTGAGATGATTCTAAATAAAGAAATAGAATCAGAAATAATTTACGAAGATAACGATATATTTTCAATTCAAGACATAAATCCTGTTGCTAGAATTCATCTTCTAATAATTCCCAAAAAAAGAATAAATACAATAAATAATTTATCTGATGAGGACACATTGTTAGTTGGAAAGATGATACAAGTAGCTAAAGATTTAGCAAAAAAATATGAAATAGATGAGAGTGGTTATAGATTAATATTTAACACTAATGATGATGGTGGACAGACTGTTTATCATATACATCTCCATTTAATTGGAGGAGAAAAATTGAAGGCTTTCTAATGGTTGTTGAAAAAGTCATACCGAATAATATTGAATTAATTAATTTGTTTGGAATTAATGACAATAATTTAAAATATATAAAAAAAATTTTTCCGGCATTAAAAATTAATGCGAGGGGCAACATTTTATATATAGAGGGAAACAAGGATAGGGTAGAAAAACTAGTCAGTTTAATCGATGAAATGGTTTCCCTAAATCAAAATAATCAGACTGTCGATATACCTGATATCGAACTTTTGATGAATATGAATGGGACATTAAATGGTAATGGAAAAAAATTAAGCACAATAAGCATTACAAGTAATAAGTCCATAAAAGTTAAAAATGTGAGTCAATACAAATATATAGAAACAATTATGAATTCAACTGTCACATTCGGGGTTGGACCCGCTGGGACAGGAAAAACATTTTTAGCAGTTGCTAGTGCAGTAAAAATGTACTCTGAAGACCAGATAAAGAAAATTGTTCTTACTAGGCCAGCAGTAGAAGCAGGAGAAAAATTAGGATTTCTACCAGGTGACTTATCTCAAAAAATTGATCCCTACTTGGTACCATTATTTGATTCTTTAGAGTACTTTTTTGGAAATGAAAACCTGGAGTATTTAATCGAAAAAAGAAATATTGAAATCGTTCCACTTGCTTACATGAGAGGTAGAACTTTAAACAACGCATGTATTATTCTTGATGAAGCACAAAATGCCACCTCAGGACAAATAAAAATGTTTCTAACAAGACTAGGAGAGAATTCTAAAGTAATTATCACCGGTGATGAATCACAAATAGATCTTTATAATACTGATAACTCAGGTCTAAAAAGAACAAGAAAAGCACTTTCTAATATTGATGAAATATCTGTCATGGAATTTGATAATACTGATATTGTCAGAAATCCTATTGTTTCAAAAATATTAGAGGTATTTCCAAAGAAATAATGAGAAATTACTTTTCTTTTGGTATAAAACTTTTATACATTGCAATTTTTGGTGGTTTAGTGTGGTTTATTTCATTCTCAATATTTCCTGAAAATCAAGTAATAAAAATTAGTATTGGGGAGGAATCACCTTCAACATTTGTTGCTCCAAAATATATAGAAATTGTGGATGAAGAGCAAACTGATGAAAATATCGCCAAAGCTGTTGATTCAGTTAATCCAATATATTCAATAAACACAGATCTTAATCAAACGGTTTTAAATGGAATTACAAGTATGTTTTTGACAGTCATTGAGGCAAGAACAGAAGAAGTACTAGTATCAAGTGATCAAGATACAGTTGGTGAGAGTACGGAACCAGTAGTTGAGGTTGTTGAGTTAAATAAAATTCAGCAGATAGAAAAAATTGCAAGTTCATTATTGTTCTCAACAATTTCAACGGCGAATATCGAAGTCCTTGTTGAGATATCAAATTATGATTTATTAAACAAAACAGGATATCTTTCTCAGTTAGAACTTGAGGCAAAAAGCTTAGCAAGTGACATTCTCCAAGTTGGTATCAACAATGATAATTTAAACCAAACAAGACAGAATCTTGTATCAAATCCACCATATTTAGATCTATCAAGTGAGTTATTCGCATTAATCCCAGAAAGTAGATTAAGATCTTCTGTTGCAGAATTAATAGCAGAAAATTTAACAGTCAATCAAAAACTTGAACAAGAACTATGGGATGAGCAAAAACAAAAAGTTGCAGATTCAATTGACCCTGTAATTATCAAATATTTTGAAGAAGACATAGTAGTTAGTGAGGGTGAAAAAATTAACCCTGTCCAATACAACGCACTAGATAATTTTGGATATTTATCAGGTGAGTCAAGAAGTATACAAACTGCAGCAATACCAATAATCTTTTCAGTTTTTGTTCTAATTTATTTCTTATTGTGGAGATTTAAAGATTCTATGTGGAATAATAACAATGAATTTTTATTGTTATTAACACTCATACTTATTTCATCAATATTTTTGAGAGGTATTTCATATTTTTCTCAAAGTTTAGATTTAAATTATTTGAAATATGCTGTTCCAATTTCTTTTGTTGGTGTAGTTTCGGCTGTTTTACTAAATTTAAGAGCAACACTTATTTTGTCACTTTCAAGTTCATTGTTAGCTCTTGCTGGTGGAGGAAATATAGGTCTTGTTGCTATGGGAGCTGTACTTACAGTTGTACCCTCAATATTTCTCTCAGAGGATATAGACAGAATTACTTTGAGGCAAAGAATAATATATATTACTTTATCTCAACCACTGGTTGCTTTTGGAATATTCTTTTTCCTAAGAGAAAATTTCAGTTTTGTTGAAATTTTTGTATCTTCTTTACTAGGAGGGTTAGTCGGTAATTTAGCAGCATTTTCACTAATAAATTATATTGAATTGGCATTTAGATTAACTACAAATTTTAGACTTTCAGAAATTGCAGATAGAAACCATCCAGGACTGAGATATTTAGAAGAAAAAGCTTTAGGGACATTCAATCACTCTCTTGTCGTTGGAACGCTTGGGGATAGAGCAGCAAACCTCATAGGTGCAAATTCACAACTAGTAAGAGCTATGGCCTACTTTCACGATTTAGGAAAAACTGAAAACCCTTCAATGTTTGTAGAAAATCAGTTTGGTTCAAGCAATCCACATGATAATTTATCTTCAAATGAATCAGTAGAAATTATCAGATCACACGTGACAGATGGTGTGAAATTAGCGAAAAAATTCAAAATCCCTGAAGCAGTTTACAGAGGGATAATCGAACATCACGGTGATTCAGTGATGAGATATTTTTATGAAAAAGAAAAACTTACAAACCCAGAAGTCACAAAAGATGATTTTAGACACCTTGGAGAAAAGCCAAGTTCAAAAGAAACTGTTATTTTAATGTTTGCAGACGCTCTGGAGGCAGCATGTAGAGCAAGATTTCAATATGAAGATGCCGATGAAGAAAAAATATCTAATTTAGTAAATGAAATTTTTGAAGAAAAGATCAACGATGGTCAATTACTAAATGCGCCTATAACTTTCCAAGATCTTGAAAAAATTAAACAGTCATTTCAAGCAAGCTTGGAAGGACTTTATCATCAAAGAGTTTTGTACCCAGAATTTACAAAAGATGAAGAAGAATAAATATTGAAAATTGTTTTTAACGGTTATTTTTATAAAAATGAAAAATTAAAAGTAACCCAGGCTGTAAAAATTTTTTCCGAGAATTTCAAAATATCAAGAAATTTTCATTTTACGGTTCATTCTCTAAATGAAAGTGAATCAAAAAAATTAAATCAAAAAACGTTTAATACAAACAAGCCAACAGATGTTTTGTCTTTTCCTTTATACAACGACATTGAAGCTATAAATCAATTAGATGAAAGTATGCATGAAGATATGGGTGACATGTTCATTTGTCGAAATGTTATTAAAAAGAATGCAGAAATCTACGATAAAGATTTTGTTGAAGAACTACAATATATTGTAATTCATGGGCTTTTACATTTAATTGGTTACTCACATGAAAAAAATGACAAATTAAAGACGTATGAATCAAAACTTATGAAGAAAATTTGGAATGAATCTTAAAGATATAAATCTTAATCACATTGCCATAATTATGGATGGTAATGGTAGATGGGCAACCAACCAGGGATTAGAGAGAACAGCAGGACATGCTGCTGGTGAATTCTCCCTTTCACGTTCAATTGATTGGGCACTTAAAAACAATCTGCAATGGCTGACAGTTTATGCTTTTTCAACTGAAAATTGGTCAAGGTCTGAAGATGAAGTTGATTTTTTAATGTTTTTTAATCGTGATATTTTAATCAGGAGAAGACAAGAATTTAATGATAAGGGTGTTCGATTTCATTTTATTGGTGATTTAGAAGACAATAGAATTCCTGATGAAAATAAATTTCTGATGAATGAAACTGAACAATTGACCAAGAATAATAAAAAGTTGAATCTTGTATTTGCATTTAACTATGGTTCAAGAAAAGAAATTCATGATGCTTATACAAAATTAAATAAAAATTCTATTGATCAATTAGACGAAGAATCATTTCGAGCTAATTTATTATTACCTGAAATGCCAGACCCAGATTTATTAATACGCACAGCAGGGGAGAAGAGAGTAAGTAATTTTCTTCTCTATCAATTAAGCTACACTGAGCTTATGTTTGTGGATACTCTATGGCCTGATTTTGATGAAAAAGAATTGGATTCGGCCGTTGATGAATTTCAGAATAGAGTAAGAAAGTATGGAAATGCCTGAAGAAATATTTGATAAGGTTGTAAAAATTGCTCAATCAAGAGGATTTGTATTTAATGCTTCATCAATTTATGGAGGATTAAGAAGTTCTTATGATTACGGCCCATTAGGAGTACTTCTTAAAAATAACATAGAAAAGATGTGGTGGAAAAGTATCAGCAATTTAGAAGTTGAAATTTATCCAATAGATACTGCGATTATACAATCAAGCGATGTTTGGAAAGCATCGGGTCACGTAGGTGAATTTACCGATCCAATGGTTGACCATAAACCTACAGGTGAAAGATTTAGAGCTGATCAGGTACCAGATCATATTAAGAAGGAGGACTTAACGGAACCACGTCAATTCAACTTGATGTTTCAGACTAATATTGGCCCGGTTGAAAATGAAAACTCAACTGTTTATTTAAGACCAGAAACTGCACAAGGTATATTTGTAAATTTTGAAAATGTTTTGAGAACAATGAGAGCAAAAATACCTTTTGGAATTGGAAATATTGGAAAGTCATTTAGAAACGAAATTACACCTGGACAATTTATTTTTAGGACAAGAGAGTTTGAACAAATGGAGATTGAATTCTTTTGTGATGAGAGTGAAGAGGACAAATGGTTTGATTATTGGATTGAAAATAGACTTACTTGGTACAAAAACCTGGGTATTCCTGAAAATAAATTAAGAATAAGAGAACATGATGTATCTGAACTAGCTCATTATGCGAAGAAAACATCAGATATTGAGTTTGAATATCCTTGGGGATGGGGTGAACTTGAAGGAATTGCCAATAGAGGTAATTACGATTTGAATGCTCATCAAGAAAGTAGTGGTAAGGATTTGAGATATTTTGATCCAAATAGTGATAACAAATTTACTCCATCTGTTATCGAGCCTGCTGGAGGCCTTACTCGTACTTTATTTGCGGTTTTACTTTCATTGTATGAAGAAGAAGAACTAGAAAAAGAGGTAAGAACTCTATTTAAATTTAAATTTGACCTCGCTCCAATTCAAATTGGGATTCTGCCATTAAGTAAAAAAGATGAATTAATCGAAGTATGTAATTCTATTAAATCTGAACTGGGTACATATTTCAGAACAGAAATTGATGTAACTCAATCTATTGGGAAACGCTATAGAAGACAGGATGAAATTGGGACTCCTTATTGTATAACTGTAGATTTTGACACATTAGAAGACAAGGCTGTAACTGTACGAGATAGAGATAGTATGTCACAAGAGAGAATTAAAATCGAAGATATAAAAAGCTATTTTGACAATATGTAATGGGAATCTCAAAACAATCAATCGACGACTTAAGAAATAGATCTAAAATAAGTGATTTTATTCTCAGTTCTACAACTGGAAAATTAAGAGGTAATAAAGGTATGGCTCTTTGCCCTTTTCATGGTGAAAAAACTGCAAGCATGAGTTTTACAGATGAAGAAAATTTGTTTCATTGTTTTGGCTGTAAAGAGGGTGGAGATATTTATAAATACATTCAATTGATAAATAATGTTGAATTTCAAGAATCAGTTGAGATTGCTGCTGAAAAGTATGGATTTAATCTCACATACACCGATACAAAGTTCGAGAGTGACCAAAAAAATCTTATTGGATCAATGAGTAAAATTCATAATTTTTTTATTAACAATATGAAAGAAGGTAAAAGCTCTGAGTCAATAGATTATTTAAAGTCGAGAGATTTAAATGGAACAGATATAAAAGAATTTAGAATTGGCTATGCAGAAAAAGATGAAAAAAGTACAAATGAGTTTTTTAAAAAAAACAATCTAACAAAAACTGATCTAAAAAATCTTGGATTATTGAGTGAAAGAGGGAATTTTTTATTTAAAAATAGAATAATTTTTCCAATAACAAATTTAAGGAATGAAACAGTTGGTTTTGGGGGAAGAGCATTGGATGATTTTGGTCCAAAATATATAAATACAGCTGAATCTTCAATTTATCGAAAAAACAGATCACTCTATTTTACAAGTGAGTTTTTATCGGATTTGAAAAAGAAAAAGTTTGTTATTTTAGTTGAAGGATATTTTGATGTAATTGCATTTAATAAACTCGGGTTTAATAATGTTGCATCACCGTCGGGTACTGCATTAACTGTTCAACAAATTAATTTACTTTCTAGATATACAAAAGAAATTTACCTCTGTTTTGATAATGATGAAGCAGGAGATACTGCCACGAAAAGGGTTCTTGAAATTAAAAATAATCAGCCATCAGAAATTAATTTTTTCAAACTAAACCTTCCTAAAGAGTTTAAAGATATCTCAGAGCTTTATGAGAGTGGTACTAGTGATATCAATAAAATTATCAATGAAAAGGAAGATCTAGTTGAATTTTGCATCAATAAAATAATTGATACAGACAATACAAAAAAAACTTTTCAAGAATTTAAACAAATATCAAGTTTCCTAAGTCCGTTAGAGAAAGATTTAGCTATTGGATATCTGAGTAAAAAAATAGGTATTACTAAAGAGGTATTAATTAATGAATTAAATTATCAGTCAGACAATGAGCCATTATCCCAAAATGAAAATTCTTCAAGACAAATAAGACATATTGAAACGTTCCAAGATATTTTAATTGCAGAAATAATAAAACAAGATTTTGATATTGAAGAGGATCTTGACTTTTTAATTAATTTAAATCTTGAATTTAAAACATTAATTGATGAGCTTAAAGCTAATAAAAATAGTATTGAATTCGAAAAGTATGAAAATATTTCTTATTCTGATACCCAACTTAAAGAGTCTGTAGCCAGGCTTTATATTTATTACTCTGATATAAAAATTGAAAATTTAATTAAAGAAATGGATGAGTCTAATGACTTAACCCTGTTAGAGGACCTAGAAGATCTTAAAAAGAAAATAGAATTTTATCAGAATACTCTTTAATACATACTATTATTAATTTGCTATCCGAGGTAGCTCAATTGGCAGAGCAGCGGACTGTTAATCCGTTGGTTGTGGGTTCAAGTCCCACCCTCGGAGCAAAATTTTCTAAGTATCTATCAATAACTAGTCTATAATTACCTTTGAAGAGGAGGAATATGTCAGAAGCTTTAGATTTTGTAAAACAAAATGCTGAAGGAAAAGATCTTAGTGTTCTACCAGGATCAATTAAATGGGTTGTAGATTCACAAATAGTATTTATGAATCCAGATAATGGTGAAATCACTGATGATGACGCTGAAGCAGCCTGCACAATAACTACCGATATGGAAACTTTTAAAGGAATGTACGATAAATCCGTAAGTCCTCAAGCAGCTTTCATGACAGGTAAGTTAAAAGTAGAGGGTGATATGGGAATAGCACTCAAGCTTCAATCAGTAATAAATTAACATTTGGGCCTGTAGCTCAGTTGGTTAGAGCAACGGACTCATAATCCGTCGGTCGCAGGTTCGAGTCCTGCCGGGCCCACAGTGAGTGAAAACAAAAAATTGAGTAAATTAAGTTCTCGCACAATAGGTTCAGTATTTGCAATTTCTCTTTTAATTCCACAAAACATTGGTATTAATCTTCTTGGAATCAATTTTGAAGATATCCCATTAATAGTTATTTTTCTTGTATTGTTGGTTTTAAAAATACAGAATTTTACTTTACAAAAATTCGACATCTTATTTTTATCTTTTTTAGGACTCTTTGTAATTTATACAACTTTTTTGGTCAGCGAATTTAAATTATTTAATCAAACTAACTTAAGATTTTATTTTTATTTTATGCTCTCTTATTTGTGTATAGATTTTCTTCAAAAAAATGAAAATCGAATTATCGACCTTTTTGAACCTTTAGCTATTGTGATGTTGGCTAATTTCATAGTTATAATTTTTCAAATTCAACTACCTGGAACAATTGATGGGTGGGTGTTGAACAATACTGATAGTATAAATCCATTTGCATCTGGCAGACTAGGTGGTTTTCAAGGAGGAGGCCCTAATGTAATAGGTATAATATGCGCAATTTATTGTTTACTATGTGTTCACAAATTAATTATTTCTGGCAATATAAGAACTTTTTTTCTTGAAGATAGACTCAACGCCTCTTTGCTTTTTATATCCCTAATTAATCTAATTTTTACATTTTCTAGAGGTTCATATCTTGCATTATTTATTGGCTTAATAACTTTAATTATGTTTTCTGAAAAAATTGATAAGGCTATTAAAACTTATTTTGTGACAAGTCTTAGTCTTATTGTAATCTTTTCAATTTACACATTTCCAGGAATATTTCTTAAGGAATCCAACAGGTCTTTTCTTAACTCCCTAGGAGCAAAAAATACAGAAATTTTTGTCGGTGCAGGAGGTGGAAACTATATTAAAAGCGTTTATGAAGAATATTTAGTTACTTTGGATGAGGATATACTTTTTGATGAATTCAATATTACCTATTCAGAAGAAGAAAGGTCAAGATTTTTAAATTCTACAGGAAATGAAATTTCAATGCCTGTTGAAGGCTTTCTTAAATTAAGGTTTGATTATCAAGATAATTTGTTACCAAGATCAATTATTTCTTTTTATTACTCAAATGACGGTTCAACTTGGAATCAATTAGGTTCCGATCATACAAGTGGAGCAGTAATTGATTTAATTGAAAATGATTCTTTTTTTGAGGTTGGTGGATGGGGAGATGGTCAATCTCCTGGGGATCAATATCTTAGTGGATTTGTTAAAAGGACAATTATTCAGACAGATGATTACAAAAGAGAATACAACTTTTCAAAAGAAAACAGAGATATTGACTATTTATTACTCACTCCATTAAATAAAAATCAGTATGAAAGCCAAGTTGAATACAATGATAGTTCTTTAAGACTTGAAAGACCTAGAAGTTATTGGCTTGCGTTGCCAAACGAGGTTAATTTGTCTGGAAAAGATTTTGAGATAACTCTTGAATTAAATCTTAAATCAATTCCAAAGGGTCATGAAACATTATTTAGTCAAAGTTCAATCTTAAGACTTAATGAGGAATTTAATGATCAGTCTTGGAAGTGGTCAATTATTGATGGTAGGATGTATTTTTTTTGGATTGAAAATGTAACATCCGGATATTCAAATTTTGTCGGGGGACAGAGTTTGAGATCTGGAAAACTAATTTCAAAAAATGGAGTATTTGATTCTGTAATTTCTGATTTCTCATTATCCCAATATGATGAGATTACAACCTCGCATAATGGCTTCTTAACTATGTCTGTTGAATATGGCCTATTCCCAATTTTGATAATTATATTTTTGATTGCATATTCTTTAATTAAAAACTTTAAAAGAATATTTGGATTCGAAATCGCTTTGTTATTTATGTTAATTGCACAAAACCTTACAAATGACCTCGTGTATGCACCAGATGTTGGAATTTACTTTTGGTTAATTCCGATTTATTTCATTTTAAATTCTCTAAGAGTCAAGAACTGAATTTTTTTTCAAAAAATTGTAAATCGTATCGTTTAGAACTAATACTTGCCTTCCATCATTTAATGTTAAGTAATCGACAGGTGTTGTAAATTTTTCGACATTACTTAAATCAATATTTCTGAAAGTCCATAGAATTTCAACTGCTTTATTTATCGATAAATTTTCATCGATAATAAAAGAGTTTTCCAACGCTTTTATAAAAGAATTGAGTTCATTTACTGATTCAAATTCTTTTAACTCATTGATTAGTTGCATTACAACATATTGCTGCCTATCAATTCTTGTAAGATCACTAACTCCAGGCATAGGTTTCCACTCAGATATATCATTTCCTTCATTATCAATAAGTTTTTCACCTACTAATTCTTCAGTTGATCGTGAAACAACCCAGTTCAAAGTAGTAAGTCCATTAACTGTTTGACATCCTTCTTGTAATTCAAAGCTAAATCCTTCACGTTGGGTTTTATCAACACAAATTTCTATACCATCTACTGAATCAATAATTTCCTCGAAGCCTTCAAAGTCAAAGCTTGCAAAATTTGTAACTCGGATTCCAGAAATGCTATATATGGCTGCAGCTAAATTTTCCGCTCTACCCCCACACTCATTTTTGCTATATGCTGCATTTATTCTCTCTAATTTCCCCGTACAGTTGTTTTTTATTAACAGATCACGTGGAAATGAAAGTAAACTAATTTTTTTTGATGTTCTCTCAACAAGGCCAAGAATGATAACATCTGCTCGTTTTCCTGTTATTTCTCCCCTTGTTAATGCAATTTCTGCAGATCTTTCATCAGATCCAATCAATAAATATACTTCAAAATCGGTTATTTCCTTTTCAAATTCATTAAATACAAGAACTTTGTCAATATCTAATATTTCTTCCTCTGTCAAAACAAATTCATCTATGGGTGTGATAGATTCTTCAGTATTTTGCTCACTATTTTCCTCAACTAAAGTTGTGGTAACACCATCTATAATGTCGTCAATGACTTCCTGATCAAATTCTTCAGTTTGTAAATCTGGAATAAAATTTAAAATTACTACTGTTGCAAGTACAAGTATTCCTAAAAATAAATATGTATATTTATTAAAAATTTTCATACAATACCAAATTACATAATATAACTATGTATTCTTTAGTTGTGGAAAATATCAAATGTATTATTGCCGCAGGCGGCCTTGGAACAAGATTACAAGAATTCAGAGGAAACAAATCTACAAAGATACTTTTAGATGTAAATGGAACACCGATGATTAATAGACAGATTTCTCAACTTCTAAATTGGGGAATGAGAAAATTTGTAATTATAACTAATCCAGAATACTTCAATATGATACAAGAAGTGACTCTTGGTGAATTTAAAGATTTAGAGATAGATTTTACTATTCAAGAAGAACCAAAAGGGATATCACATGCTTTATATCAAGCAAGAGATTATGTAGGTGAAAATGAGAAAATCTTTTTTGTTTTAGGTGATAATTTCTTTGAAAATAATCCTTTTAATAATTTTGATGTTAAAAATTTTCATGAAGGGGCATGTATATTCACAACTGAAGTAAAGAACCCTGAAGAATTTGGAGTAGCTGAGATGGATATTGACGGAAAAGTTCTTTCAATTGAGGAAAAGCCAACCCATCCTAAATCGAATGATGCCGTTGTGGGTTTATACATGTTTGATAATTCTGTTTTTAATAAGATTGATACTTTAGAGCCATCTGCCAGGGGAGAATATGAAATTACAGATTTATGCAATATTTTTGTTTCAGAAAATAAATGTATGAACTTAAATATAAGTGGCTGGTGGATCGATGCAGGAACTCCTGAAAGAATTATTGAACTCGAAGAAAAGTTAAGTTAAAACCTTCAATCTTATCGAAATTAAGTATGTTAGAAAATAAACAGTAAATAAAACTCCAATAATTAAAAGAGATAATTGGGTTGAAGTAAAAATTGATAGATAAATTAATAAAAATGTTCCAAAACTATAAATTAGAAATATTGAAAGAACGGTTTTTTCAGAAAATCCTTTTGCAAGTAATCTATGTGAGATATGGTCTGTCCCACCAATAGTAGGTGACTTTCCAATACTAATTCTGTAGGTAACGACAACAAGAAAATCAATTAAGGGAACAGAAAATATTAACAATATTGGGCTAAGTGTAGACGAATAAACAGTAACATTTTCTGGTACCCAATTATAAATAATACTCATAAATCCTAGACAAAAACCTATAAATAAACTTCCAGAATCCCCAAAGTATAGTTTTGCAGGTGGAAAATTGAAAAATAAAAAACCTCCAATTGCACAAAGTAGAAGAATAGAAATATCTGTTAGCTTATACTGGTTTAAATAATTCGTTAAGACCGCAATCTGTATACATATAGCTGAAGAGACAACTACGGCAAGTCCATCCATATTATCTATAAAATTTATTGCATTCATTATCAACATAATCCAAATAGTTGAAACTATGTAATTTAAAGAATTATTGAATTCTACCCCAATAAGCGATTCAAAATTTATGAAAATATTTAAGTTATACAGAGGTATGTAGACAATGATTATTTGAAAAAATAATTTTTTATACCATTTAAAATTATACAAATCATCGAGCAAGCCAATAATTGAAATTATTACTGCAAAAAATCCTACGTATAAGAAATTACTTTCAGCCTGTCCTAGAAGTCTTGTAGATATCAAGAATGCGATAGAACAAGCAATACCACCAAATGGTGGAACATATCTTGAAGACAATCTTTCTTCATTTTTTCTTATACTTGGCACAAAGTTTTTTGTTCTTTGTAGAGTTATCCAATTAAAGAATATGGATAATAAAATTGTTGCTATCGCTGCACTTGTTATTGAAACTTGGAAATTAGATAAATTCACTTTTGTAACTCTCGATCTCTTTTCTTAAATATCGATAAATTTTATTATATGCAGCTGCAATTTTGACAGATGTATAGTTTTCATCAATTAATTCTCTATTGTATTTGGCATCTTCTCCAAAAAGAATATTTTGTGTATTATCTGAAAAAGCATGATGATTAATTATTTCATCAAGACTTCTTCTAAATTCTTCAATGTTATTTTCATCTATAAAGAAAGAATTTCTAAATTTTGAGCTAAGCTCTGAGGTGCCTGGAATATTATTAGATAAACATATTAATCCTACATACAAAGACTCTAAAAGTATTCTTGAAGATCCCTCATACTTTGACATAACAATATTTATATCGAAATTTTGAAGCTCTTTCTGTATATCAATATGTCCTAAATAATTTATAAAGTTACTATTTTTTATTTCATTTAGCTGAGATTCACTTAGTGAATCTGGATTTCCATTGTCTAAATCACCAGCTAGATAGAACTCAAAATTTGAATCTTTCATCAAATTAGCTAGCTCAAGATATTCAAATATACCTTTGTCATTAATTAACCTTGTAGCCATAATTACTTTTAAATTAGAGTTTCGGTATTCTTTTTTTAACTCAAGTTCTTTCACGGTTATCCCAGAAGTTGGAATTATGAAAGATTCACCATTATATTTAGAGTAATAATTAAATGTTTTTTGATCTTCCCCATTTTGATACATCAAAAAATCAAAATTCTTATTAATTAGGCGTTTAATAAAAAAACCTAATAATATTTTTAAAATCTTCGCTTTGAAGTTGTCACTAAATAGATAACCTAATCCGGTTATAGTCAATATATTTTTGGTTTTATTATTTCTAAAAAGATTTGCAAAAGCAAAAAGAAGACCAGATTTTAATGTGAATACGTGGACAATATCATCAGAATTTAAATCTTTAATTATATTTCGGAGATTTTTAATTCCCCAAAAGTCAAAAATTTTATTTCTATTTAATTTCCAATCAATTGTTTCTTTGTAATAATTTCCAAGCTCAATTTCGTTTCGATCAAAAGGGCAAATTGCCATAAATTTTGAATCGTTGATATTTGATACAATGTCTTTTCTTGATTGAGTTAATATCCAATCCCAATGTGCTAAATAAACAATCATTAATAACATTTTAAGTGTTAAAATTGTTAACATTGCATAATATGAACATTGTCATCATTGGTACAGGGTATGTAGGCTTAGTAACTGGAGTAGGGTTGGCTAGTCTTGGTAACTTCGTTAAATTTATTGATTTGGATGAAAATAAAATTAAAGATCTATCTAGTAAAAAAATTACCTTTTACGAGCCTGGACTCGAAGAATATTTCAATGATGATGAAACATTTAAAAGAATGTCTTTCTCATCAGATTATGCAAGCATTGAATGGGACAACATTGATATTGTTTTTGTCTGCGTTCAAACACCTAACAATATTGAAACAAATTCTGTAGATACAAAGTTTTTAGAATCTGCCATTAAAGAAATAAATAATGTAAATAATAATGACTTAGTAATAACTGTAAAATCGACAATTCCTCCATACGAGATAGAAAAGGTATGTGAGAAAGTTGGAATGGATTCGAGCAAATTAACGTTTAATCCAGAATTTTTAAGAGAGGGTACAGCTGTTGAAGATTTCTTTAAGCCAGATAGGATTGTTCTTGGTGGGACTGACACTGAAAAACTTACCAAATTAAAAGAGCTTTACAGTGGATTTGACTGTGAGATCATTACAACTGATTCGATAAGCTCTCAATTGATTAAATATCTTGCAAACACATATCTTCCTCTACGATTATCTTTTGTGAATGAAGCAACAAGGTTAATAGACTATTCCGGAGGAAATTTAGATGATGTTTTAAAAGGAGTAGGGCTAGACAATAGAATCGGACAGCATTATTTTAGACCTTCACCATCTTGGGGTGGATCATGTTTTCCAAAAGACCTTGTAGAAGTTAATAATTTTTATGATAATGATAAATTAAATCTTCCACTTATTTCAAACATCATAAATTCAAACGATATTCATGCAGATTGGACTTCAGAAAATATTAAAGAATTGTATGAATCAAAAAAATTAGAAGGAGTAGTTCTTATTGGTGCAGCATTCAAAGAAGACACAGATGATTTGAGAAACTCACCAACAACAGAAGTGTTTAAAAAACTGAAAAGTTCAATTGAAAATGTTGTTGTATTTGACGAAATAATTAATGATGAAAATATAGTCAAATTTGACTATCTTGAGGATCTCAATTCTCCCCATTTATTTGTTCTAATGTACCCGGTTAAAAAGCTAACACTTGATAGGTTGAATAAAATCATTGAAGATTCTAATTCTATAACCTATATTCCATGGTCACTATGAATATCGTAATTACTGGTGGTTCGGGATTTGTAGGATCTTATTTATGTGAAAAGCTAATTAACGATGGTCACAAAATTATCGTTATTGACAATTTGCTAACAGGCTCTAGGGAAAATATAAATAATTTACTGGACAATGAAAATTTTTCGTTCATTGAGCACGATGTTCAAGATCATATAGAAATAGATGATAAGGTTGATTATGTTTTACATTTTGCCAGCGCAGCTTCACCAAAAGCATATACTGAACATCCAGTCAATACTCTCAAAGCTGGAAGTGTAGGCACAATAAATACACTGGGCTTGGCTAAAAAACATAGTGCAGAATACTTACTCGCATCAACCTCTGAAGTTTATGGAGATCCATTGATCAGTCCTCAGAACGAAGAATATTGGGGTAATGTGAATCCAAATGGTGAGAGAAGTATGTATGATGAAGCGAAGAGATTTGCAGAGGCAGCAGTTGCAACATATTCAAGGTCTTATGGTCTTAAAACTAAAATTGTAAGAATTTTTAATACATATGGTCCAAGAATGCAATTAAACGATGGAAGAGTAGTAACAAATTTTATTGTACAAGCACTAAGAAATGAAAATATAACGATATATGGAGACGGTACACAAACACGAAGTTTTTCATACGTAGAAGATACTGTTGCAGGAATTATCTCCTTAATGAACTCAACTGAATATGATGTTTTCAATATCGGTAATCCAAATGAAATGACAGTTGGCCAATTAGCTGAAAAAATTATTAAATTAACAAATTCAACATCTGAAATAAAATATTTAGAACTTCCAAATGATGATCCAAAGCAGCGTAAGCCTGATATCACAAAAGCTAAAACGAAGTTAAATTGGGAGCCAAAAGTTAATCTTGATGAAGGATTAGCAAAAACTATTACATGGGTGGAAGAACAATTATCTAAATAATTTTCAAAACTCTCTCTACAAGGTTATTAACAGACTGCTTTTCTAATTTTGATTGTGAAAAATTAATGATTTTATTGATTTCATCTATTTTTAAATTGCCAATATCAGTGATCTTTTTTGATAAGCTTTCAGGCGTTCCATCAAATTTAAATTTATCTCGATATTCTTCTGGTAAAAGATCGTCATAGTCAGAATTAGAATAAAAATTAACAAGTCCATGTGACATTGTTTCAAGAACAGATTTATCATAAAAGCCTTCCTCCGTATTGTTAATGTGAAAACTAAAATCAGAAATTTCATTTATTAAGTTTTTATGAGGCATACTTCCCAAAAAACTTATATTTTCATGTGAAGCATATTTTAACTTAAGGTTTTGATAATATATTTCATCTTCAGATGATAGAGGCCCTCCAATAACTGATAATTTATGACTAGATCCTTTTTCGCTATTGAGAAACCCTGATATTGATTCGTCAATTTTCTTTGATTTAGAAATTCTTGATATGATTACAAAATCTTTTTCATCGAAACTATTGATTTTTCTGAAAAACTCATCGAATTTAATTGCATGGCCAATAATGTTTAATTTTCTTTTATTGTTGAAAAATCTTTTGTACGGAAATGAATTTTTTGATGCTGTTATTATCTTGTTGGAATAAATCGATGCTTTCAATAAAAATATTTTTTTTAAGAAATCAGTAGGACCTTTATGTGTGTACCAAAATATTGATTTAATTTTTCTCATTTTTAGTATGGGTGAAGAGATTATCACCATTAATGACGACATATGAGACAAGCAGAATTCATATTTATTTGATTTTGTTAGCTTATTGATTAATTTATAAAGATTAATTATTTTTGAAATTCTTCCAAGTTCATTATCTACTGAGGAAACAACTACATTTTTTTCTAGTTCATCATCACTTCCTTTACTCAAGCTAATGACATGAACTTCATTAAATTTTTTTGCAAATGCATTTAACCAAGATATTGCAAATCCCAGAGATGTATTTTTGGAATCAGTAGATATATTCAATACAAGCACTTTTTTCATTTATATTCTTCCTCAAGTAGTCTTGTAAAAAGATTTTTATAAAGAGTAAATGAATTTGTTAAGTTATATTTTTCATTAATAAAATCTTTACCTCTTTCACCTTTTTTATTTGCAATATCTTTTTCACCAATAATCTCACTAATCTTTGATTTAATATTATTTTTTGATACGGGTAAGTCTAATATATATCCTCTATCTTCATTTCCCAATATTTCTTTACATTCTCCAACAGGTGTACACAGAACTGGAATTCCATAACTCATGGCCTCAAGTAAGGAATGTGGCAATCCCTCATAATTCGATGCTTGTATGTAAATATCACTATTCAAAAAAATATGATTAATTTCATCTCTGTTTAGTTTCCCATGAAAAATAATATTATCTTTGTTATTAGATTCTAATGAAATTTTTTGAAGTTGATTTAGCTCAGGTCCATCTCCGATAATATTTAAATTAATTAATGGACTATTTAAATCTGATATTGCTTTAATTATTTTTTCAATATTTTTATGTGATACCAGCCTGGATACAATAGTGATATTAATTTGATCATTTGTAAATATATTTGAATTTTCCTCAGGAATTAATACACCATTATTTATGATCTCAATTTTGTTTTTAAATCCTAAATTTAGAATAAAATTTTTTAGGTGTTGAGATGGTGTTACTACAATGTCAGTTTTTTTAATGCTAAAGCTTCGCATCTTCTTTTGGAGCGATATTGAAAATCCATAATTTTTAACTTGAAATTCATCAAAACTTTCTGATATCTTTGCTTTGCTGTATGCTCTTTCCCAGACAGGGTCACCAACAATTTTTCTTATTATCTTTTTTTTCAAAAAAATATTGGCAATTGTAGCCTCTGTACCAAGACCATTTACAAATATTAAATCTTTATTCTTCCCCAATTTATAAATAGTAAAAATTGTTTTTAACCAACGGTATATTATTGGTAAGTTTCTATCAATACGTTTCACACTAAAATCATCGTTTATATTTGAATTTTTATTATCAGACAAAGTTAAGATTTCTATTTCATAATTAAGTTCATCTTGAAAATATTTTGCAATTTTTGGAACAAAAGTTGCAGGTCCACCAATATCTGGAGGAAATATTCCTACAGTCACTAATAACCTCATAATTTAATTAATCTTGTCTTTTAAATTCCACAATTTCTTTAATCATTGTTTGGATGTCGTAACCCGGTTTAATTCCGGTTGCTTTAACAATTTTATCTATATTCGGTGTGCGCCTTGTAGGATCTTCAAACTTATCACCAAACACATCTTTATGACTTAAAAACTTAATTTTTGAATTTGAATTCGATGTATCAATTATTAGTTGGGCTAAGTTCTTTATCGATATTTCTTCGGTTTGACCAATGTTATATATTTCTCCATAACTTTTTAACTCAGCTAATTTCACAAAGTAATCAATGACATCTCCAACCCAGGTAAATGATCTCGTTTGAGATCCGTCACCATGGATAACTAAATCCTCGTCTTTTAATGCAGATTCCACAAATCTTGGTACAACCATTCCATAATCAGAAACCTGATTTGGACCTATCGTATTGAAGAGCCTCACTATTATTGGTTTAAGATTACCGGCTTCGAATTCAGATAGAGCTAAGAATTCATCAATCATTTTTGATACAGCGTATGACCATCTAAGTTTTGTCGTAGGCCCAATCAAACTCTTTGTTTCTTCATCCCAACTTTCTTCTTTAGAGGTTCCATAAATCTCTGAAGTAGAAGTTATTAACACGGGTATGTTGTTTTCTTTACACGCTTCAAAGACAATATGAGTTCCTTGAATATTAGTTAATAATGAATCACTCAAATTATCCATTATGTATTGAACGCCTACTCCAGCTGCTAGATGAAAGCAAAAATCATATCCCTTAAATTGACTTTCTAAATCATTAATATCCTCAAGTTTTGATTCAATGAGATGTACTTTTGAGGAGTCGTGAAGGTTTTCCTTCTTTCCGGTTGAAAAATCATCAATTATAAGTATTTCTTCAGCACCATCCTTCAATAACCTTTTTACAAGGTTCGAACCAATAAAACCTGCACCTCCAGTGACGATTACTTTATTCATTGACATATACCAGATCTTTCAGATAGTCTTCATTTTCTTTGTACCATGAAACTGTTTTTTCAATACCCTCCTGTATTTTAGTTGTCGGCTCCCATCCAATAGCTTCATTTATTTTTTCTAAATTTGGACGAACCACGTCAGGATCTTTATATGCACGTTCTAAGTTTTCAATATTTGCATTTTTTCCTGAAAATTCCTCAATTAATTTTATAACTTCGTTGAGTGAAACTGTAATATTTGATCCAACATTGAAAGTATGTGAGTTTTCTAAACCTGACATTCTTTTGAGTGCATCGACAACATCTTTTATATATGTAAAAGATCTTTGCTGTTCTCCATTCCCAAAAACTTTTACTTTTTCTTCATTTATTATCCAATGAATAAATCTTAAAATCGACATATCTGGCCTTCCATAGGGTCCATATACTGTAAAAAATCTAGAAATTATTAAGTTTGTGTTGGTGTCTTCAAGAATTATTTTTGACAAAGATTCCCCAGATAATTTTGTACTTGCATAAACAGAAGGGGGTTTTATTTTTTCATCCTTCTCTTCAACCATTAAACTTTCACCACTGTCCCCATAAATTGATGATGTTGATGCAAGAATTATTTCAGGAATCTCTATTTCTTTACAGAAATTAGCAACATTGGCAGTTGCGAATGTATTGTCCTCTATGTAACTTTGTGGATCTAAAAAACTTTGTCTTACTCCTGCTCTTGCCGCCATATGATAGATTGTCGATATATCATATTTCTTTATTTCGTTTAGGCTATCCTCTTGACTTAAATTGTTATTAAAAAATGTAAAGTTATTATTTTTATCTAATTTTTCAAGTCTTTTTTGCTTTAGCTTGACATCATATGCTGAATTTAAAGAATCAATACCTATTACTTGTTTATCTGCCTTTAATAGAGAATTTGATAGATGAAAACCAATAAAGCCAGAACAGCCTGTAACTACTACTTTTTTATCCACTTAATACATGCTAACAAAACTAATTATTATTCTTTAAAAAGATTTAAATACTATTTATAAGTATTTATTGGTTAATATCTTAAATGATGGGGATTAAAAATAAATAGGCTTAAAAGTTTTTCGCCTTTATACGTTTTATTTTTTGTTTCAGTAATTCCTCACTTCGACGTTATTCCAGGATTTGTTCATACCGATGACTTACCAATTTTAATATTTTTTTCATTAGCAATGTATCTTCTTTTTAATATAGAAAATGTCTCTTTAAAAATTGAAAAATACATGTATTTTGTATTTTTTATTTTTTATCTAATAATTCAAAATTTTTTTGTGAATGGCGAATTATTTCATTCTGAAATCCTGCGATTTGGATTTTATCTTTTTTTATTTATATTTATATCACTTGTAGGTGAAAAAAATTATATAAACACTTTTCCTTTCTACATATTCCTGTTTTTAAGTTCGTTTTCAATTCTTTCATATTTATTTTCGATAAATCTTGGCAAAGATATCTATCAGACTTGGAATATAGGAATTAATTTAAGTGATATTGAATATATCAAAGGAAGAACAAATGGATTTCAGGCGGGGGGGCCAAACAGTTTTGCTGATTTGATTACCGTAACAGGAATATATTCAATGTTCAGGATGGAAAGTAGTTATTTACGTGTAATAATTCCTTTCTCTATTGTTGGATGTTTCTTTACATATTCTCGGTTTTCTCTAATTGTTTTGGTTTTATTTATATTATTTAGAATCATGCTTCAAGATAAAAAACTAAATACTGTTTTATTATTAATTGGCTCTTTATTGATATGTGTAAATTTTGGTTTAATAGATAGATTCATTCAAGATGATAACAGCGGTATCCAAGACAGAGTTGAAATGCAATCAGGTACATTACAATATGTTTCAGAAGATTCAATTATCAATAATATTTTTGGAAGAGGATATGATAATTTCGTAATAAAAGGAAATGAGGTACTTGATTCCAAAAACTTTGATGATAATCCTTTTTCTTACGGTCCTCACAATTCATATTTATTCATACTTCTAAATTACGGGATTGTTGGCCTGTTTTTGTACGGATTAATTTTCAAGGATCTTATATTAAGTCTTTTTAAATTAAGAGATTTAACAAACTACTCACCAAATCTTATGGCAATCATGGCATTTCTGTTATTGAGTTTATCAAGTGATTTATTACAAAATCACTCTGTATCTTGGTTTTTTTACTTTAGCTACTTTCTATATCTTAATGAAAAGGAGAATTCTACATTTTGAAATACTGTTTTATTAGAAAACTCAAACATATACTATATTTAAGATGAAAATTTTAGTTGTAGGTGGTGCCGGATATGTTGGAGGAGGAATCGTTGATAAGCTCTCTCAGGAACATGAAGTTACTGTTTACGATTCATTAATTTATGAAACATCTTATCGAAAAAAAGTAAATTTTATTCTTGGAGACATAAGAGATACAACAAAATTAAATGGTATTTTAAATAACTTTGATGTTGTTGTTTGGCTTGCAGCGTTAGTTGGTGATGGTGCGTGTGCCATTAATCCAGACCTAACCTTTGAAATTAATTCTGAAAGTGTGAAAAATCTTGTTGAAAATTTTGATAAAAGAATAATATTTTTGTCGACTTGTTCGGTTTATGGGGCTCAAGATGGAGTTCTAACAGAGGCTTCCGATACAAATCCATTATCTGAATACGCATCATCTAAATTAAAAGCAGAAGAATATCTGCAAAATGCAAATGCATTAATTTTTAGGCTTGGAACTTTATTTGGCATAAGTGATGAATTTTCAAGAGTACGTCTTGATTTAGTAGTAAATATTCTTACAGCAAAAGCACTTATAGATAAAAAAATTAGTGTTTATGGCGGTGAGCAGTGGAGGCCCCTACTTCATGTAAATGACGTTTCAAATGCAATAAGTCACTGTCTAAACACTGATGTAAGTGGTATTTATAATCTTCATCATAAGAACTATCGAATCATCGATATAGCAAGAGAGATAGAAAATAAAGTAAAAGATGTTGAAGTAGAAGTGACTCCCATGAGCTTTGAGGATGCTAGAAACTATCAAGTATCAAGTCAAAAATTATTGGATGAAACAGGATTTGAAGCTTCAATAGAGCTTATCGATGGAGTTAATGAGATATATGATTTAATTTTTCACAACAGGATAAAGGACATAACAGATCCTAGGTATTCAAATCAGAACTTTTTGCAGAAGTTTGGTGTATCTTGAACCTAGAAAGATATGAAAGAGGGTTTTCTGAAGACCACAGAGGAAATGTTGAGTTTTTTAATGAATTAAACCTTAGTGATTACAAAAGATTTTATACAGTAACAAATCCAAAAATAGGAACTGTGAGAGCATGGCACGGTCATAAAAATGAAAAAAAACTTATCAAAGTATTATCAGGCAAGTTTTTGGTCGGTGTAATAAAAATAGATGATTGGGAAAATCCAGATAAGACAATTAGTCCAGAGATGGTCGAAATGGATATAAATTCAGACTTATTATCCATTCCAGAGGGTTATGCAAATGGAGCCATGAATCTTGAAGAAAATAGTAAAATAATGTACTTTTCTTCTTCAACTCTAGAAGACTCTCTAAATGATGATTATAGATTTGATTCAAAATATTGGGATCCTTGGACAAGCAATGGAGGTGAACTGTTTGAGTAACCTTCTTATACTTGGCTCAACAGGTATGTTAGGAAAAATGGTTTCTTTAGTTTTTTCTGATTATTCCAAAGATACTCTTTTTTTTACATCACGTTCTGAAAATAAATTTATTAGTGAATTAAACGGTGAAAAGATTAACTTTGATCCTACCAAAGATAACTTTGATGATTTATGTAAATTTACAAATCCTAGTTTTGTTATAAATTGTATCGGAGCAATAAAGCCAACCATCTCCGAAACAAAAGAATCAATTAGCAATGCAATATCTATAAACTCCTTTTTTCCACTAACAATTGCGAAAGCAAGTTTGGATTTTAATTTCAGCTACATTCAAATTGGAACAGATTGTGTATTTTCTGGATTAAAAGGAGAATATATTGAAACATCTATGACAGATGCCACAGATGTGTATGGTAAAACCAAAATTGTTGGAGAGGTTTCTAGTAATAATAAAACCTTGCTCCGTTCGAGTATTGTTGGGCCTGAAACTGGGAGTGGAAGGTCACTTCTTAACTGGTTTTTAAGGACAGATGAATCAGTAGTTAATGGATTTACAGATCATGAATGGAATGGCATAACAACATTAAACTTTGCAAAAATTGTATTAGGTATTACAAAGAACGAACAAACTCAAATTAAATTGCAACACCTAGTGCCAAGTGACAAAGTTAACAAGTATGAGTTGTTAAATCTTTTTAAAGAATATTTCACAAAAGATATAGAAATTAATAATGTTTTATCAGACAACAAAGTTGATAGAACATTAAAGACATTGGATTCAAAAGCTAACCAGGAACTTTGGGCATTAGGTGGATACAAAGAAATTCCATCTATAAGAGACAATATATCTGAATTAGCTGAATATGAGGGAACTAAAAAGATATTGGAATTTGTATGAAAGACCTTGGAATCATTCTAGGAATTAGACCTGATGTTATAAGGGCAAGTAAAATTATCAGACTTTTGTCTGAAAATAAAAATATAACGTATGATTTCATATGGTCTGGCCAGCATTATTCCGAGAATATGAAAGATGTTTTCTTTAAACAACTTAATGTTCCAAAACCTGATGTTGAATTTGAAATAGATACTACTAACGATGCATCAACAGTTTCTTCAGTGATTAAAAATACATTCAATCACTTAGAAAACAATAAGTATCAAGCTGTTGTTTTTCTTGGTGATACAAATACTGTCATGGGTAGTATTGGAGCAGCACAGCACAATATCCCAATTGTTCACATTGAAGGATGTATGCGTTCATACGATTGGAGAATGCCTGAAGAAAAATATAGAAAAACCATAGATCACTTGTCAGACAGGATATATGCTTATCTTGATTCATACAAGACGCAAGGTTTAAATGAGGGAATTTCTGAAGATATAATAAAAGTAACTGGGAACCCCATAGTTGATATTATTCAAGAAAATCAAAATATTTTTGATTCGGGACATGAAAGCTTAGATAATAATGTTTTAAATTTTATTGAAAAAAACGAATTCTTATTAGCAACATCTCATAGGAGAGAGAATATATTAAACATCGATTCTCTCAACAATATTGTAAATCTATTTAATTCTTCTGATATGAAAATAGTATTTCCTGCAGGTTACAAAACTCAAGAAATGCTTAAATCATGTGATCTAAAACTCAATTCGAACGTTTTGATGATTGACCCCCTAGGATATCTTGAATTTATGTATCTTCTTAAGAACTCAACCTTTGTAATGAGTGACTCAGGAACAGTAGTTGAAGAGGCATGCATTATGAATGTACCTTCTATTCAAATGAGATACTCAACAGAGCGTCCAGAAGTATATGATGTTAATGCTTCTATAAAATTTGATCCATCTGAGAAGATAAGTGACTTTCAAAGTTACTTAGATAAGGCTATGAAGTTGGTTGATACAAAATGGGCTCAACCATTCGGTGATGGGAAAGCATCTGATAATATTGTTGATGACCTTCTGGAATTATCAGAATCAAACAGTTTTCATAAACACAATAAAGAAAATTATCCATTTGACATTTCAAATTCATTTAAAGAATGAAAAAAATTTTATTTCACTCTTTAACAATACCTCCAGATAACGTCTCAACAGGAATGTTAGTTGCTGAAATTGCAGATGGATTTAAAGAGCTTGGTGTTGATGTTGAGATATTGGCAAGCTCACCACAATACAATATCGAAAATAGTAAGAATCTAACTTCAGATAAATATTACACATCATCATATAAAGGCATAAACATAACACATATAAGTTCAGCAAGCAGGAGTTTTAACAAAGTAACTAGGTTTTTTCAATGGATAATGTTTCACTATCAAACAATTAAATTTTTATCTAAAAACAAAAAAAATTACTCTCATATTTTCATATTTAGTTATCCACCAACTATGAACTTAGTTGTAATTTATATAAAGAAATTTCTAAAGATTAAAGTTACATACTCGTGCTGGGAACTTTATCCTGAAATCGCTAATAAAACATTGAAAACAAATTCTGGAATTTTATTTAACATTTTTAAAAAAATCGATACATACGCAATGAAACTTGCTGACAATTTGGTTGTAAACTCATCAGAATTAAAAGCATTTCTCATTAACAATCGTGGATTAGTAGATAAAGACATAAAATCAATTTATCACTTTTCCCCCTATGAAATATCAAATGAAAATCCAAATCTAGATAAAAAAACAATTTTGTATGCCGGTAATATGGGTAAACCTCAAAATATTAAAAAATTTATCGATACGTTTAATTCTATTGATGAGAAGAGTTGGAAATTAAAATTTTTTGGAGCAGGTGAAGAATTTGATTCTATTAAAGATTTAGAAAGTGATCAATTAAATGTTTTTGAGCATTTACCAAGAAACGAATTATACGATAAAACGAAAGAGATTCCTGTTGGACTTATTTCGCTAGACAAGGAAATTACAGTAGAAGGTTTTCCTGGTAAAACTTTTGACTATCTTTCAATGAATAAAATTTTACTGTGTTTTGCTAACAGTGATTCTGCTGTTTCAAAGTTTATAGAGAAATATGAATTAGGTTTTACCATTGACCCCTATGATGAAACTTCTATGAAAAAAATATTTGATAAACTTAATGATCAATCACTACTTTTGAAATATCAAAAAAATATAAACAATCTAAATAAAAATATTTTAAATAAATCAAAGGTAGTTGAGGACTACTACTCCTTAATCTAATTTGCACCTTTTCTTGATATAACAGAGATAATTGTCTGAAAAAGTATTTTGAAATCAAGGACAATGTTGTAGTTTTCAACATATTCAATATCCCAATAAAGCCTCTCTTGTAGGCTTAAATCTAATCTTCCCTGGACTTGAGCAAGACCAGTAATTCCAGGTTTAACTGAATGTCTCTTTTTTTGATAATCACCAAGTAATTTTGATTCATAAACAACTAATGGTCTTGGACCAACAGTTGACATTTCTCCTTTTAAAACATTTATTACATTAGGCAATTCATCTAGTGAAGTCTTTCTTAGAAAAAGACCAATTTTTGTTATTCTGTCATCGTTTTCAATTCGTATAGGATTTCCAGGCTCTAAAGATGGCTCAATTGTTTCTTTATCAGCTAATTTTTTATAATGCTCTTCGTGTAGATCCTCATCTGAGCTTTCATCCATAGTCCTGAATTTAAATAATTTAAAAATTTTACCGTTTTTACCAACTCTTTCCTGAACATATATTGCTGGATAACCATCTGAAATAATTATCAACAAGTAAATGATAGGAAAAAAGAATAAAAAAACTGGAATGAGAAAAACCATGATTGTAATGTCAAAAATTATTTTCATACAATATTTACTCTAAACTATTCAAATTAATTTACTTGAATAAAAAATATAACATTAGAGTTAGAGAAATGTGTGGAATTGGTGGAATTGTTAGCACTAACAATTCTAAAATCGACCAAAATATTGCAAATGATATGAAAGTCTCCCTAGAACACAGGGGACCCGATCACTCTTCCATTAATTATATTTCAGATTCAGAATGTTTTATTCACAGCAGGCTTTCAATTATCGATTTAGACTCAAGATCAAACCAACCTTATCAGGATGACGACAAAAGATATACAATTGTATTTAACGGTGAAATCTATAATTTTAAAGAAATTAGAGCTGAACTACAGAGTAAAGGTGTTAAATTTTCTACGGAAGGCGATACAGAGGTATTACTTAAAGGATATATTGAATATAAATCTGAAATTTTAAAAAAATTAAGAGGTCAATTTGCCTTTGCCATTCATGATGCAAAGACGAGCTCTATTTTTTTAGCTAGAGATAGAATCGGAATCAAACCTTTATACTTTGCTAGGAATGATGATTGGTTTATATTTTCTTCAGAATTAAAGACTATAGAACAATCTAATTTAATTCCATTTGAACCTGATATTGAGTCTTATATTGCATATCTAAGGCATCTTTGTGTCCCAATGAATAGAACAGGAAATTTAAACATATCAAAAGTACAACCTGGTGAGTACATAGAGTTTTTTTCCGATAATTCAATAAAATCTAATCAGTATTGGGATCCATTTGATATTGAAGTTAATAATGATATCTCAGAAGAAGAAGCAATTGAAAATATAGATAGATTATTAAATGAATCTGTTGAGTACAGGAAAGTAAGTGACGTTGAAGTAGGACTATTTCTATCTGGAGGGCTTGACTCATCCTTGATTGGCAAGCTCATGAAACAAAATGAAAAAGCTGGACTGAAAGGTTTCAACATAGATTTTAAAGACCATTTCCCAGGATATGAGGGTGAGTTAAACGAAGCAAAATTTGCGGCAAGTAATAATGACATAGATTTAATTGAGGAGAATATTTCTTATCAAGAATTCCAAGAGCTTCTTGATAATTATTCATTCTATCAAGATGATTTAGTTGGAGATGAGGTTGGAATTCCACTTTATTTTCTAGGTAAGAAAACTAAGAACAGTGAAATTAAAGTTGTTCAAGTCGGGGAAGGTGCTGATGAATTATTTTATGGATATGATCACTGGAATAGATATCTAAAATTGAATAAATTTTTTAAACCTTATTTTAAATCTACAAAAAAATACTCAAGTTTTAAGAATCATAGATTAAATATGCTTAGCAATATTCTATTTAATAGAACTTCATTTGCAGGCGGAGCTTTGGGTTTTAATTTAAAGGAATTAGATAGCTTGATAGTAGATGGTTTACCAAATCATTCTGATCTAATATTTTACGCTGACAATAAATGGAAAGATTATTTTTCTAACAAAAATTCAAAAATTTCTAAGTGGATGACTTTAATTGATTTAAAGATAAGGCTTCCGGAACTTTTACTTATGAGAATGGATAAGCTTGTAATGCAATCTGCTGTTGAGGCAAGGGTGCCTTTTCTTGATCATAAATTAGTAGAATATGTACTTTCGTTGCCGGAAGAATTACTTATTGACTTAACTAATACAAAAAGTCTTCTAAAAAAGGTTGC
>CACJXH010000003.1:0-45397 GCA_902597375.1 uncultured Candidatus Actinomarina sp. | reverse complement strand
TGCGTTAACATCAACTCCATTAGCTTGCGCTCTAGCTTGTGCTGAACGAGAAACCAATTCTTGAGGTACACCTGTATCTGTACTTATTTGTTCTACTAATTTTTCGTCCATAGGATTTATTTAAATTTTAGTCTGATGAGACATTTCTAACCACGTCATCAAAGGTTTTTTCTGTTTTGTACCATCTCATCCAAATTGTTAATATTGATACCCATAGAATTATTCCTCCACCTAATTTCAAAATTAATCCACCAAGAACCTGGTCATTCAAAGTAGAAATATTAAATATGTTATCAATGCCAACATATGCTGAATATAGAGGTTCGGTACCAAATGCTAAGAAACTTGCAGGCACTGTCGGTAATAGTGATTGTAAGAACAGGTATCCTATGCTTGCAGCTGAACTTAACCTTTTTACTTCATCGCTGAAACCAATAACCGGGACCCACATGTTAAGTGATACAAGCAACATTATTGAATGTACAAAAAAATGGAATATATGATTAGTGACCATCAAGTTAACAACTGTACTCCAATGCATTCCTACCATTACAAAATTAAATAAAAAGAAAGCAACTACAGGCTTACTAGTGATTTTAAGTAGATTTATAAAAGGTTTTATTGATATTAGTTTTTTCTGTGAACTGTGTAGACCAAGAAGAAGCAATGGGGGAGAAACAAGTGCCAGTACAAGATGCTCAACAGAGTGAACTGAAAATAAATACTTTTCTCCAATATCATGTATTGGCCAGTCTGTAAAGAGCCAGAGAATAAACAAGCCAGAATACCAAAATTTTCTCTTTGGTTTTTTTAATTCATTGTTATCGGTTGTGTATTCAAAAAATATAACTAATGAGATAATAAGTGCCCATACGTCAAAATGTGGATGCCATTCAAGAATCATATTAAAAGAAATTACCTACAGCACGCTCAATCATTACAATTGCAAACAATATCAAAGCAAGAATCATTCCACCTGCGAAAAATTTATTTACCAAACTATTTTCATATCTTAAGTGCATAAACCAACCAACCACAATTACAAATTTCCCAACAGCTAAAATAATCAATAATGGTGGTGCAAGAGCGCCAACAATATCTTCTGTGTAATATAGTGCAACCTCTATTGCTGTAAGTATTGCTAGAACAATTGCAATTTGTACATATTTTGTTGGGCTGGGGTGTTCTTTATGTGTTTCTGACATTAGATAAGATAGACTACCGTAAACAACACAATCCAAACAATGTCAACAAAATGCCAATAAAGTGCAATAAATTCAAGATTCATACCTTCATTTAAAGACAGGCCTTTTTGTCTTTGTCCAATACCCCATAAAGCTAGTAACAAAACAACACCAATAAATACATGAAGTCCATGAAAGCCAGTCAAAACATAAAAAGTTGAACTAAAGATGTTGGTTGATAGTTCAAACCCCTTATGATAAAACTCTGTAAACTCATAAATTTGGCCAGCTAAAAAAACAGCACCAAGCATAGCTGTTGCAAGTAACCAAACTCTAGTTTTTTCTTGATCATTAGTCTCAAGGGCGTTGTGCGCGAGGACCATTGTTAATGAGCTCATTAATAAGACGAAAGAACTGACAGATGTAAATGGAATATCGTAAACATCAGTTAATTTGATACCTGGAAAATCCCTACCTTTAAAGATTAGAAAAGTAGTGATTAAGGTTCCAAAAAATAAGATTTCGGTTGATAAAAATACCCAAAACCCTAATTTTCTTGTTTCAACTCCAGTTGGTTCATGAGGATAAGCGTGGGCATCACTCATAGTTTTTAGACTCTCCAGATTCTGGCTCTTCTTCTGAGCTTTCAAACTCTTCCTCTAGAGGCTCAGTAGAAACGGTTGTAGAAGAGGCTCCAGTAGAAACAGTTGTGGAAGAGGCTCCAGTAGAAACAGTTCTTAGTTATGTTGATGAAAATATTCCCCCACCAGCTCAACTCTCAGTTAAGATTTTTAGAGCTTTACAGTACGGAACAGTTTTTGGAATCGTTGCTGGGTTTATTCAGGCGTTTATTGTAAGTTCATATCTTTATGAAGGTCTAATTCTTGAGTCTGAAACTCTAAATTTAATTGCAAACTATACGCCTACTCAGTACATTTTGAATATTGCTTTAACTACAACTTTTTTTGCTGTAATAAGTTCAATAAACTTAAAAAAAATTCTTGAAAAAAATTATGAAGGTTTTGGAATTCTTACAAATGATAGGGAGTCGTTATTTCTTGGAGTTGGCCTTGGTTTAATATTTGGTTCTTCAATTGGATTTGTAATAACTTCAGATATTGGTGTAACGATTGAAGCAATACTTGAAGACGACGTTACGACCTATCTAATTCCAGTAATTGGATCTTTTTGGAGGATTGTATTGTTTTCAACTGTCTCTCAAGCAATAATTGCTTCAATCGTGATCGTCCTTGGTATACCTAAAGGTTTGGACATATATGAGCTGAAAGAGGCAAATGTAATTAGAAATAGAGTGACTGGATCTATTGTAATTCCGTTGGGGGCAATTTTATTTGGTGGTGTAATATCAGTTTTAATTTCTCAAGTATTTATTAATTTTCACGATTATGCACCTTTATTTGCTCTTATAATATCTGCGGCAATTTTACTATTTGCTTCAGTGATGAGTTCTGCGCCAAAGATTAAAATTACTAGAAACGAAGTGCTTATCGCTGCAGCAGGGGTTATGACATTAACTGTAATAATTGCTAGTGTGGCTGCGAGTCAGAATTAATTTAACAAAAATCGAATACATTATTTTCGAATGACTGCTATATTGTTTTCATGCAAAATTTAAACGCGTCAAAAGTAGTGGTGATTTATACATAATCAGCCCTGTCTTATGCGTTTGATGGACCGGGCAAATAGCCCGGATTTTTTTTGAAAGGAAAAAAATGATTGACGAGAATACATTTTACGATGAAGAATATTACGAAAAAGACGATGAAAAGAATTCTTCAAAATTTGTGAATAATTTTCTTTCTTTTGAAGATAAAATTTTTAGGGCTCCTTACAACTTTTTGAAAAAAATAGGAATTGTACAAACTTATCGAAATGTTGCAAAAAAATTAAAACAAACAAAAGATGACATTTACGAAAGTTTTTATGATGGAGAATAAAAATCATTTGGATCCCTCTTTACTGAGTGAAGAATGGGAAACAAACCCCAGGTGGAAAGATACAAAGCGTAACTTTTCTGCTGAAGATGTTGTTTCGTTAAGAAATTCCATTCAAATTGAGTATTCCCTGTCTCAAAATGGTTCAACAAATTTATGGAACTTACTCAATCGTAAAGATGAGTGGGTTTCAGCTTTAGGCGCATTATCAGGCAATCAAGCAGTACAGATGGCAAAGGCTGGGCTTGAAGCAATTTATTTAAGTGGTTGGCAGGTTGCAGCTGACTCAAACCTTGGAGATACAACTTATCCTGATCAATCATTATATCCAAGCAATAGTGCACCTAACCTTGCCAAAAAAATAAATAATGCTTTATTAAGAGCTGAGCAAGTTGATAAAACTGACGGTATCGATTCTACAAATTATATTGTTCCAATTGTTGCAGATGGAGAAGCAGGTTTTGGTGGAGCATTAAATGTATTTGAACTTACTAAAAAATTCATTGAAGCTGGTGTTGCTGCGGTTCATTTTGAAGATCAGCTTGCCGCAGAAAAAAAATGTGGACATATGGGTGGAAAAGTTTTAGTCCCTACTAGTCAGCATATCCGAACATTAACATCTGCTAGACTAGCAGCCGATACTCTTGGTGTTCCACTTGTAATCATCGCAAGAACTGATGCTTTAGGTGCAAATTTACTAACAAGTGACATCGATGAAATTGATGCAGAGTTTGTTACTGGAGAAAGAACAGCAGAAGGATTTTATAGAGTAAACAATGGTCCAGATGCAGCTATCTCAAGAGCACTTTCTTATGCTCCTTATTCTGATTTGGTTTGGTGTGAAACTGGAAAACCTGACCTCGGTTTTGCAAAGGATTTTGCAGATGCAATTCATGAGAAGTATCCAAACAAGCTGATGGCTTATAATTGTTCTCCATCTTTTAATTGGAAAGCCTCTTTAAATGAAAAAGAAATAGAAACATTTCAAGAGCAATTAAATTCATTTGGTTACAAATTTCAGTTCATCACATTGGCAGGGTTTCATGCCTTAAACACATCAATGTTTGAACTAGCTTCAAATTACAAAGGTGGAAATATGTCATCTTATGTAGAGCTTCAGGAGAAAGAATTTTCACTTGAAGAAAAAGGGTTTACGTCAGTAAAACACCAGAGAGAAGTTGGAGCTGGTTATTTTGATAAAGTATCAACAATTATTTCTGGAGGAGATGCCTCAACATTAGCACTAGAGGGGTCCACTGAAGAAGAACAGTTTTAATGATCGATATTAATTCTGAAAAAAAAAGTCAATATCAAAATATATTGTCTGATGAGGCTATAAGTTTTCTAGAGAAAGTCTGCTCAACTTTTGAGAATACCCGTCAAGAAATTCTAAAAAATAGGGTAAAAATGCAAAATGATATTTCATCTGGTAAAAGACTTTCTTTCCCAAAAGACAAAAAAATAAGAGAAGACAATTGGAAGGTTACAGCACCCCCAGCAGATGTGGCAAATAGAAATGTAGAAATTACTGGACCAGTGGATAGAAAAATGATTATAAATGCATTGAATTCTGGAGCTGATGTATTCATGGCAGATTTTGAGGATTCAACTTCCCCTACATGGAAAAATATTATGGATGGCCAAGTCAATTTACTTGATGCTAATCTTAGAGACCTTGAATTTGTGGATCCAAAAAATGAGAAAACATACTCTTTAAACCCAGAAAGTAACACAAGTCTCTTTGTAAGGCCAAGAGGCCTACACCTTGATGACAAAAATGTATTACTAAATGGCGCCCCTGTGTCAGGAGCATTTTTAGATTTTGCTTTATATACATTTCACAATGCAAAATTGAGATTAGAAAATGGGATAGGTACATATTTTTACATACCAAAGCTTGAAAATAGTTCAGAGTCACAACTTTGGGATGATATCTTTTCTTTTTCTGAAGATGAACTGAGTTTGCCTAGAGGAACTTTGCGGGCAACTGTACTCCTAGAGACAATATCAGCATCTTTTGAAATTGAGGAGATTCTTTACTCATTAAAAGAGCATTCTCTAGGAATGAATGCAGGCCGATGGGATTATATTTTTAGCGCAATCAAAAAACATAGGGACTTACCAGAAATAAATTTTCCAGATAGATCACAAATTACCATGACTGTTCCATTTATGAAAGCATACACTGAATTACTTGTACAGAGCTGTCACAAACGAGGTGCTCATGCAATAGGGGGTATGTCTGCGTTTATACCTAATAGAAGAGATCCTGAAATTACAGAAAAGGCTATAGATCAAGTGAAAAAAGATAAAGAACGTGAAGTAACTATGGGTTTTGATGGCTCTTGGGTAGCACATCCAGATTTAGTACAAGTATGTAAAGATGTATTCAAAGATTCCTTAGGCGCTAAGGAAAACCAAATTGATTTTATACCCAATGAACCAGTTATATCTGAGGACATGCTTCAAGATTTTAATATCCCTGGAGCAACAATTACCGAAGAAGGTATTAGAACTAATATACGTGTTGGTATCTTGTATGTTCAATCATGGCTTTTGGGACAGGGAGCCGCTGCATTATTTAATCTAATGGAGGATGCTGCAACAGCTGAAATCTCTAGATCTCAATTATGGCAGTGGATTAAGAATGAAGCAAAAACAGACGTAAACAAAAGTATTGATAAAAGTTTTGTAACCGAGCTAATCAAAGATGAAGTAAATAAAATAAAAGAAATTCAAGAAAATTCAGAAATGCTAAGTGAAGCAGTAACATTATTTAGCGATCTTATTTTTGATGAAGATTTTGAAGAATTTTTAACATTACCAGCTTATAATTTGATAGATTAGATTATGTCATTTTTTAAAGATAAAACAATAATTATGAGTGGAGGGTCAAGAGGTGTTGGCCTTGAAATAGCAAAAGCACTTGGTAAAGATGGAGCAAACATTGCTATACTCGCAAAAACAACTGAGCCTCATCCTACGCTTCCAGGAACAATTTATACAGCCGCAGAAGAGATTGAGTCAGTTGGTGGGAAAGCTTTGCCTATCGTTTGTGATATAAGATTTGAAGAACAAGTAGAAAGCGCCGTCAATGAAGCTGTTGAAAAGTTTGGTGGAATAGATATTTGTGTAAATAATGCAAGTGCCATTCATCTTACTGATACAGTAAATACTCCAATGAAAAGATATGACTTAATGCATGGAATTAATGTAAGAGGGACGTTCTTGTTAAGTCAAAAAACAATTCCTCATTTAAAAAATGGAAAAAACCCACACATCCTTACACTTTCCCCGCCTTTGAACTTTGATAGAAAATGGTTTGGAATGACATTAGCTTACACAACTGCAAAATACGGTATGACATTGATAGCTCATGGATTAGCAGAAGAACTTGGTAAATTTGGAATCGCATCAAATTGTCTATGGCCAAGAACTTCATTAGATACAGCTGCTGTAAGGAATGTAATTGGGGCAGAACTTGTAAAAGGATCAAGAAAACCTTCTATATATGCTGATGCTGCATACGCCGTCTTAAAGAGAGATTCATCATCATGCACCGGAAACTTCTTTTTAGACCAAGATGTTCTTGAAGAAGAAGGTATTACAGATTTTGATCAATATGCAGTCGATCCAGACGCAACTTTAGTTTCAGATTTTTTTGTTGATGATAATCCTGAAGACTGGCTACAAGCTTAATCACAACAAAAGTCTATTAATTCTTTCATCCTTTAAATTCAGTGAGTGAAAAAATTGTTTATTTTCAATAACCGAAAACCTAGACAATTTACCGTTTGTAGTGGTAATTTGTCTTAAGTAATTCTTAGGTTAAAGTGAAATGACCTGATCAGGCATATTACCTGATAATGCACTATAGAGATCTGGGAAACAACCAACTGCTACTCCATCAACTGTACCTTCAGGTGAATAACCACCATCGCTGTTTTCAGAAGCTAGACCTCTTTGGTTTGCACATTGGTCACACATCATTAAGAGCATGCCTTTTTCTTCAGCAATTTTTGCAAGTCTTTCGCCTTTAGGGTTTCCTTTTTGAAGAAGCATTGTATTATCATCAAAAAAGAAAATTCCTACAACATCAACACCATGACTATCACTTTCAAGTTGAGGAAGTATCATTTCTCCAATTTTATAATTTGCAGCGTTAGGTGTATTTAAAACATAGGCTACTTTCATTTGTACCTTTCTAATTTATATACTTAGTACAGAGTATTCAGATATTGGATTAACTCAAACTTAAAAGATAAAGAGTTCGGCTATTAACTTCTGATATTTCTTCAAGAATATTTTCAATATCATCAAACTGGTTTGTCTCATTTAATTCAGATACAAATCCTGATATTGTGGTTACCTGTTCTTTAAACTCAACAATTTTATTTTTAGTTTCTTCTTTTGAAAAATAGTTTTCAATTGAGTAAGGACCTTCACTAAATCTCAGTCTGGTATTTTGATTTCCCTGCCATGACTCGACAAGCTTATCATTTAACTGAGTAAGAGTTTCATAGTATTCGCCCAATGCTTCATGTTCTGAATAAGACTGAGTTTGCCAATGATAAACTTGGATATTGTTTAAAAAACTCATTGTGTTTGATACAAATTCATCAATTTTTGCATTTAATGTTTTTACGTTCATAGTTAATATTTAAACAAAATTCGGCTTATATGATAAATTTTTAAAGCATAGAATAGTAACTATGTCTTTTAATAATATATTGAGTTTTGGCACTCTGAATCCTGATTTTATATATTTCATCGATGAACTCCCGAATTTAGGTGGAGATATAAGGAGTAATAAATACCTAATCAGAGCAGGAGGTACAGCAACTAATTGTGCTGAAAATATAGCCAACTTGGGTCTTAATGTTGGGGTCGCAGGAAATAGTATAGGAAGTGACGAATTTGGTAAATATATGATCAAACATTTTGAAAATTCAAACATAAACTACGAAAATATAATTTTTGAAAATCACGATACTCCAACTTGTTCGATTTATGTAGATAAAAATGGTGAGAGGACAATAATTTCCTCGGGTTATAACTTTTGTAAGTGGAATAATTTGAAAGAAGTTAAAAACTTTGACTCATTGATAGTAGATAGGTATTCTATTCCGTTTATAAAACAAGATTTAGAAAGTGTAAGCCATGATGTGTTTATTACACAGGCAGGCTATCAAGAAGAAATTACTTACAAAATTAATTTTTTAGTTGTAAGTAAAGATGAAATTGATGTAATTGAAGCAAACAGATTAATAAATGAAGAATACGTTGATTGGATTCTTTTAACATCATCAAATCTTCCTGCAAGGTTGATTAGTAAAGATGGGGTATTAGAAATTACACCGCCAGATTTCAAAACTATAAATTCAACTGGGGCTGGAGATGCAACAGCTGCATACATTGGTGCATTTGGTGTAGAAAACTTAATTGAGAATGTTAAAGGTGCTTGTGCATCTGGAGCAATTGTTGCTGGAACTAATGAACTTCCCACTATGGAGAAAATAAAGGAAGTCTCAGAATTAATTGAAATAAAACCGCGCTGAGAATTTTATAATTTTGATACTTTACGTTTAAAATAGAATATGGCTGTCGCATACAAGGCCCCAATTAAAGATATAGTGTTTGGATACGAAGTAGTAGACACTTATGACGTTATTGGTAAAATACCAGCATTTAGTGACTTCACTGAAGATATTGTCATTCCAACTATGGAAGAATGTGCAAAATTTGCAGAAGAAGTTTTGGCACCAATAAATGCAATTGGTGACCAACAAGGGGCGACTATTGATAACGGAAAAGTATCGATGCCACCTGAATTTGTCGACGCTTATAAAAGATTTGCCGAAGCTGGGTGGGCTTCAATTTCGTTACCATCAGAAATTGGTGGAGGAGGAATGCCAATTGCACTCTCCGGAGGAACTCTTGAAATTTTAAGCAGTGCAAATCTCGCTTTTGGACTAGCACCAGGTTTAAGTGCCGGAGCAATTTCAGCAATTAATTTTCATGGAAGTGAAGAACAAAAAGAAAAGTTTTTACCTAAATTAGTTTCAGGTGAGTGGACAGGGACTATGAACCTTAGTGAGCCACAATCAGGATCTGATCTTGGAACAATCACTACAAAAGCAGAGCCTCAAGATGATGGAACTTATAAAATAACTGGAACAAAAGTTTGGATTACTTTTGGAGAACATGATATGACTGACAACATCATTCATTTAGTACTTGCGAAAGTACCTGGTTCACCTGAAGGAACAAAAGGTATTTCTATGTTTATAGTTCCAAAAATGATGGTCAATGAAGATGGCTCTTCTGGAGAAAGCAACAATGTAACATGTATCTCTATTGAGGAAAAATTAGGTATTCACGCAAGTCCAACATGTGTTATGGAATATAACGAATCAGTTGGCTATTTAGTTGGAGAGGAAAACAGAGGCCTTAATTACATGTTCACAATGATGAATGAGGCAAGAGTATGGGTAGGTGGACAAGGTCTTGCTTGCGCATCAGGATCACTTCAGGGTGCTGCCCAATATGCTAGGGATAGAGTCCAAGGTCGCCCTGTTGGAATGTCAAAAGAGGATGCTAAAAATTCAACAATTATTGATCATGCAGATGTTAGAAGAATGCTTATGACAATTAAATCATACGTTGATGCAATGAGATATATGATGTATGACAATCAATTAATGCTGGATGTAGAATACTTTGCAGAAGATGAGGAAATGAAGGCGTTTGGTGAGGAAAGATGTGGAATCTTGACTCCAATTACTAAAGCATGGATATCAGATTTAGGAGTTGAGCTTTCTTCTATGGCTATACAAGTTTATGGTGGAATGGGTTATGTCGAAGAGACTGGAGTAGCTCAATATCTGAGGGATTCAAGAATTGCACCAATTTATGAAGGAACAAATGGAATTCAAGCCTTAGATTTAATGTTTAGAAAACTGCCATTAGACAATGGTCAAGCAATGCAAAGATTATTGGGTGATGTAAATGAACTTATCGAAGAAATGAAGAAAGATGATGAAGTAATTTCATCTATGGCAGAAAAGCTTGAAAAAGAAGTCTCTACATTGTCCGAGGTTACATTGTGGCTTGGTGGAAGAATGTTAGAAGGAGAACTTGTTGACGCAAGTGCTGCTGCTACACCTTATTTGAAAATGTTTGGACAGGTTCTTGGTGGATACTATATGGGTAAAGCTGCTATTTTGGCAAACAAAAAATTTAAAGAAACTAATGATGAGTTTTATACCGATAAATTAACCCTTTCAAAATTTTACATGGAACAACTACTTCCATTGACATCTGGTTATGCTTCAGCTGTTACAGCAGGTAAAGATGATCTTTATGCCATGAAGGCTGATAATTTCTAATTGATTGAATCTTTAAAGAATAAAAGTAACTCTATTGCTCTGATTGGATCATCAAATGATCCCAGAAAATATGGAAATAAAATTTTACTAGATCTAACAGAAAAGGGATACACTGTTTATCCGGTTAACAAGAAAGAAAAAGAAATTGAAGGACTTAAAGCATATAAAAATATAGAAATGCTTGAAGAAATCCCCTCGATAATCAATTTTGTAATACCTCCAGATGAAGGATTGGTTGTTACAAGGGATTTAGTTGAAAAGGGGTATGACAATTTTTGGTACCAACCAGGTGCAGAAAGTGATGAAATCTCAGAATTCTTAAAAATTAACAAAAAAAATTACATAGATGACAAATGCATTATGGTTGTAACAAGATTATCTTCTAATTATTAATCTTCAAGTTGTTTATTTACCTGATCAAGTTCTTCAAATGATTTTTCAAGTTTATTGACTCTTGTAGTCTTTAAAGATTCAAACGATTGAACAGTTTGGTCTAATCTCTTTGTTACGTCATCAAATGAATCAATAAATTTCCTAATTTCATTTTTTATTTTTTCATGAGTAGCAAGAATATTCTTAGTATCGGTTTGTAAACTAAATAATTTCATTGAATGTCTTATTGTTTCAAGATAGGCCATTAGTGTTTGTGGGCTTACTAATATAACTTTCCTTGAAAAAGCATATTCAATAACTGGTGTTTTTGAAGAACCAATAACTGAAGTAAGAAGAAAGTGATATAAATTCTCAAGAGGAATATACATTAAAATAAAGTCTACGGTATCTTCATCAGGAGCAATGTAGCCCTCTCTCGAAGCAGTATCATCTATTTTTGTTTTAATTGCTTTATCTAAAAATTCTTTAGTTTTGGCCTTAATAGAATCTGTTATTTCTCGTCTTGCTATTTCATCTAAAGTTTCATCTTCTAAGTCTCTATTAAGTTTTGAAATTTCCATATATATCGTGAGTGGGAATTTTGAGTCCATATTGATCGATTTGTCATCTGGAAGGTAAAAAGTAAAGTCAGGTTTTGTACCACTCTTCATTATTTTTTGAGTTTCGTAATGGATCCCTTCTTTATAGTCCATAATTCCTAGAAGATCTTCAACTTGAAACTCAGCCCACTGACCCCTACTTTGATTATTGTTTAATACTGATATTAAATTTCGAGTTTGTTGATCTACTCCTGATATAGAACTTTTTATTTCACCAGTTTTTTCAAGAAATTCTTTTACAGTTTGATCTGATTTGTTTAATAATTTATAAATTTGAGATTCTTCATTTTCAATAATTTCACTAACAATTCCTTTAATCAAATATTCGTCCTTATTTTGTTCTTCAGAATTATCTTTTTTTGTAACAAAATATAAAATTGCGATTAAAAGCGCTGAAATTATCCCTAAAAATAAAATTTCCATGTTACAAGAATAGCAAGTTGCGTGGACACTTTTGAAATTAAACCGTATCAAAAAGTTTTTTGAAACTAAATTTAAAATTATCTTCAGAATAATTAGATAAAATAAATCCCTTTGCATTCTTAGCAACTAAAGATGCCTCTTCATAATTATTTTTTATATATTCAATCTTTAAGGAGAGGCTATCAAGATTATTACTTTCAAATACATATCCTGTTTGACCATCAATAACAATATCACTCATTCCTGGGGCATCTGTAACAAGTACGGGGCACATTGCTACTTGTGATTCGAAAATTACCCGTGCAAGCCCCTCTGATATTGAAGGTAGAATCATTAAATTTGAAGTTGAATAATAATCTTTAACACTTTCCCTATCAACTGGCCCTATCAATGAAACTTGATTTTGAAGGTCTGATTTATCTATTAAGTCTTTGAGCTCTTTAAAATATTTTTCATTAGGAGCAGGTCCAATAATTGATAAGTGATAACTTTTGTCATTGATTCTTTGAATTGCCTCAATAATCATATGAGGTTTTTTTCTATCTGTTACACTTCCAATAAATAGAATATTAAATTTGTCTTTAGAAAATGGCTTAGGTTCAATATTTTGAAAATCCTTAAAATCAATCCAAGCAGGAAACCTTACAACACTTTTTGAAGAATCTATATCTAAAACTTGTTGTTCAGTCGAAGATGAAACTGCTCTTATAATATTTGATTTACCAATAGAGTATTTGGCCATTATGTAAAATAGTTTTTTATACAAACTTGGTAAAACCAAATTTTTCTCTAAACTCAAGGTCTCGATGAAATCACCATGAGTTTCAACAACTATTTTTACTTCAGCTCTTCTTACCTTTAAAAATAGAATTGAAAAAAAAGAAGATACTGGATCTTGAAAACATACAATATCTATATTTTCCTTTTTAATAATTTTGTGGGTGGTAAAGATTGAAATTTGAATAATTCTAAAATAATTTATTAAACGATTTTTTATCTTCTTATTTAAGTAGAAGTTTCCATACGTCTCGTTTAAAAAAGTTTTACTGTTTGCAAAAGCTAAAACAGAAACATTACAAACTTCACTTAATGTAATGAACTTTTTTTTTAAGTTTTCAGTTAGTGGAAGTTGATATGTAGTGGGTGCAATAAATAGAACATTTTTCATAAATTTAAAAATTTAGTAAGTTCTTCAACAAGTTCTTCATCATGTGTCCATGGTATTCCATGAAGTGCATTAGTAAATGTTATTGATGTAATATTTTGCATTTTTGTAGTCACTTCTTGCGATGCTTTTTGAGGTACAAGACTATCTTTACCACCAATTAGCGCCAAGGTTTCAGTTTCAATATCAGTTAGCCAGTCTCTTGAATCAAAAGCTACTACGTGTCTTCCACCATCTCCATAGATAAAATCATCTTTAGAACGATGAAGATTGTTCCACGCCCAATCAGTAAACTCATTTTTTAGAGCACTAGATTTTTTAAGAAAAGAATATTTAGATTGTGGATTTTTGTTGGGAAAAAGTCTTTCTCTAATCCTTACACCACCAACAAGTAATTTGAAAAGAAAGTTGTCTTTATACCTCTCTCCCTCGATCCAACTAAATGGTGTAACCAAAATCATTTTATTTATTCTTTCCGGAATTTTTTTGGATATTGTTAGTGCAACTGCACTTCCCATGGACCAACCTACTAAATGGCATTCTGATACATTTAATTCATCTAGAATGCTTATTACTATGTCTGCATTCTCATCAACACTCCATCTTTCCCAACTGGCATCCGATCTTCCATGATTTTTAAAATCAATAGTTATAAATGAACTAACATTTTTAATTTTAGGAAGAACATTAAACCAACTCCCAAGTGAGTCAGTACCCCAACTATGCAGAAAAATAATTGGTATTGTGCCCTCAACAATGTTTTCTCTAATAAAATATTCTTTTTCTCTTACAAAGACAGTTCTTCCAGGAATCTTTATAGGATGTAATTGGGTTATTCCTTCTGTTTTACTTTTTTGAGTCAAAACCAAATTCTTGAATATGGAAGTGAAAGCGAAAACTTTAGCAATTGTTTTTATCATCTTTTAAATAATATTTATCTTTTCATTATATTTAGAATTAATTTCACCTATTTCCCAAATATTTTTGTTAAGCTCCATATCTTTTTGAAGTTTAATATTTTGGTTCTTAGGTATTGAAATGAGAAAGCCACCATTAGTTTGTGCATCACATAGTATTTTTAAAGATTGCTCATCCAGATCAGAAATAAATTTGTCTGATAGGTATTCATAATTCCTCAAGCTTCCAGAAGGAAATATTTCTTTATCCAGATAGTCATAAATATTTTCAATCAAAGGAACAGAATCAAATTTAATTGTTGCTGATAATTTAGAATCATTCAGCATTTCATACAAATGCCCCAACAATCCAAAACCAGTTATATCTGTAATTGCATTTGCATTATTATCCAGTGAAAAATTTAAAGATTTTTTATTTAGTTCAGTCATAATGTCGGTTACAATTTTTATGCTTTCGTCAGAAGCAATTCCTCTTTTAATTGCAGTTGTAATAATCCCAGTTCCTATTGGTTTTGTTAAAAAAAGTCTATCTCCATCATTAATTTCATTATTTTTAAATATCTTATCTTTTATAACACCGGTGATTGAGAAACCATATTTTGGTTCTTTGTCATCGATACTGTGACCTCCAATGACAGTACAATTTGCTTTTTGCATTGTGTCAAGACCACCTTTAATCACCTCAGACAATATATCAAAACTTATTTCACTACGAGGCCAACAAACTAACTGCAAAGCTGAAATAGGTTCTCCTCCCATTGCATATACATCTGATAGCGCATTTGCGGCTGCTACTCTTCCCCAATCGTAAGGATTATCAAGAATGGGAGTAAAAAAATCAACAGTTTGAATTATTTTTTGATCACCAACTTGAATAACTCCTCCATCATCAGGATTATTTAGTCCAACTAATAAATTTGGAGATTCAGTAGCTTTATGATTTTTAAATTGCGTCAAAACTTGAGCAAGCTCACCAGGTGAGAGTTTACAAGCTCAACCAGCGCCATGAGAGTATTCAGTTAATCTCAATTGAACCTCCTTTGATTACTTGTTTAATTGTCTTTCTTTTTCAATAAATTCAGTAAATGAATGTCGGATTCTCTCTAAAAGAGGCGATTGAGTATAAACTTGGTCATCAATTTTACTTACAAAAATTGCATGTTTAGCTGTTGATAGGGCAAAAACTGTATCGACATTATAAATATCATTAATATGAATTCTGGAAATTTCTAAATCTAAATCTGTCTCGTTTGCTATGTCTATGAGAGAGCGGCGAGTAATGGAATCCAATATCCCAAGTTCTAAATCAGGTACATAAATTTTGTTATCAATTATCCAACTTACACAAAATGTTGGACCCTCTAATACTATTCCATCTTTGTTTAATAACAATGAATCTGTGTACCCGTTTTTTTCAGCTAATCTTGTCTGATTAAGATTCATTGCGTAGGAAATTGATTTTGAACCAATATTTTTTACTTCATTTAAATCAAAATCACCTCCAGCATGCCAGTGCGCCAAGTGAGATTGTAATGTGAAGCTCTCAGGGAAGTTTATTAGTTCTTGATAAAAAATATAAACATCACTTTTATCTTTATCCGAGCCTCTTCCAATAATTACCCTCATGTAGCCATCATCATAATTTGAAGCAATTGAAATAAGATTATCTTTTATTTCTTGAAAATTAATATTGTTGAAAAACATTTTTTCTGCAGATTGGGCAAATCTTTCCATGTGCTTGTCGATTCCAAATAAATAGCCTTTATGTATGGCTATTGCTTCAAAAATTCCATCACCTCTCCAAATAGCTAGGTTTTCTACAGGTATATTAAATTCTTCTTTTGATACCTCAACTCCATTAATAAGATACATTTAATTTCTTTCCCTTTTATATGTATTTGTAATTGGCATTCTTCTATCTTTTCCAAAAGCTCTGTTTGTCAATTTTACACCAGGAGCGACTTGATTTCTCTTATATTCATTTCTGTCAATTTTTTCGAGCACATCGTATACAACACTCTTATCAATTCCAGAATTTATAATTTTCTCAGAGGAAAAGTCTTCTTCAATATAAAGTTTTATTATTTTATCTAAAGTGTCGTAATCAGGAAGAGAGTCAGAATCAAACTGATTTTCGCTGAGCTCTGCACTTGGTTCTTTGTCTATCGTGTTTTGTGGAATAACCTCCGATATTGAATTTCTATATTTTGCCAGATTATATACATCTGCTTTGTAAACATCTTTAAGGAGCGCAAATCCTCCAACTAGGTCCCCATACAAAGTAGCATAGCCTACGGCCATTTCTGATTTGTTGCCTGTAGAGACAACCATTGCATTTAACTGATTTGATAGTGCCATAAGGAGGTTACCCCTAACCCTCGACTGAATATTTTCATCTACGACACTTTTCAATTGTTCTTCAATATTTGCTGAAACTAATGTTCTTATATTTTCAACAGTATCCTCAATAGTGATTTCTTTCATGTTTATACCTAAGTTTTTAGCAAGTTGTTTTGCATCATCTAAGGATGATTCTGGATTGTATTTTGATGGCATTGCAACACCTATGACACGTTCTGGAGTTAACGCATCACAAGCTATAGTTGCCGTTAAAGCTGAATCAATTCCACCAGATAGTCCAACAAGTACTTTGTTGAATTTGTTTTTTGTTACATAGTCAGATAGACCTAGTTTCAAAGCAGCATACATTGACTCGATTTTATCAAGCTCTTTTGTACTAACTAATGGTTCTAACTCAACATTCTTATCATTCAAATATAAATTTGACTCTGAAATAATATCTTTTACATCGAGTTCAACGTCTAAAGTAAAAAAGTCTTCTTCAAATTGTGGAGCCATGTATATAATTTCTCCATTTTTATCAACCACAAATGAACCACCATCAAAAACAAGTTCATCTTGGCCACCAACCATATTTAGATAAACAATTGGTACACCTAGTTTTTTTGCTTTATTCTTTACTTTGTCTTTCCTTTGGTTAATTTTGTTTAAATCAAATGGCGATGCATTTATATTTAATATGATTGAAGCGCCTTTTTTTACTTGTTCTTCGGCTGGACCATCTTCGATCCAAATATCTTCACATATATTTATCCCTACAGCAATATCTTCATACCAAAAAAGAGTTGAAGCATTTGTACCTTTGTCAAAATATCTTGCTTCATCAAAAACGGAATAATTAGGTAGGAAACATTTATGATAAATACCTTTTACATCACCATTTTGAACAATCGCAGCAGCATTGGCAATATCTCTGTCAACATTATCATTTTTTTGTTTCTTTAAGCTACGATCAACAAACCCGATTACACCACTTGTTTTTCCAGAAAACTCCGCAATCTCTTCCATTACCGCAAAATTTTTTCCGACAAAACTTTCTCTTAGTAGCAAATCTTCGGGAGGATATCCTGTAAGTGCAAGTTCTGGAAATAAGACAATATCAGAATGTACTTTTTCAGCCTCTTTTAATGTGTTGATTATTTTATCTTTATTTTCTTGGATCGCACCAACAGGAAAAGATAATTGTGCACAAGATATTCTTAGTGTTTTTGTATTCACACAATAATGATAATTAAATGATTAACTAAGAAGATACCGTTATGACAATATCTTTTGAATCATCAATCCAATTAGTTACTCTTTTAAGTGAAGGCATTCTATCAACAATTTTTTTTGCCTGATTTGCATTATGCATCATCTCATGAAGGCTTTCAGGGTTTCTTCTTTTAAGATCAGCCACACTTTCAACACCAACAGCTTCTAAAAGATCTGCATAATCTCTACCTAGGTTCTTAATTTTCATCAGTTCAGCGCGTTTGGCCCAATGCAAAAGTTTTGGTGATGTTATTCCAGTCTCTTTTGTAAGTAGTGCTCTTCCAGATCGAGTTGATGCAATTTGGAGAAACGTTACTGTAGTTCTGACTCTAGCTCTTCTTAATTTTGTAGCTTCTGTATGCGTCATGCCATTTATTGAGTCAATTGAATTCATGTTTAAAGTTTACAAAATTTTTTTTAAAAACTAAGAAGATTTTTAGGGAGATTTTCCCACTCTTAAAAATCAGACTGTTTGTCAAAATCTGTAGGTTTAAGAAAATTAAAATTTAGAATTTTCATTTTTGATTCAGATGATTCAAAGAAGTCAATCAAATCAAAATTTTTAAATACTGAATCATCACCATCAATATCATCTTGAGTAATGAGTTCAAGTTTGTTCCAGAAATATCTAGGTATCAAGATTGGGTATCCTGTTTCGTATCGGTATTGAGGGACTACGACCTCATCATCATCATGCTTTGTTAATAGTAATTTTTTAATTACTTCTGAATTAATTGCTGGCTGATCACCCATGAATATCAATGCTCCATCGATATTTTTATCCGAGCTCAAATAGAATAAACCGGTTCTAATTGATGAAATAATTCCTTCCTCCCAACTTTCATTGATAAGAATTGTGCTGTTTTTAAAATCAATCTTTTCAGTAAGGGTTTCGTTTTCATGCCCTAATACAACAATTGAATTTTCAATACTATTGGAAACAGTTTCTACAACAGTTTCCAAAATTGTTTTACCTTTATATTCAGCCAATTGTTTTGGGAATCCCATCCTAGACGATTCTCCAGCGGCTAAGATAATTGCTGCTTTCATTTATATTACTTGTGAAAAAAGTGAACTACCGAAGCCTGAAACAACTACTAATAAAAAAGCTTCAATGTTTCTTAGAAGATATACCTGTTTTAAACCTGACCCTAAGCAAACCAGTGCAAAAATAGCAGTTCCAATAATTAAAAATATTTGAAGAGGGATTGAACTAGTAAAGAAGATTACACCATTTAAAAAAACTGGAATGTTTGAAAATCCATAAATTATTCCTACTTGCCTAAAATCTGTCTCTTTTCTAAAAAAACGTGTCAACAATAAATAAACAAGGCCAACACCAACAAACCCTGATACAAAGCTAGAAATTAAATAACTTGTAAGTAATCCAAATAATTGTTGAGAATCGAATACATTCTCGAACTCTCTTATTAAAGTATTTAATTCATTGACTGTTTGTACCGGAAGGGTGCCAACAATTAATCCAAGATTTTCCTCAAGATAAACAAGTGAGTTTCTTAAAAAGTTTAAGGCTGCAAGACCACTAAATAAGAAACCAGAAATGTAGATTGCAATAGCAATTTGGAAATTGCTAACCTCTGATGCAAGTTCATTGTAAATATTTTTATCCAATCTAAATATTTTTAAAATTACTTGTCTATTGTTTCCCATATACTTTTCTTCTTCTTTAAAATCTAATGTATGACTATAACAAAAGTAATAGCTTATTTAATAACTATAGCTATGGTATCAACAATATTTTGGGCTCAGAACCAAGTCTCAGTATTCGATTCGATAATTCCATCTCTTCCTTGGGGTGTCGTTTCGCTTGTCGATCTGTATGCTGGATTTATTCTTGTAGGAATTTGGATATTTTATAAAGAAGAAACGGTATCTGCATTAGTTTGGATTTTTTTCTTAATGACTTTAGGCAATCTGACTACAGCAATATATGTGATTTATAGCATTAATAAGTCAAAAGGAAATATCACTAAATTCTTTATGGGTAAAAATAGTTAATCTTTTCTTAAATTATCAAGCAATATAAGAGAAACGTCTCTTACTCTGACATTATCTCCTTGGCCAATCTCTTTCATTCCATCATCCATCATTATATAACAAAATGGACAGGCAACAGCGACCTCATCAGCACCAGTTTCAACAGCTTCCTCTACTCTTTCGATATTAACTTTTTTACCGGTTGCTTCTTCCATCCACATTCGTCCACCACCAGCACCACAGCAGAAGCTTGTTGTTCCTTGTCTTTTCATTTCTCGAATTTCAATGCCACCAATAGATCCAACTATCTCTCTTGGAGCAGTATAAATATCATTATGTCTACCTAGGTAACAGGAATCATGATATGTAATGACATGTGGTTTGTCACTTGTTCCTACTTCAATATGTCCTGATTGGACAAGTTCAGTCAACAATTGACTGTGATGTATGACCTCAAAATTTCCGCCTAATTGGGGATATTCATTTTTAATCGTATTAAAACAGTGCGGACACTGAGTGATAACTTTTTTAACATCAAGGTTATTCATCGTCTCAATATTTTGAATTGCTAACTGCTGAAATACAAATTCATTTCCAGTTCTTCTTGCAGAATCACCTGTACAAACTTCTTTTGGACCCAGGACTGCATATGATACATTTGCTCTTCTGAGGAGTGTTGCAACAGCTCTTGTTACAGGAACATTTCTATCATCAAAAGCTCCTGCACAACCTATCCAGTACAGGTAATCAATTTCCTCTTTATTTTTTTCATCAAGCAAAGGAACTTCAAAATCTAAGTCTTCTGACCATTTCATCCTATCTTCTTGAGAGGCACCCCAAGGATTTGAAGAATTTTCCATTGCAACATATGCCTTTCCTAACTCAGAAGGAAAATCGGAAGCCATCAATGCTAAGTATCTACGCATATCAAGTATCTTGTCTAGAATTTCAATGTTTACAGGACAAATTTCATCACATGCTTTACAAGAAGTACAAGCCCAAAGCTCTTCCGGTGTAATTCGCTCAAATACACTTGATGATTTCACTTTTAAGTCTATAGGAGTTGATACGGTTGTAGGTACAGCAGGATTTCCGGTTTCTGACATAACCTGTCCAACTTTCAAGATAATCTCTCGGGGATCCAATGGTTTTCCTGTAAGGTTAGCTGGACAAACAGAAGTACAGCGACCACATACAGTACATGCATCAAGATCTAAAAGTTGCTTCCATGTAAAATTTTCAATTAATTCAGCACCCACAGTTTCAATATCTTCCGCCTCCATTAGATTTCCAATATCTCTCATCGCACCTTTTGGTCTTTCTTTTGGACTCAAATACATATTTACTGGAGATGTGATTATGTGTCTTAATTTTGATTGTGGAAGTACTAGTAGAAATACAAAAAAGCTTACAGTGTGAAGAATCCAGGAGATTCTGTGAAATAACACACCGCTTTCAAGAGGTAAAAGGGTGGCAATAAAATAGCCTACAAAACTCCACTTCTCATAGTTAGGAAATCCTTCAACAATTATCCTTCCTGCTTCAGTTGTAAGACCGGAAACACCCATAAAAGCTAAAAGGGACAGAGTTAAATAATCGTCCATTTTTGTCTTAGTTTTAATTCTGTCTTCAGTACCAAAAATTCTTCTATAAAAAGCCCAAGCAAGCCCTGCGAGATAAAGAAGTGATGCTAGTTCTAGTAAAAATGAATAAACAATATATGTTGTACCTTGTAAAAATTTTAAGGATGGCGGCATCAAGTGGTGAATCTCCAAAGTTATTGTTCCTGCAAATAATCCAAGAAAGCCTAAATATATCATTGAGTGCATTAAGCCAGCTGCTTTGAATCTCAAAGTTGTTCTCATGAGTATTCCATCAAAGAAGCTAAATATCCTATCTGAAATTTTTACTTTTCTTTTTTCTTCAGATCCTCTTGACCAATTTTTTGCACGAAGAGAAAACAAATAACCCGAAATAAATATTGATGACGCACTAAGTATATAAAATATATATTGAATTGATTTAGGTATATTTTCAAAGACTCTTCTCCCCCCAATAATTTCACCTTCAGGAAATATGTAGCTAGCAAGCCATAAAAATACTACCGAAAAAGCAGCACCAGCAGAAAACAATAAAACATAATCATTGACTTGTTTTTTCGGTTTACTATTATTCATTGTTATTTTCTTTTGAGATTTCAATTGAGCGGTTAGTCGCTGCTTCAATTGCGTCAAATATTATTTTATCAAAAGAGTTTTCAGACAGCGAATTGATACCAGCCTCAGTAGTGCCATTTGGTGATTTAATGTTATCAACAATTTCATCAAAACTTATCTCACCTAATAATGAAGGCAAAGATAATATTAGTTGTTCAACAATAACGTTGGCTTCCTCTTTTTCCATGCCGAGTTTTTCAGCAGCGTCAACTATTTTTGAAGACATTTCAAAATACCAAGCTGGTCCACTTCCATAAATTGCGGTAATAATATCAAATAAATTTTCAGGGTATTCAGCAGTTTTTCCAAGTTCGTTAAGGCATTTAATGAAGCCTAGGTAATCATCTTCATAATTTTTTGTGTAAGGAATAAAACCGTTATTATCTTTTATGGACAGATTAGGCATCAATCTCAAAATTTTATTTTTAAAAATATTTTCAAAGTGGGTTATATTTAATCCAGCAAGTGCTGTGACTATTAAGACGTCAGGTGATATAAGTTCTTTGTTTGTAGTAATAAATTCATTTAAATTATTTGGTTTTATACATAGCAAAAGAACTCCCTCATCTAGCTGTCCTAAGCTTGATTTGAGTTCTTGTTTATCACTAAATGATGCAACAATATCCTCGTTTGATTCATATAGATGTAGTTTTGGTCCTTCTGAGATAGATCCAAAACCACTTAGAAAAGACTTTCCGAGGTTACCAATTCCAACTATATGAACGTCTATTTCTGCCATTATTTAATATTATCAAGCACAGAAACTATCTAAAAATAAGGATATTCAAAGAAACCTAAATAAAAGTTTGCATAAAAAACTAATTATATTATATTAATAGTAAATCTAAGTAAATATACTTAGATAATATAAATAAATGTGGTAAGATTGAAAGGAAATAAATGAGCGGAACATTAACAGCCTCAACAGTTAAGCCTGGGGTGAGAAGATCAAAAAAATACACTTCTGGAAGAGTTTGCGAATTTGATTCATGTGAAACAGTAATTAGTGTCTACAACAAAAAGAAATTTTGTTTTTTACATGCCCCTATCTCCTATCCAAGGGTGCGTGGACATCTACCAAGAGAACAAGAACCACAGATTGATTAGAGAGGATTGAGTTAAATATGGGGAAAGCAGTAGGAATTGATCTCGGAACAACAAATAGTGTTGTTTCGGTTTTAGAAGGTGGTGAGCCAACTGTAATTGCAAATGCTGAAGGAAATAGAACTACTCCTTCAATAGTTGCTTTCAAATCAGATGATGTACTTGTTGGAGAGCTTGCAAAAAGACAAGCGATAACAAATCCAGATAATACTGTCAGGTCAATAAAAAGACATGTGGGTACCGATTGGAATCAAAATTTTGAAAATAAAGATTATACCCCTCAAGAAATTTCAGCACGTATCCTTCAAAAATTGAAGAGGGATGCAGAAGCTTATCTAGGAGATAAAGTTACCGAGGCTGTAATAACTGTTCCTGCATATTTTAATGACGCTGAAAGACAAGCCACCAAGGAAGCTGGGCAAATTGCTGGCTTAGAGGTTCTAAGAATAATTAATGAGCCAACAGCTGCTTCACTAGCATATGGGCTTGAAAATAACGAAGACCAAAAAATTCTTGTATTTGATTTAGGTGGAGGGACCTTTGATGTTTCAATATTGGAAATCTCGGAGGGTGTGTTTGAAGTAAAGTCTACATCCGGTGATTCAAAACTGGGTGGTGATGATTGGGACCAAAGAATTATGGATTGGATAATTGAAAAATTTAAGTCATCAACTGGAATAGATCTATCAAATGACAATATGGCAATTCAAAGAATTCAAGAGGGTGCAGAAAAGGCAAAAATTGAACTCTCATCTACAAGTGAAACAGAAATAAATTTACCATTTCTTACTGCTAATGATTCTGGTCCTCAGCATTTAGTTGAAAAACTAAGCAGGTCCGAGTTTGAAAAGATCACTGCTGATTTAGTCGAAAGAACTAAAGCTCCAGTGGAAAATGCACTAAAAGATGCAGACATGACCTATTCCGATATAGATCACATTATTTTAGTTGGTGGATCAACAAGAATGCCATCTGTTCAAGAACTTGTAAAGTCACTAACAGGTAAAGATCCTCACAAGGGTGTAAATCCAGATGAGGTTGTTGCTTCTGGAGCAGCCATACAAGCAGGGGTTTTAAAAGGTGATGTTAAAGATGTCTTATTATTGGATGTAACACCACTTACACTAGGAGTAGAAACAAAAGGTGGGATTATGACAAAGATGATTGAAAGAAACACTACTATTCCTACAAAAAGATCCGAAGTTTTTAGTACTGCTGAAAACAACCAAACACAAGTAGAAATTCATATTCTACAGGGAGAAAGAGAAGTTGCTTCTGGGAATAAATCTCTTGGAAGGTTTACCCTAACCGACATACCTGCAGCAATGGCTGGAATACCTCAGATTGAGGTAACGTTTGATATAGATGCTAATGGTATTGTCAATGTAAACGCTAAGGACCTTGGAACTGGAAAGGAACAGGCAATTACAATAACTGGCGGAACTGCATTAGAAGATGAAGAAATTGACAGAATGATTAAAGATGCCGAGCAGCATGCTAATGAAGATGCAAAAAAGAAAGAACTTGTTGAAACAAGAAATATGGCTGAAGGCATGGTTACATCTACAGAAAAGATGCTTGAAGAAAATAAAGAGAAAGCAACTGAAGAAGAAATAGCTACCATTAACGATGCTAATGATAAGTTAAAAAAGCTTTTAGAAAATGAAGATATAACAACCAACGACTTAAAAGTTGGTATTGAGGACCTATCAAAAGCCAGTCAGTCGTTTGCGGAGAAATTATATTCTGAAGCACAAAATGAAAAAACTGACCCTTCATCAGATGAATCCGATGATGTAGTTGAAGGCGAAGTTATAGAGGATGAATAAAGAAGAATCATCTACTGAGGATATTGAGGACTCTATATCCGAAGCTGGTTCCAAGTCAGAAGAAAAAGTTGCTTTGTCTGAATATGAAAAAATTAAAGATGAGTATCTCAGACTTGCTGCAGATTTTGATAACTTTAAAAAAAGATCAGAGAAAGAAAGAGACAGTATTGGGAATGCGTCGATAGCTTACTTTGTAGAAAGTCTCTTTCCTCTCATTGATAATTTTGAAATAGCTTTGTCACAAGATAATGTAAATGAAGAAATTAAAACTTTGGGAAATATGCTTTCAACAGTTTTGAACTCTTTACAAATAGAAGAGATTGGAGCTCACGGAGAAGATTTTGATCCAAACATACACGAAGCCGTTGAACACAGTGGTAATGGGGACTCACAAAAGGTTGAAAGTGTTCTTAGGAAAGGATACCTTTTTCAAGGCAACTTAATACGCCCTGCTATGGTAAAAGTTAAAAGTGAGTAGAGACTGGTTAGATAAGAATTTCTACGCTACATTAGGTATTCCTCAAGATGCCTCCATTTCAGAAATAAAAAAAGCGTATAAAAAATTAGCTCGTGAAAATCATCCAGATCTTAATCCTGGAGACTTAGAAGCAGAAAAAAGATTTAAAGAGGTCTCTGAAGCTCATTCAGTGCTTGGAGATGAAAGAAAGAAACAAGAATATGATCAGATAAGATCAATGGGTGCTTCAGGGTTTGGTGGCTTCACAAGCCAGGGGTTTACAGTAGATGACTTTGGAGATATATTTGAAAATTTAGGAGATATATTTGGATTTGGTGGCCGAAGGAAAGGTCAGACGTATCAAACTAATATTAATATTTCATTTACAGAGGCTGCATCAGGAATTGAAGTTGTGCTTCCCCTCGAAAACGAATCAATTAAAGTTAAAGTTCCAGCCGGCGTTGACAATGGGAGTGTAATTAGGCTTAGAGGTCGAGGTGGTCCTGGTGCAGCTGGTGCTCCTGATGGAGATTTATTAGTTCAAGTATCTGTAGAGCCACATAAATTCTTTAAGAGAAATAACATGGATCTAATTCTTGAGGTTCCTCTTTTGTTTACAGAAGCTGCATTGGGTTCAAGCATAAGAATTCCAACATTAACTAAATCTGTTACATTGAAGATTCCTTCAGGTACCCCAAGTGGTAAGACATTTAAAATTAGAGGTGAAGGTATTACACCACAAGGTAGAAGATCAGGAGACTTGTATGTGAAAGTATTTATAATACCTCCAACAAACTTATCAAGATCTGCAAAAAAACATTTAGAAAAATTTCGAGATCAATTTGAATCGGGTGATTCTCCAAGAAAGTATTTAGATGAGTAGCGAAGAATCAAACGCTATATATTTTATTTCAGTTGCATCTTCTTTGTCTGGAATACATCAACAAACAATTAGAACCTATGAAAACAAAGGTCTTATTAAACCTTACAGAACAGGTGGAGGTACTAGGCGCTATTCTCAACAAGATATTGATAAATTGATTCAAATTCAAGAGCTATCTCAACGAGGTATAAATTTAGATGGGATAAAAATAATTTATGAAATGAAAGATAAAATTGAAAATCTCCAGGCAAAATTAATTGCTTTAGAAAATGAAATAACAAATCAAAAAACTCAATCAAGACTCAAAGAAAAAGAGATTCATAAAAGCTATAAAAATGAAATTGTTAAGAAAACAGATAAATCAATCCGTAAATAACTAATTTCTAAATTTTTCAATAAAACTATCAATTTTATTTTCTAGAATTGGGAGTGTAATTCCACCGTCACATAAAACTTCATCGTGAAAATATCTTATATCAAATTTTTCACCAAGCTCTTCTTCGGCCTTTTTTCGAAGTTGCTCAATTGTTAATTGTCCCATTTTATACGAGCAGGCTTGACCTGGCCATGCAATGTATCTGTCGGTTTCTATATTTGCATTTATTTCTTCAATTGGTGAGTTACTTCTGAAAAAATCAATTGCTGAATCTCTTGACCAACCCATTCCGTGCATTCCTGTATCTAATACTAGCCTGCATGCTCTCCAAGCATCATTACCAAGTCTTCCAAGTTGTTGAACATCATTTGAATATAAGCCCATTTCGTTTGCTAGCTGTTCAGAATATAAACCCCACCCCTCTACAAAGGCAGTGGAGGCTGTATACCTCTGAAAGTCAGGAACATTTTTAAGCTCTACAGCAATTGTTCTATCAAGATGATGTCCTGGTATTGCTTCATGAAAAGCAACGGATTCAGCTTCAAAAATACTTTTTGTTTCTGGTTTATATGTATTTAAAAAATAAGTTCCATCTCTTGAACCATCCGGCAAAGGTGAATAGTAGTAGGCTGGTGGAGCGTGTTTTTCTGACTCTTCGGGCACTGGCAAAACATTGCAAGGGGCTTTTGGAAATACTGTAAACCAATCAGCAAGTGGTTCATATGCTCTTTTAATAGTATCTTCAGCCATTTGAAGCATCTGTTCTTTACTTTCAAAGCGCATCGATGGTTCAGTTTGCATCTTATAGATAACTTCTTCTGGAGTTGTTACATCTTTAAAAACTTTTTTTCCAATTTCAAGAAATTCTTTTTTTAGTCTTTTAATCTCAGATAAGCCTGTTTCATGTACTTGTTGGACAGTTATGTCTTTATTTCCTGTAAATTTTCTTAAACTTCTTAAATAAATATCGTCACCACCCTCAATCCACATTATCCCGGGATTCATATCCGATCTTCCTTTTGGTAAATGCTCAGATTTGAGTTGTTCAAGATATGTATTAACACTTGGCCTCACATAGCCGTCAATGATTAATTTTGCTTTTTCTTTCCAGTTGATTACATCTTCTTCAGAGACTTCGGGAGAAAAATTTACTAATAAAAGAGGATCCTCTTCTAACGATGTTTTTAGATAGCTTTCAATTTGGTCGATTGTCCTTAATATGTTTCTTTCAGTTGCTACTCTATTTCCATCTAAACCCTTCTTTTGAACTAAAGACACTTGATTAAAGAATTGATTATATAGTTCTAATCTCTTCAATAAAAGGTCTGCAGATTCTAAATCAGGAATAAACATTTGCTGGTTGTAATCAATCAAATAGCCTGTAAAACCAGAAACTCCAGCTCCAAACTCCCAGCTTTTATCAAGTAATGAATCTTTGTTTGATCCAAAAGCATACTCCAACATTCCGTGGGTAACTTTTTCCTTATTTGATAAATTATTGAAATCTATCTCGTTTAATCTTTTTTCAAACTTATCTAAATCTTTTAAGTTTTGATCAAATCTGGCTTCAGTTAGTTCTTCGATTTGATCAAAGTATTCCCTGTATCCTCTCATGATTGCAGATGTTGGGGATGAATTTAAAGTATTTTTAAAGAAATCATCTGCTAACTTACTTAATGCCTCATTCATTTTTTTCTTCCTTTATTTTTTCTATTTCATTTTCAATTTTTTCAAGCTTAATAAGAACATCATCAAGAGTAGTTTGTTTTTCTCCAAAATTCGATAAGAAATAAGCAGAAACAGTTGCTGTTATTGTTGCTATAAATCCAATGCCTAAAATCATTAAGGAACTTGCAACAATTCTTCCTAGTGTCGTATAGGGCGTTATATCTCCATACCCAACAGTTGTAATGGTAACCAAAGCCCACCATATTCCATCACTAAATGTTTCAACCTCAGGTTCTGAAACAAAGAAAAGGAATCCAAAGAAAATTATTAAAAATATAGTTGCATAAACAATTGACCTGAGTCCCCTGCTATTAAAAATAGCTTTTATATCTGCTCCGAATTTTGCAACTACAACTGCAAGTCTAAATAACTGTAATACTCTAAGTAGTCTTGGTAGTCTTACAAAACGTAGAAATCTCGATGATTCTAATCCTTGGGGAACAAATGGTATTGAGCCAATTACAATAAAAAGTTCCAATTTGTGATTTAGAACATAATCTTTTTTGTTTTCAGAAAGAATTAGTAAGTGGACGTACTCCAATAAAAATACAATCCATATACCCCAATTGAGATAGTTTGCAAATTCCTTTAGTCCTGAACTTCTATATTCAATGATTATTACAGGTATTAGTAATACAACTGCAACAAAAACAGGAACTTCATAAAACTTCTCAACTTTTTGATATCTCGAATTTTGCATATAGATATTATAAAACTAGCTTTGAAAGAAATTAATAAGTATTCTTAAAATAAGAAGATGAACAGGGTAACAAATTTTTTTCTTGTGTTTGTATTGGCATTTGCCATTACAAATTATTTTTCAAGAGATATAAACAGTGAAATATCTAATAATCAAATAGTCACGAACACAACCATATACAAAAGAGATGTTGCTGTAGAGATATCAAAAACTATTAATAGTATTGATACAAATAAAATCGATGCAGACATAGCTAATAAAGAACAACAGTTTAGTTCAAAACTAATCTCAGATTTGAATGAAGAGCTAGTTGTTCTCAATCAAGAAATTACTTTTTTAATACAACAACAAAAATTTTCTCAATTTAGAGAAAAGCATGGAGGAGTCAGAGGAATTTACCTCAATGGCTACCACATGACCAATAATTCAAAGTTAGAAATAATCAACAACATCTTAGATAATACAAATGTCAATAGCCTTGTCATTGATGTAAAAACTGATAATGGACATATTTTATTTGATTCTGTTAATGAACTTGCTGTAGAAATGTCAAATGTTAGAAGTAAATATAACAGTGAAACATTAAATACTTTAAAAGATAAAAATGATCTTTACTTAATAGGAAGAGTTGTTGTTTTTCAAGATCCGTTATTTGCTAAAAATTATCCGGATGAAGCAGTATTTGATTCATATAAAAACAAGATATATTCCCAAGATGGTCAATATTTTATTGATCCCGGTAGTGAAAAGGCAAGAAACTATGTAATCAATATCGCAAAGGAAGCATGCGAATTAGGGTTTGACGAAATCCAGTTTGACTATATTAGATATCCAGATTCGAACTACAAGTATATGGTTTTCAAAGATGAAAATAATTACGATAACAGAATAAAAAATATTAATAGTTTTCTTATGATTGCCAAAAAAGAAATAAACAGTCTTGGATGTTTTGTGTCGGCAGATGTATTTGGATTTATTTTAACAAATAAATTTGATGGAGGAATTGGTCAAAATCTTGAAACAATTATCGAAAACGTTGACTTCTTATCACCAATGGTTTATCCATCACATTACAGTAAAGGTTCATTTGGATATCAAAACCCGAACAGAAACCCATATGGGGTCATTACCTCAGCTTTAGATGATGCATTAGATAGAGGTGTTGAAGAAATTAAATTAAGACCATTTTTACAGGGGTTTTGGCATTCTGACGCTGAAGTACAAGAAAATATTCGCGCAGCTGAAGATAAAAATTTGGATTGGATAATTTGGAACGTTTCCTCTTCGTATAATTTAGGTTATTTTAGTAAGCTTGATTCATGACAATTAAAGAAGAATTTAAATCTGAATTAGAATCTTTACATAAAAGCCTCATTGAAGTGAATGACTGGATGTACGAAAATCCAGAACTAGCTTTTGAAGAGTTTGAAACGTCGAAGTATCTCGTTAACTACATAAAAAAATATGATCCTCAAGTCGCACATCCAACTTATGGTCTTGATACAGCTTTTGAAGTAACTTTTGGTAAAGATGGGCCTCTTGTTGTTCTTTGTGTCGAATATGATGCCTTGCCAGAAATTGGGCATGCCTGTGGCCACAACATAATTGCGACTTGCTCTATTGGAGCTGGATTAGGTTTGAGAAATCTTGTCGACCAACTAGGTATCAGAGTCAAGTTACTAGGAACTCCTGCAGAAGAAGGTGGGGGTGGAAAAATAATTTTATTAGACAATGGAGCATTTGAAGATGCCAAATGTTCGATGATGATTCACCCTGGTCCATATGATGTTGCCAATCCTACTTTTTCAACAATACAACAATATAAAGTTGAATTCTTTGGTAAAGATGCCCATGCTGCTGGTGCTCCAGAGGAGGGTATAAATGCATTGGATGCCCAAATACAACTATTTGTGAATGCTTCTACCTATCGTCAACAAATGTTAAGAACTGACAGGATGCATGGGGTAATAAAAGATGGAGGGTTTAAGCCGAACATTATTCCATCTTATACTTCATCAGAATGGTACCTTAGATCTTTAAATGAAGAAGGTTTGAACAAGTTGGAACAAGATTTTTTAAATTTTGTAAATGGAGCGGCCATAGCAACCAAATGTAAATCGGATGTTACCTCTCCAGATTTTAGATACCAGGAAATTTTGAATAATGAGACTATGTTCAAATTGTTTATGGAAAATTGTAACGACATTGGTAGAGATATGCCTTTACAAGATCCGGCAAAACTTGGTTTAGGGTCTACGGACATGGGAAATATATCATTTGCAATGCCATCTATTCATCCAATGTTGGCTATCGACTCAGGAGATGCCGTTAACCATCAGCCTGAATTTGCAGCGGCTACGATTAAAGATGGTGGTCATAAAGCTATATTTGATGGAGCTTATGGAATGGGTGCAACAATTATTGATTTAGCAGAAAAAAATCTGTGGGATCAACTCTAAAGAATTTGACTTAAGAACAGCTTTGTCCTGTCGTTTTGTGGATTATCAAAAAATTCTGTAGGAGTATTTTCCTCAACCATAAGGCCTTCGTCAAATAACATGACCCTGTCAGCAACTTCTTTAGCGAATCCCATTTCGTGAGTAACAACAATCATAGTCATTCCAGATAGAGCTAGTTCTTTCATCGCATCTAATACTTCTTTTATCATCTCTGGGTCAAGTGCTGATGTTGGCTCATCAAAAAGCATTATTTTTGGTTCCATAGCTAGTGCTCTTGCTATTGCCACCCTTTGTTGCTGGCCACCTGATAATTGGCCCGGAAATTTTGAGGCCTGTTCTGGGATACCAACTCTTGTCAAAAGTTCCATAGCTTTTTCTTCTGACTCACTTCTGCTCTTTTTTCTTACCCAAATTGGGGCAAGAGTAATGTTTTGCATTACTGTTAAGTGAGGAAAAAGATTGAAACTTTGAAAAACCATACCTACTTCTGATCTAATTGCCTCAATGTTTTTAAGGTCATTAGTTAATTCAATTCCATCAACAATAATTTCACCTTCTTGGTGTTGTTCTAGTCTGTTAATACATCTAATAAAGGTTGATTTTCCTGAACCTGATGGTCCACAAATAACTAATACTTCACCTTCTTGCACTTCCATAGAAATGCCTTTAAGAGCTTGGAAGTCTCCAAACCATTTTTTAACATCGTTTGTTTTAATAATGCTCATAAATTATCTTTCTCCTAATCCTAATCTTTTTTCAACTTTCATGCTTCTTCTGGATAGAGTAAATGTAAATATCCAATAGAAAAATGCAATGAATAATAAATTCTCTCTATCATGACCAACAAAATTTACTGGTATTGATTGAGTACCAATTATCACCTTACCGATTGTGAGGAAGTCGATGAGACCGATAATGGTAACCAAACTAGAATCTTTAAATGCAGTTATCGCACTACTAACTAATGTAGGAATAATTGCTCTTAATGCCTGTGGCATTACAATCAATGAAGTTTTTTGAAAAGGACTCATTCCAATTGCATCAGCTGCTTCATATTGTCCTTTTGGAATTGATTGAAGTCCTCCTCTAATATTTTCTGCGAAATATGCTCCACTAAAGAATGCAGTTACCATAAGCACTCTTACAACTAACTCAAAGTTGACACCTTCTGGTAAGAAAACTGCCATGGTAACACTGGCAAAGAAAAGCCATGTAATATAAGGAACAGAACGAGTTAATTCAATAATCCCTGTACAGACAAGTCTAACAATTGGTAGTTTCGAATTTCTCCCTAACGCTAAAAGCACTCCCAAAGGAAATGAAACATAAGTTCCAAATATTGCAAGAAGCCAAGTTAGAGAAAAGCCGCCAAAAATACTTTGTTGTTGTACGATAATCTGTGTATCTGAAGAGCCACCACGAATTAAAACAGATAAAGTAAATAGTGAAACACCCCAAACAATAATAAGATTTCTCTTACCTTTTGCAGATGAAGACACGGCTGGAATTACGATAGTAAATAACACAAGTAGTAAGAGTGCTGATTTAAGAAGAATAGGGATCGAGATAAAAAGTGCTATTCCCGTAATAGCAATCAATACACCCAAATATATAGAAAAATATTTTTCAACAATTGGATTGTTAATAAAGGTAATTGTCAATGCTCCAATTAAAAAGATTCCTATAAAAATTGGTATATCTTGACCAAGAATTGTTGGTAGATCTATTTCTGGCTTTTTGAAAATCCATGAAAAAATAAATAATGGTAAAAGAACCCACGAGATAGACATTGTTCTCTTCATATTTTTAGAATCTTTAAATCTAGAACCTATAAAGTAAAAAGCTAAAAATAATGCAAAAATGATAGTCCAAGGAATCTTTGTTGTATCAGCAATTGGCATTAAGGGATCTGGAATTATTCTTTGGTTACTGCTATCAAGCTGTATTGTTGGTAACTTTATAATCCACAATAAAACTATTGGTATTGCCAAATAAAAACATAATAAGTCTGATTTATTGAATTTGTAATTAAGTTTTACATTCTTTAGTACAAAAAATACGACGACTAATATTGCAGATGGTATAAGCAGTTGTAAGCGTGTTTCCATTGGGAAAGACTCTTCTGTTTGAATGATTCCATCGTTGTCTGTAACACTTGAAAACGTAGGTGCTACAACAGTGAAGAAAAGAAAAGCTAAACTAACTTTCAGAAATTTTGAGAATACATCAGAAAGGGATGATTCTTCTTTACTTTTCCACAACCCTATAGACATTCCAGCAAAAACTAAAGCTAGTCCTACAGATATCCACACCCTAATAAAATCTTCTTCGGGATATGCCTGGACCATATAAAGTTGCATATTATTTAAGACAGACAGCCAGTCTTTATCGGATGCCATTGCAAATCCAAACAATCCTCTAAAGAAACCTAAGACAAAAAATGATGTAGCTACGGTAAGTATTGATGAGGGAATTGAAGAAAATAGGTTTTCTCTCATCCAGGCTATTGATTTTTTATATTCTAAATTCATTTATCTCTCAACAATCTTCAGTTTTCTGTTGTAAAAATTAATTATGCTAGAAATTGTCAAACTTACGGTACTGTAAAAGATCATCCATACAATAAACACAGGTAAAGTTTGTCCTTCCTGGTTGTATAAAGTTTGACCAACAGCAACAATTTCGGGAAAAGCTACAGCTATACCTAATGAAGTATTTTTTGCAAGGTTTAGATACTGGTTACCCATTGGAGGCAACATCACTCTAATTGCCTGGGGTATAACAATTAACCTCAAAAGAGCACTCCTTCTAAAACCTAAAGAAAGTCCAGCTTCAGATTGCCCTTTGGCAACAGCCATAATGCCTGCTCTTACTACTTCGGATATAAATATTGCAGTGTATAAAACTACTCCTACCCAGGTTGCAAAATAACCAACTGACAACTTTTTACCATAATCATCAGAGTATCTCTTAAATTTTGTTGTACCTGTTTGCTCAATTCTTGGTCTTGACAGTGTAAATGGATCACCTTCTGTAACTTGAATCTCATAAAATTCTTCTCCCACTTTTAGAGATTTTCCTTCTTCAAGATACAGGGTTTCAATAGTACCTGCGTACTTAGCAACAATTTCATACTCTATTTTTTCTTCATTTGGTTTTCTAATAATGTAGGCATCGGCAATTTTATCTCCAACTTCTACTTTTGATCCTGGCTCAACTACCCAATTAATTATCTCTGCTTTTTTCATTTCTACATTTTCTTTTTCAATTTCAACATCATGCATTGGAAACCAATACAATTTATTTTCGATGCCATGAAAGAGTTGAGGAAGGCCCCAATCAGCTTTATATGTAAGTTCATCTCCAACCAAGAACTTTGAAACACTTGCTCCAAATGATGTAAGAAAAAGAAAAACTAGTAAAACAACTATTGCAACATTAAATATTATTTTGAAATAATCATCATCACTATAAATTCCTTGGGCTTCTTCAGATTTTTTGCTATCAATAAATCTTTTAGTAACTCTGAATCCAATAAAAACTGTAATTACCGAAAATAGAATCTGATAAAAAATTCCCGGAACACTCTCTAAGCCTGTGGAGATAAACCCGGCAATCAAACCAATTATTCCAACAACTCTAAAACCTCCGAACCAACCCACAATAATAAGTACAACAAAAGATATAGCTGCCCATAATGTTGGATAAGTTTCTCGTCCTTCTTTTTCAAGAGTTCTAACTCTCCATTTAAAAATTTGGTTTGTAATATATAAAACTAAAACAAAGTAAACCATAAACAAAATTGCATTAGGTTCTCTATTTGGCCATGGGAATGCAATACCTTTTGCACTTGCATGAATTGTATATGTTCCAATTTCTGATACTTCTAATCTAGGTAGTGTAAGTATCAAGGCTTGAAAGAAAAGAATTTGAACTAAAAGTGGTACATTCCTTACGATTTCTAATATTCCTGTTGCACTTTTTTCAACAATATAATTTTTTGATAGTCTTGCGATACCAAGCATTGTCCCAAGAATTGTTGCAGCAAAAATCCCAGTAACTGTGATTCTTAGCATATTTAACATACCTACTTGAAGCATCTGTAAACCAGAAACTGGCAGGGTATACATTCCTTCTGCAATAGATACCCCTGGTGTTTCTCCTAAAAAATCCCAGGAGAACGCTATGTTGGTGGATGCAAAATTAGTTGATGCATTGCCTAAATATCTCAAGACAATGCTTATAAAACCAACAAGAAAAACTATTTGGCTCAACCATTTTAAGAAAACAACATTTCTAAAAAATAGTAAATATTTAAGAGCGCCTTTCATTATAAAATTTTATCAAATAAATATGGTACTTACAAAGCAAAAGGGGCTTTTCAGCCCCTTTTACATTTATATAAAGATAATTAAATTATCTTGCAGGAGGTGCGTAAATTAACCCACCGTTTGTCCAACGATCGTTAGCTCCACCTTCTCTGAAGAGACCTAATGGATTTAGGTTTCTTGAGTAGATTTGGTCATAGTTACCAACTTGCTTGATAACATTGTAAAACGCATCTGCGCTAAGACCCATCTTTGTTTGAAGCTCACCATCATTTGCACCAAATAATCTTCCAAGTTCTGGAAGTGCGTCTGTGTCAACAGAGTCAACGTTTGCACTAGTTACACCATACTCATCTGCGATGATTGTTGCGTATACTGTCCAGTTGACTACGTCTGCCCATTCGCTGTCATTTGATCTATATGTTGGTCCTAATGGCTCTTTTGATATTGGTGAAGTTGGGAAAATTACCCAATCATTAAGAGCATCATTAACTGCTCTTCTACCAACAAGTGCTGAACCATCAGTTGTGATAATATCACATTCACCTGCAATGAATTTGTCAACAGCTTCTGCGAAAGCTTCAACTGTAACAAGTTCGATTGTTGCACCAGCAAGTCCTGCACCTTCAGTAATATTCTTTTCGGTTGTAGTTCCTGCGTTAGTACATACTCTAAGTCCGTCAATATCAGCTAGTGTAGAGCTTTCGGTAATACCGTCTGCTTTTCTACCAAGTAATTGCTGACCATCAAAATAGGTTGTAGGACCGAAGTCATTACCTAATTCTGTGTCACGGCTTTGAGTCCAAGTTGTGTTTCTAAAAAGAACATCAACCTCACCAGCTGCTAGAGATGTGAATCTTTCAGCAGATGTAAGTTGCTTGAATTCGACTTTACTGTAGTCGCCGAAAACAGCAGCTGCCACTGCATAACAGAAATCAACATCAAATCCACCAAAGGATCCGTCATCAGCTTGCTCACTGAATCCGGTAGCACCAGTACTGATTCCACACTTAAGAAATCCTCTTTCGATTACTTCATCTAGTGTAGATTCATCTGAGTGATCGTGTTCTTCTTCAACTGCTACTTCCTCAACTGCTTCTTCTTCTGTAGCACAAGCTACTGCAATCATAGAAAGTATAAGTAAAGAAACGATTGCTTTTTTACTCAATGTTTTCTCCTTTTATATAAAAGCAGACAAGAACAAAACAACTATAAATAAATTAAGTTCCCGTCTAAGTACTAATCTAATCTTTATTTGATTTTGCACCAAATTAATTTAATTATTAGATAGAAAAATCTTTCTATACATCAGAAATGCATGTATTATCCATTGTTGTAATTCAAGGAGAAAAGTTGTCAACTACCATTGTTTTAGGCGCTCAGTGGGGCGATGAAGGCAAGGGTAAAGTCACAGACTTTTTTGCATCAAAAGCTGATCTTGTAGTCCGATTCCAAGGTGGAAATAATGCAGGTCACACAATTGTTGTAGGTGATGAAAAATTTGCCCTTTCAATGGTTCCATCAGGAGTGATGTATGAATCATGTACTCCAGTAATTGGTTCGGGATGTGTAATTGATTTTGAAGTTTTGAAAAATGAAATTGAAACCTTAAATGGTAAAAACATAGACACGACTAAATTAAAACTTTCATATAACGCACACATTATCATGCCATATCACAAAATTCTTGATGAATTAATTGAAGATAGTTTGGGTGATAAGAAAATTGGAACTACTAGAAAAGGTATAGGGCCTTGTTATGGCGACAAGATACAAAGAAAAGGTATACGCATACAAGATTTTTTATCTGAAGAAAAGTTTTATGAAAAATTAAAAAATAATCTTGAAGAAAAAAATCAAATAATTGAAAAAATTTATGGTGGGAATTCTATAAATTTTGACGAAATAGTCGAGGAGTATAAAAAATACAAAGAACTTGTTTCATCAATTGCAGACGACACATCATTGGTTATATCTAATTCAATAAAAGAAAATAAAAATATCTTATTTGAAGGAGCCCAAGGTACTCTTCTTGATATTGATCACGGAACATATCCATTTGTCACAAGTTCCAATACAAGTGCAGGTAATGCAGCTACTGGATCTGGAATTGGGCCTTTAAATTTTGATGAAGTTGTTGGTGTAACCAAAGCCTACATATCTAGAGTTGGTACTGGTCCTTTCATAACTGAACAAGAAAATGAAATTGGTGATTACATGATTGAAAAAGGAGCTGAGTTTGGAACAGTTACTGGAAGAAGAAGACGTTGTGGATGGCTAGATTTAGTTTCATTACAATATTCGACAAGGATTAACTCTCTAAGTCAATTATTTATAACAAAATTAGATGTTTTAAGTGGCCTTGAGGAAATCAAGGTATGCGTAGGATACAGGTTTGAAGATAAAAAAATTACAGACTATCCATTAGTTGATGAGATATTAGATAAGTGTGAACCTATTTATGAATCATTTAAGGGTTGGGATGAAGATATTTCTGGAATTATAAAATACGATGCACTTCCTGAGAATGCTAAAAAATATATTGAATTTATTGAAGATTTCATCGATGTGCCAATTAAATATATATCTGTTGGACCAGAGAGAAACCAAAATATAATTAGATAAATGATAAAAAGATACGAAGTAAAAGAAATAGTTGATATATGGAGTCAAGAAAACAAGTTAAGCACTTGGAAGAAAGTTGAATCCTCTGTTACAAAAAGTCTTGAAGAGGAAGGTATCGTACCTAAAGGTTTGTCGGAAAAAATACTTGATGCAAATGTAACCGTAAAAGAAGTTGAAGCTCGAGAAAAAGTAACAAACCATGATTTAGCTTCATTTGTTGATATATTACAAGATAAGGTAAATGAAGATTCCGAATGGATACATTACGGCCTAACTAGTTCAGACGTAGTTGACACATCAAATAGTTTGTTGATTTTAGAATCATTAGATTTCCTAATAGGTCAAGTTGATGAATTAATCAGTACTTTGAAGAATCTTGCGATAAAAGAAAAAGATACCAAAATAATCGGGAGAACTCACGGCGTATTTGCAGAAGTAACTTTCCTTGGAAATATAATTTCAAACTGGTTGTTGGAGATACATCGAAATAAAGAACGTCTTGAAAGAGCAAAAGAAAATATTAGCGTCGGAAAGCTAAGTGGAGTTGTTGGGAACTACACCATAATTAACAGTGATGTTGAAAAAAAATCTTTAGAGACTTTAAATCTTAAGCCAGAGCTATTTGCTTCTCAGATTGTTAGCCGTGATAGATATGCTGAAGTAATCAGCTCTATTGGAATGCTTGCAAGTTCCTATGATCGTATAGCTATAAATCTTAGAGGTTATCAACGTTCAGAGGTGGGTGAAATTCATGAGTCATTTTCAAGCGAACAAAAAGGTTCTTCTGCAATGCCACATAAAAAAAATCCAATTACTTCTGAGAGAATATCAGGAATTTCAAGAATTCTGAGAGGTTATGTTGTAAGTGCGCTTGAAAATATATCTCTTTGGCATGAAAGAGATATATCAAATTCATCAGTAGAAAGAATCATTTTTCCAGATAGTTTTAATCTCATTTGTTTTTCAACAATTGAGATGGAAGAGCTATTCAAAAATATCAACATTAATCATGAAAAAATAAATTCAAATATTAATTCAGCAAAAGTGAGTTTGCTAACTCAATCTTTTTTATCTCATTTAGTAACTAAAGGGGTTGAAAGGGATGAAGCATATAGATTTTTGCAATCTCAATCATTTGAAATCGATAACTTAGATTCTTATATAAAAAATATTTCAACAAATTTTGAGGAAGTTGAAGAAAAAGAGTTACAGGAAATTGGGAAAAGTTTTCTTTCTGAGAAAACCAACAAAAATTTTGAAGAAAAAATAAATTCTGTTGTTTAAAAGATTTAAAAATCAATTCACTGAGATAAAAAGTGAAGTACTGGGTTTAAATGAATCACAAAATAATATCTTTGATTCAATTCTTGCTCCAGTGTTCTTTGTTTTAACATTTAGATTTTTTGATTTAAATATTGCAATTATAAGTACAGCCGTATTGGTTGCCCTTACGTTTGGGTACAGGTTGGTAAAAAAAGATGAAATTAAATTTGCATTTTACGGTGTTCTTGGAACTTTAGTTGCTTTGTTAATTGCTCAGATTCAAGGGACTGCATCAGGTTTTTTTCTACCAGGTATTATAAGAGATTTAAGCATTGCATTTATAGGATTGGTATCAATCGTATTGAGAAAACCATTTACGATCTATTCATCAATGTATTTTAGAAAATGGCCTAGAGAGTGGTATTTATTACCAACAGTAAAACCAGCTTATAATCAGGTTGCAATCTTGTGGGTCATATTTCTTGGAGTAAAAGGTGGTTTACAAGTTTTATTTTTTGATAACCCAGAAGTGCTTGCAGTTATTAAATTGGCAACTTCAAACCAAACTACTTTAATTCTTTTAGTAGTTTCATATTTTATTGGTTTAAATAAATTGAAAGCTTTACATGGTCCAAGTGTTGAAGAGTTTAAAAACAATACTCCTCCCCCTTGGAAAGGTCAACAAAGAGGATTCTGACTAAGGTATCATGCTTATATGGTAGAAGATAATTTAAAACTCCTGGTTGTCGCAGGAAGCAGTCTGGGTATTTATATAGTCTTAAGAACACTAATTTTTCCACTTCTCAAACGTATAGCGAAAAAAACAAATACTATCATTGATGATCTTTTTTTAGAAAAAAAATTCTTAAATAGAGTATCTTTTGTCGCTGTATTTACTTTTTTAAATGGAATATTATTTACAGACTTTTCAACAGAATTATTAGACAGTGAAATTAGTCAACGAATAATTAGTTCGCTATTAGCAGTGTTCTTAGGTTTATCTCTAAATGAATTGCTTTCAATATTTAATAATGCATCAAGTAAATATGAGGCATTGAAAGACAGACCAATTAAAGGTTATATTCAGATCGTTAAAATTATTTTGAACGCATTTATATTCATTATTATTTTTGCAATTTTGTCTGGACAGTCAGTTACATATTATATAAGTGGACTTGGGGCGTTAACAGCAGTTCTCCTTTTAGTATTTCAAGATACAATTCTATCTTTTGTTGCATCGGTTCAAATTGGACAAAACAATATTATAAATAATGGTGACTGGATAGAGGTCCCAGAATATGGAGCTGATGGGGATGTAATTGACATAGCTCTTCACACAGTAAAAGTACAAAACTGGGATAAAACTATTACAACCATACCTACCTCAAAAATAATCTCTACATCAGTCAAAAACTGGAGAGGAATGTCTGATTATGGTGGCAGAAGAATCATGAGATCAATAAGTATTGATATCTCAAGTATTAAATTTTTAACATTTGAAGAAATTGAAAAATTAAAAAAAATTGCTCCTATTAAAGATTATCTGAATGAAAAAGTGCAAGAGTTGGAAACATTTAATAACGAATTAGCGTCTGGAGAATCAGTAACAGAACAAAGAAATTTAACAAATATTGGGACATTCAGAGCCTATATAGAAAGCTATCTCAGACAAAATGAAAGCCTAGATACTGAAAACATGACATTTTTAGTAAGACAATTATCACCAACAAACCAGGGTGTCCCTATACAAATCTATACATTTACAAAAACTACTGACTGGGTTGAATATGAAAACATTCAGTCAGATATATTTGATCATTTAATAGCAGTGTTACATAAGTTTGATCTGAGAGCCTATCAAGATGGTATTGTCGAAGCTGCAGCAATGAAAAATTTGCACTTTAATGAGGGTCTTGAAAACTAACTTAAAACTCTCTCTCTTAAGAAAATAACAAATGCAATAACAACTATTAGATAATTAAAGTAATTTCCAAACAAACTAAATGGAGTTTGTGAGTTAATTGGATTTATGTTTTTGTTTAGGATTTCAGAAGTGAATAAATTTGTCTGAGATAAAACCTTTCCATTATTGTCGATGAATGCAGATTTTCCAGTTATTGCAGAATGTATGACAGGCCTATCATTTGAAATCGCATTTGCACGAGACATTAATATAAATTGATCAGACATTCCGCTTTCTCCATAGCTGGCTTGATTTGTAAGAATTACAATAATCTCTGCTCCAGCCTGAACACTACTTCGAATATATCTTTGGAATGATCCCTCAAAAGAAATCACAGAGGCCAATTTATGTGATCCCATTTGAAATATTTTCTCTTGTTCTCCCCTAATCATATCTCTCGGAACTAGCGAAAGGGAAGGGATCCAATCAAGATATCTCCTAAAAGGAATGTACTCTCCAAAAGGTACTGGATGTTGTTTCAGATATTGATCTACAATTGTTCCCTCATTGTTGATAAATAGACCATAATTTTCAAAATTAGCTTCCCGTATTGGTCTGTCTCCACCAATTAAAAAATAAGAATTTAACCTCTCAACTTCTATTTGAATATCGGTCAAGACCCGATCGTGAATCAGAGGATCATTGTTAAAACCGGTCGAGCTTTCAGGCCAAATAATCAGATCTTTTTCAGAGCTAATACTTTTTGTTAAATTTATATGACTTTCATATATTCTTGCTCTTTCATTATTACATCTGTTTTTTGCTCCAGGACAAGGACTGTTTCCCTGGACAATCACAACACTAATCTGTTCAGATTTATTATTTTTGTCTAATAAATTAAAACTGTCGTTTAGTAAAAATAGTGAAAGAGGTGTAAATATTAAAATGAAAAATACTAGTGAATCTTTCAAGTATGTATATTTCTTTTTATTTTCAAGTACAAATAAGACAACTAAAAGAGTCAACGATTGAATGATTAAAGAATAACCTGTCGGACCAAATGTTTTAAAAATGCTTGGTAGGAGATTGAACGAGGTATCTCTATATCCTGAAATTAAAACTGTTGAAGTTGAACCCCATGGAAAACCGCCAAATGGAAAGTAAGCCCTTAGTAAATCAAAAGTACTTATTATTCCAATCAATATAAAAAAATTGTTATTGGTTTTTACAGCAATTAATTTAAACAGTTTTCCATAAAATCCATATAAAAGACCCATAAGAACAGAAAGAGGAATCCAAGCTTCGTAACCAATTGATTGGATACCAAATAAAATTACACCAAATGATATTGCTCCAAATACTAGGCCTGAAAGAAATGGTTTACTACTTAATAAAATCCCTGAGTAAAAAAAGAACAAGGATGGAAATATTAAATACCAGAAGTTAAATGGGGGGAAGCTCAAAAAAAATAGGACTGAGGATATTATGATTCTAGTTTTCATTATCTATTTAATGTTAACTCCGAATTTAAATTTCAAAACTAAATTATATTTCTGAATATAACTACCAGTCCTGAGATTATTGAAAAGTATGTTACGGCTTTTGAAATTGCATTGTCAGAGACATCTGAAAACAGCAAGGAAGATATTTTTAATCCTACAGCAACTGGAATTGCAAGATATAAAAATAAAACTATATGATCTCTATAAATCTCACCACTAAAAAGCAAAAGACTAAGTGTTATCATTATTCCAAACGTAAAAACAGCGTTTAACGATGGTCTGAACTCCTTACCAGAAGCTCCTCTATATAAAATTGCAATAGGAGGGCCTCCTACTCCTGCAATCATTGCAAATATTCCAGATAATGTTCCTGCGATCCATGACGAATTATTATTCCTATTCACAGTCCAGTTAAATAATGTTGCAATTCCTGCAAAAAGCACAATTGCTCCTACGCTTATTGAAAGTAGTTTCTCGTTCAAATTAATAAGGAGCAATAAACCCAAAGGGCCACCAATAATTCTTCCTAGAAATAAGAATTTAAACGGTTTCCAATCTACTTCTTTTTTTTCACGTTGATATATACGAAAAGCCATAGGCAAGGCAAGTAAACTTAGAATTTGTGGCACTAGTAGTGGCTCAATTTGGACAAGTATTGGTGAAGAAATAACAGCAAAGCCAAAACCTAATATTCCTTGGATCGCTGCACTTACAAATAGAAGTATTGAAATAAATATAAGCTCAACTAGGGAAAGATCAAATGGATATGTCAACTAAGTGCTTTTTCCATTAACTCTAATATTTCACCTTCGTTTGTATGCCTTCCCGTTTCAAGTTTTGAATAAATAAGTTCACCGTTTAAATACAATTCAAAAACACCACCTGTTCCCGGAATAAGATCAATTGATTTTACTTCTTTTCCATATTTTTCAAGTATGTCTTCTACCGTACTAACTGCACGGGGTGTATAGTTTCAAACAATACAAAATTCTAGTTTGATTTCCATAAACAAATGTTACTATACGTAGCTGGATAAAAAGTTTGGAAAAACTTGCAGGTTTTTCAAATATTTGTTAAGCTTGTGAATATATTCACAAAGTGGGGAATTAAATGACTGACGGATTAAAAGCAAGTCAAATTAAAGGTGGTATAAGACCTTCAAAGAGTTTTGACCAGGGCAGAGTTTGTAAAGAAGAATCTTGCAATACTCAACTAAGTATCTATAACAAAAGAGAGCACTGCTTTAACCATGCTCCTGTTAAATACCCAAGAGTTAGAGGAAGAATTCTTCAAGAAACTGCATAAGTTTAAAATTCAACTTAACAATATAAACAACTAACAATTATTATTCTGTTATGGCTACTAAATTTAGCGTTCCCGAAATAAGTTGTGATCATTGTAAAAGTACTATAGTAAACACTTTGTCAGGTGTTGAAAATATTGAATCAGTTGATGTTGACGTTCAGACAAAAAATGTAACACTGGAGTCCTCAGAAGAGATAAATTTAGATCTTGTTAAATCACTTCTTGATGAACAAGGCTATACCATTGTCAGCTGAGACAAAAACGTTAGTTTTATCTGTTGAAGGAATGACTTGTGCAGCATGTGCTGCAAGAATAGAGAGGGTTCTAACAAAAGAAAAATCTGTCAAAGATGTAGTTGTAAACTTTCCCCTAAAAAAAGCAATCTTAGAAGTTAACCCCGAAGATAATAATTCGGATGAATATATTCAAAGAATTAGATCAATTGGATATTCAGCCCAAGAAGAAATAGCTGAGGAGAAAAAAAGTAATACTAGAAAATTTCTTACTCCGTTTCTTTCTCTAATACTTACACTTAGTATCAACCCACTCATTGGGGCTGATCAAGGTCTCGCCGCATTAGGAGTAGGTTCATTAATTATTTTTATTTTTGGTAGAAAATTTCACGTATCTGCTTTAAAAAATATAAAAAAACTTAATTTCAATATGGATACATTAATCTCTATTGGTAGTCTCTCCTCTTTCGCCATTGGAATATTGCCAAATAATGGAGAATTAATGTACTTAGAAACAGGAGGATTCATAATTAGCTTCATTCTCCTTGGTAAGACAATAGAAGATATTTCAATTAAGTCATCTGTTTCAGTATCAGACTCCATAATCGAAAGTATTCCAAAAGATGTAAATGTTTACGATAATCAAATAATTGTTCGCAAGCCTTTAAATCAAATTGAAATTGGTGATGTCATCATAGTTAAGAAAGGCGAAATCATTCCTCTTGATGGTGTAATCATACGTGGTAGTTCTGAAGTTGATGAAAGCGTAATCTCTGGTGAATCCGAACCTCTTACAAAAAAAGAGGGTGATGAAACTGTATCAGGTTCAATTAATCTTGGTGATGATAT
>CACJXH010000002.1:0-54919 GCA_902597375.1 uncultured Candidatus Actinomarina sp. | reverse complement strand
GTTGTTCTAGAAATTGATATGGATAGGTTTGAAGCCATTATTGATAATAAAAAAAGGATCGATGGAGTTGAAAAAGATAATGATTTTGATTCCGAACAATTGAGTTGGATTATTGATGCTTTTAAAACCACTGTTGAAAGATTTGCTGGAAATCCTTTTCCACAAGACCCTGTCATTCAACTCAAAGGGGCAATTGAGGCGGTATTTAAAAGCTGGCTAAACAAACGAGCTGTTGCTTATCGAAAAATTAATAATATACCCAACAATTGGGGTACTGGGACAACTATTCAATCTATGGTTTTTGGAAATTTAAATGAATCCTCAGGAACGGGTGTTGCTTTTACGAGGTTTCCGTCTACAGGAAAAAACAAATTGTACGGGGAGTATTTAATGAATGCTCAAGGAGAAGATGTTGTTGCAGGAATAAGAACACCTTATCCTATAGGAAAACATGAAAAGAACACTCAACCCTCCCTTGAAGAAGAAAACCCAGCTCTATTTAATGAAATAAAATCTATTGGAGATAAATTAGAAACTCACTATAAAGATGCACAAGATATTGAGTTTACAATTGAAGATGGAGAATTATTTATTCTTCAAACTAGAAATGCAAAAAGAACAGCCCAAGCAAGTGTAAAAATTGCAGTTGATATGCATAATGAAAAAATACTAAGTAAACAAGAAGCAATCAATATGATTGATGCAGATCAGATTACCTCAGTTCTCCACCCCCAGTTTGTAGACTCAGCTAGTAAAAAATTGTTTGAAAAAGGTTTAAATGCCTCACCCGGAGCTGCTGTAGGTGAAATAGTTTTTGATCCAGAAAAAGCGGAGATTGAAGCTGCAAGGGGGAAAAAAGTCATTTTAGTTAGAGATGAAACAAGTCCAGAGGATATAAGTGGAATGTTTGCATCAGTAGGAATATTGACAACAAAAGGTGGTATGACAAGCCATGCAGCCGTTGTTGCGAGAGGAATGGGCAAACCATGCATAGTTGGAGCAGAAAATCTGAAAATTGACAAAGATGAAAGAAAAATATCAAATGATCAAATAACTATCGAAGAAGGTGATTTAATTTCATTAGACGGATCTACTGGTGAGATTTTTCTTGGGGAAGTTGAGTTAGAGTCTCCTAAATTAACGGACGAATTCAATATTTTGATGGCATGGTGTGATGATTTTAAAAAACTTTCAATTAGAGCAAATGCAGAAACAATAAATGACACAACCAAGTCTTTAGAGTTTGGTGCTGATGGAATTGGTTTATGCAGAACAGAACATATGTTTTTTGAGGGTGAAAGAATACTTCCTATGAGAGAGATGATTATGGCAAACAATAAGCAAGGTAGAAAGAGAGCATTAAATAAAATTATTGATTTTCAAATAAATGATTTTGTTGAAATATTTAAGCTTTTAAAAGATAAACCTATAACTGTTCGGCTACTTGATCCACCAATGCATGAATTTTTACCAAAAAGTGATATTGAAATTTCTGAGTTAGCTAATTCTTTGAGAGTTTCACCAGCATATGTTTCAGAAGTTTTATCGAGGATTAGTGAAAGTAACCCAATGTTGGGTCATCGAGGTGTACGTTTAGGTTTAAGCTATCCAGAAATCTATAAGATGCAAGTTGAGGCAATTTTTAAAGCTAGTTATGAAATTCACCAAAAAGAAAAGATCACAATCAAACCTGAAATAATGATTCCTTTAATAATGAATGCAAGTGAATTTACAAAAATGAAAAAAATTATAACCAAAAAAATTGAAAGCTTGAAGAAAGAATCAGACTTCAATTTTGAATATTTCATAGGAACTATGATTGAGTTACCAAGTGCTGCCCTGAATTCATCAGAAATTGGAGAACACGCAGATTTTTTTTCATATGGAACAAATGATTTAACTCAAACAACTCTCGGTTTATCAAGGGATGACGCATCTAAATTTTTAAACGAATATGTAGAAAAAAATATTTTTGACGTTGATCCTTTTATTACAATTGATGAAAATACTGTGGGAAATTTAGTCGCTTCATCTGTAGTAGCTGGAAAAAAAGTAAATAAAGATATCAAAATAGGTGTTTGTGGTGAACATGCGGGAGATCCAAAATCAATCAAATTTCTCAATACATTGGATATTGATTATATTTCTTGTTCACCTTTTAGAATTCCAACTGCAAGATTAGCTGCTGCACAAGCAGAAATATCTTAAACTTAATTGATTACAAAGATGATTATCTTTAGATATAATTGCATTTATGAGTTATAAAATTATAAATAGAGTTGATCCAACTCTTTATTTGATACTATCTATTGTTGGATTTGTTATTCCGGAGCAAATTTATAAATTGTTTCTTTTGAATCCTGATGCAGTTTTATCATCTACTGAGGCAACTATTGTCCGAGCCAATGGTGTTGGAGTTATATTTGCAGCGCTTTTAATTTTTTTGCTTGGTGGGGAAGAGGAAAATGCAAAACAAATTAATAGCGTTCGTTATGTTGGAGGGTTACTTTTGATAGGATTTGCTGTGTTTACAAACTTTAATGGATTTTTAATTTTTGGTGTTACAGAAATTGCGCTCGCTCTGTACACAGGAAGACAATTAAGACCATCGTCTGGCAGTGAGAGTTACACCCCAAACGTCGAAGATTAAAAAAGTTATTTCAAGTAATTTAGCAATCATTAACATTAACTTATGATTTTAAAAGATAAAACCTTTGTAATTACTGGCATATTGACTGATAAGAGTATAGCTTTTGCTGCTGCAAAAATTGCAATTGATAATGGTGCAAAAATTATTGCCACAGGTTTTGGAGATGGACTTCGCATAACAAAACGTGCTGTAAAAAGACTTGATGCTGAAATTGATGTATTAGAGATGGATATTGAAAATACTGTTCAAGTACAAGAAGTAGTAAATCAAATTAAAGATAAACATGAAAGCATAGATGGTGCTCTTCATGCAATTGCATTTTCTCCAACTGAGGCAATGGGTGGGAATTTTTTAAATACAAATGTTCAAGATGCAATTAAATCATTTGAAGTTTCAGCTTTTTCACTAAAAACTTTAACCAATGAATTTTTACCAATATTGAAAGAAGGGGCATCGATAGTAGCAGTCGATTTTGACAACTCCCAGGCATGGCCGGGTTATGACTGGCAGGGTGTTGCAAAGTCATCGTTACAATCGATTGTTAGATATCTTGCATTTTATGTTGGTAAAAATAAGGTTAGGGTAAATGCAGTTGCCTCTGGTCCTCTTTCCACAACCGCAGCAAAAAATATTCCTGGATTTTCAGCAATGAATGATGAATGGAATGAAAGAGCACCTCTAGGGTGGGATACAAAAAATGCTGAACCAGTAGCTAAAGTCATCAATTTTTTATTATCAGATTACTCCGAAGCCATTACTGGTGAGATAATCCATGTTGATGGTGGAGCTCATGCTATTGGTGGCTCTATGTTGCCTGATTAATTTTTATTGTTTACTGAATATTAAAACAGCATTATGACCACCAAAACCAAATGAATTAGACATTGCATGGTCTATATTTTTTTCTATTGAATGATTAGCTGTGTAATTTAAATCACAATCCTCATCTGAATCATTTAGATTTATTGTTGGAGGAATGAGACTATTCTTCATTGATAATAATGATGCCATTGCCTCAAAAGCTCCGCCTCCTCCAAGTAAGTGTCCTGTCATTGATTTGGTAGAAGAGATATTAACTTCATATGCGTAGTCGTTCATAAGTGATTTAATCGCAAGTGTTTCATTTAAATCATTAGCTGGCGTTGATGTTCCGTGTGCGTTGATATAATCAATCTTTTCCTTGCTAATATCAGCGTTTGAGATTGCCTGTTCCATTGCTCTTAAAGCACCAACTCCACCCTCTGACGGAGCAGTTATATGGTACGCATCTGTTGAGGATCCATATCCAGAGATATATCCGTAAATTTTTGCATCCCTATCTTTTGCTGAACTTTCACTTTCGAGTATTAAAACTGTAGATCCTTCTGCCATAACAAATCCATCTCTATTTTTATCAAAAGGTTTACATGCTTTTTGAGGCTCATCATTCTGTTTGGAAAGTGCTTTTATTTGTGCAAAAGCTCCGATTGTCATTGAAGTTGTACCAGATTCTGTTCCTCCAACAAGAACTTTGTCAACAATATTTTGTTCAATCATCCTCTTAGCTTCTCCAATTGCATTTGCAGAAGCTGCGCAAGCAGTTGTAATCGTTAACGAAGGACCTTGTATTCCGTATTTAATTGCAACTTGACCTGTACTTGAATTGGGCATTAATTGTGTAATTGCTAGGGGACTTATTCTTGTTGATCCTCTTTCATCGTAAACTCTAACGGCATCTTCCGTTGCACCTATTCCACCAATGCCAGTCCCAAATACAATACCAAAATCTTCACCAAGCGGTTTACTTAAATCAAATCCAGCATCTTGAATTGCCTCTTCTGCAGCAAAAATAGATAAATGGCCAGACCGATCCAGCTTTCTTGCATTTTGTTTTCCCATATATTCATTTGCATCAAAGTTTTTAACTTCTCCTGCAAACGTCACAGGTAAATCAGAAGCATCAAATAAAGTAATGTGATCTATTCCAGAAACTCCACTAGTTAAGTTATTCCACGTATCAATTACATTGTTTCCAAGTGGATTAATTGTTCCAAGACCTGTTACAACCACTCGTTGTTTTGTCATGGTTTAAAGTTTTGAGTGCAACAAGTTTACTGCTTGACCAACAGTCCCAACATCTGTGAGCTCTTCGTCGTCAATTTCAATCTCAAACTCATCTTCAAATGCCATTACAACTTCAACGATGCCTAGTGAGTCAATTTCTAGATCCTCTTCTAATTTTGCATCCATATTGATTTTTTCAGAATCGATACCTAATTCTTCTTCAAAAAGGGTTTTTACCTTCTCAAAAACTTCATTTACTTCCATATTTACTCCCACTAAGTTGTAAGTCCACCATCTATAGGTATTACTTGCCCTGTTATATATTCTGACTCATCTTTGCATAAAAAAGATACCATGTTTGCAATATCTTCTGGCATACCCATGCGTTTTATTGAAAGTTGTTCTATAATATTTTCTTTATTTTCATCATTAATAAATGATGTCATGTCTGTTTCTATATATCCTGGGGCTACAACATTTGACGTAATATTTCTGCTACCTACTTCTTTACTAATTGATTTTGATAACCCAATCAAACCTGCCTTTGACGCAGCATAATTTGCTTGGCCTTGATTACCAGATATCCCTACAACAGAAGATATAAAAATTAACCTTCCCCATTTGTTTTTAATCATTTTTTTTATGGCTCTTTGAGATGTATAGAAATTGCCAGTTAGGTTTGTTTGAATAACATCATTCCACTCATCATCCTTCATTCTTGGTAATATATTGTCTTTTGTAATTCCTGCATTATTTACCAAAATATCAACATTTTTATATGTTTCTTCTATTAAGTTAAACGCCTCATCAACTGAATTTCTATCTGCAATATTTAATTGAACAGCAAGACTTTCACCACCTAATTTTTTTATTTCTTCTACGACTTCTTCAGCCTTATCTTTAGAATTTCCGAATCCTACAATAACTTGATAATCTTTTCCAAGCTCCAAAGCTATAGATTTTCCAATACCTCTTGAAGCACCTGTTACAAAAACTGTTTTCATATTTTGTCTAATTTATCTGGAACTTGATACTCAATTGCTCTTTTAATTGTGTCGGTTGCAGTTCCATCAAAATCTGGAAGTTTTGCATCTGATTTGTTTATTGGAGTTACACGATCTCCTAATCGAACCGCACAAGCTCCCCAGGCAAGACCAGCTCCGACGGCCGTAAAGACTGCAATTTCTCCACCTTTTATCTCACCCTCTTCAAGAGCATCTACAAATGCTGTTGGTATAGAGGCTGCCGAGGTATTTCCGTATCGATGAACTTTTTTGATAGTAGTCGCATTAGGAAGTCCAAGTTTTTTCTCAAGTGCTTCAACTATCCTAATATTTGCTTGATGTGGAATAAAAATGTCTACGTCTTCTTTTGACAATCCTGATTTTTCAATAGCTTCTGCTGATGCTTGTGCCATTGCTCTAACACCAGATTTAAATATTTCCTGTCCATCAAAAGTCCAACGCACTCTGGCAGCTTCGTCAGGATTAAACCTATCCATTGCTGAACCAAAATTAGGAATTTCTAAGATTTCTAAATTGTCCGAACTTAAGCCATTTGAGAAAGAATATATTTCACCATCTGATTTATTTTTACTTTCTTCAATAACCACTGCTCCTGCACCATCACCAAAAAGCACTGCGGTATTTCTATCAGACCAATCAAGCAACCAAGTAATATGCTCTGCCCCTATTACCAAAGCTCTTTTATAAAGACTACTTTCAACGAATGCTTTTCCTTGCTCAAGTGCATATAGAAAACCTGCACAAGCAGCATTTACGTCATAAACAGAAGCATTTACAGCACCAAGTTTTTTTTGAACATGAGCTGCTGCAGAGGGAACAATGCTATCTGGAGTACATGTAGCCAAGATTACGACCTCAATATCTTCTGGATTTAAACCTGCACAGGCTATTGCATGTTTACCAGCAATTTCAGCCATATCTGATGTGTTTACATGGCTAAATCTTCGTTCTTTTACACCTGTTCTTTGTTGAATCCACTCATCAGAAGTATCAACAAATTTTGATAAATCATCGTTAGTCATAATGTTATCGGGCGTGCATTTACCCCAACCTGTTATTGCTGATTTCAAAATTTCCCCTTACTTTGATGATTCTAAAGAGTTTATTACCTTTAAATCCTTATATGATATAGACTTTCGGACCATTCCAGCAGTTACATTACCAGGGCCGATATGACACCATAAATCTGGATCTATATCATTGTTAACAAACTCAATTTGTTGGTTAAACAAAACCGAATTATCTATCTGATTCACAAGACTTTCTTTCAAAGTTGATACTTCAACTTTTTTTGCATCAACGTTCATATATACAGGAATCTTTCCTTCAGAGATATCAATTGAATTTAATGTATCCTCAAGTGGTTTTTTTGCAGAGCTTACAATTTCAGTATGAAATGCTCCTGCTACTTCGAGTGGAATTACTCTTTTTGCGCCGAGTGCTTTTGGGTTAGACTTTAAGTAGTTCATGTCATCAATGTATGAACTAATAACTATTTGTGAAGGATCATTGAAGTTTGATATCCATATTTGAATTCCTTGATTATTTAATTTTTCTATTTCTTCAATTGTTGCTTCCAAATCACCTGTTAAAACAGCTGCCATAGTTGTATTGGAATTTTCTACAGCTTTATGCATCTCCTCGCCTCTTACTGCTATTACTTTTAATGCATCTTTATAATCTAAATATCCTGATAGACATAAAGCTGTATATTCCCCTAAAGAATGCCCGATAAGCGCAGCAGGATTGCCTAAATTATTAATTACTTCAATTCCGTAACAATAAGAGACTGAGAATATATAAGGTTGAGCAATATTTGTTTTTTTAATTATCTCAGGATCTTCTGAATTTATAATATCTTTTAGGCTCCATCCTAAAGTTTCTTCGAAAGTATTTATTAATAGATCGTCATAAGTTTCAAGCAGCTCACTACCCATTCCTATTTCTTGAGAGCCTTGACCTGGAAACATTCCGACCCACTGCATGACTAATTATCCTTTTCTGAGATAGCAAATGCTATTGCATTTTCATTCTCATGTGAAAGTGATATATGAATATTTGTAATATTTTTTTCTTTTACAGTAGCTGATGCTCTACCAAAGGTGTTAATTGTTGGCTTACCTCCACCCGTAACTTCTATTTCTTTCCAACTTATTTCTCTCCATCCTTTTCCTAAAGATTTCATAACAGCTTCTTTTGCTGCAAACCTTGCCCCTAGTCTTTTTGATGGATCTGAAAATCTTTTTGCATATTTAATTTCTTGTTCAGTAAAACATCTTTTCAAGAATTTATCTTCAGATTTATTCAATAATCTTTTTACTCTTTTGAGATCAACTTGGTCTACTCCAATGCCATAAATACTCATACCTATCCTATTTCAACCAATATATCGCCTTTATTTACAGGCTGTCCTTTTTTTATATTAAATTCTTTAATAACTCCACCAATTGGTGCAGTAACAACATTTTCCATTTTCATAGCTTCTAAAACAAACAAGGAATCTCCTTTTTTTACTTTTTTCCCTTTCTTTGTCATCGTATCCATAATTGTTCCTTGCATATCTGCTTTGATAATCCCAGGATTTCTTATATTGCCGGTTAGATCCATACCAATTTTTTTAGGTCTCTGGGGTGCCAGTGATTGACTTTCATTATCGTCAAGAGAAATATTAACCTTACTTGGTCTATCACTAATTGTTTCTTCTTCAGAAATATCTTTGATTTTAAAATTTTCTTCCAAGAATTTTACATGTATCTGACTTTCTTTAAATTCTTTTGTAGATATCACTTGTGAAAGTAAAGAAATTGTCGTTGGTATCCCACCAATTATGTATTCATCTAAGCATCTTTTTCCTTTAGAGATAGCTTCTTCTCTAGACACTCCCCAAACAACTAATTTAGAAATTAGATTGTCATAAAAATGTGATATTGACGTACCGGTTTTTACCCACCCATCAACCCTTACACCATTCCCCATTGGTTCTCTGTATTCGGTAATTGTTCCAGGTGTAGGTAAAAAGTTATTGGCAGGGTCTTCTGCGTTTATTCTAAACTCTATGCTGTGTCCTCTTGCTTCTGTTTCAAAATCTTCTAAAGAATTACCAAGCGCTATTTTTATTTGTTCTTTAACTAGGTCAATTCCATATCTCATTTCTGTTACCGTATGCTCAACTTGCAATCTTGTATTCATTTCTAAAAAATAAAAGTTTTCGTCATTATCAGCTAAAAATTCTACTGTACCTGCATTAACGTAATTTGAAGACTTAGCAATCATGAGTGTTGCTTTTTTTAACTCTTCTTTTCCAAATTCAGACAACCATACAGGAGGACTTTCTTCTATTAGTTTTTGGTTCCTTCTTTGCAATGAACAATCTCTTTCACCGAGATAAACATGATTTCCATATTTATCACTTAATATTTGAGTTTCCACATGTCTTGCCGGTTTTATAAATTTTTCAACATAAATTTGATCTGATCCAAAATATGCTTCGCTTTCACGTTTTACAATCTCATAATTTTGATCTAATTCTTCATCATTATTTACAATTCTTAAACCTTTTCCTCCACCTCCATGAGCTGCTTTTAGCGCAACTGGGTAGCCAAAGTTATTGGCATCTTTCATTGCTTCTCTTTTTGTTCTGGATGGTTTCAATTGACCAGGGACAGGCATTAAGCCAGCTTTAGAAATTAATTTTCTTGATTCAATTTTGTCTCCCATAGATTTGATTGTTTCTGGATTTGGACCAATCCAAATCACATCTTTCTTTTGAACTGCTTTTGCAAAATCAGCATTTTCGGCCAAAAAACCATACCCTGGATGAACCATGTCTGCTTTTGTCTCAATTACAGCTTTCATTAAATTTTTTAAGTTTCTATAGCTATCAGCAGGAAGTGAACCTCCTAAGTAAAATGATTCATCAGCACGTTTTACATGCAAAGAATCAGCATCAACATCTGAATAAACAGCAATTGCGTGCATGTCCATTTCTTTAACCGATCTGATTATTCTTAATGCAATCTCACCACGATTTGCAATTAGTACTCTTTTTTTAGTCATAAAAATTTATTTTAACTTTTGAGCAATTCCAATTGCTAAACTTGCTTTAATTAAATCTCCAAAAATAAATGGAACAACACCAATACCGATAGCTTCAACTACGGAAATGTTTAATGTAATCATCAAACCCAGAACTCCACATATATAAATTGCTAGAGTTCCAGTAGCTATACCCACTGTTGGTTTTTGTGACATATTTCCTATTATTTGTGCAGCAATAAAAAAACCAATTATATAACCAATTGTTGGACTTCTTAATATAGCTAAGCCAGCAACACTTCCTGAGAAAAAAGGAAAACCTGCTAGACCTGTAAATAAATATAAAATCATACTGAACGAACCAAACCTACTTCCAAGAAGTAAGCCTGATAAAATAACGACAAAAGTCTGCGCTGTTATAGGTACAGGAGTAAATGGTAGTTCAAATCTTATCTGTGCACTAAGTGCAGTTAAAATCGCAAAACCAAAAGATAAAAATAAATTTCTTGTCAATGAGCCTTTTTCAATCCAAGCTATTGATATATTTTTAGAGGGGAATGTTTCCATGTTTGTCTCCTACATTTGTTTTATTTACAAGCTCTTTAAATGCTTCAGTAACAACTTTTCTAGTTTCACTTGGTTTTATTATTTTATCTACTAATCCAAGTTTTGCCGCAATGTCAGGATTACTGAACTTTTCATTGTATTCATCTACAAATTTTTGTTTTAGTTCTTCAGGATTATCACTATCTTTTAATTCTTTTCGATTAATTACATCTACTGCACCCTCTGCACCCATTACCGCAATTTCTGCAGAAGGCCATGCAAAAAGTTTGTCAGCTCCTAAACCCATTGAATCCATAACTATATAAGCCCCACCATATGCCTTACGTATTACTACACAGACTCTTGGAACAGTAGCTTCTGAGTATGCATATAAAAGTTTTGCCCCACTCCTAATAATTCCTCCATGTTCTTGCTCTACACCTGGCAAAAATCCAGGCACATCAACAAGAGTTAGGAGAGGGATATTAAATGCATCACAAAATCTTACAAATCTTGATGCTTTAATTGAGGAATTTATATCTAAAACTCCAGCAAGTTCCATTGGTTGATTTGCAACTACTCCAATTGTATTTCCGTTTATTCTTACAAATGAAGTAATGATATTTAAAGCATAGTTTGCATGAATTGGATACTGCTCTCCATCATCGACAATATTGTTTATTACTTCATTCATATCATATGGTTGATTTCTATGTTCTGGTATTAAGGATTCCAAGGAATCTACATTTCTTGAAGGATCATCTTCAGTGATAAAATTTGGAGGCTTCTGATCTGATGATTGAGGAAAAAAACTAAGAAGGTATCTTACCTCTTCAAAAGCTTGTTCCTCAGTTTCACAAACTTGATGACTCACTCCTGATTGAGTTCCATGAGCCTCAACACCGCCTAGTTCTTCATAAGTAACTTCTTCACCGGTAACTGTTTTTACTACATTAGGGCCGGTCACATAAAGTTGTCCTATATCTTTTACTTGAAAAATAAAATCAGTTAATGCTGGACTGTAAACTGCCCCACCAGCTGATGGACCTACAATTATAGATATTTGTGGAATTTTTCCTGATGCTTCGACATTTTTTTTGAATATTTGTGCATATCCATATAAAGAAGAAATCCCTTCTTGAATTCTTGCCCCACCCGAATCTTTAATACCAACTACCGGAGCTTTTGCTTCCAAAGCGAGATCCATTATTCGTAAAATTTTCTTTGCAACTATTTCTCCAAGACTCCCGCCCATGACGGAAAAATCTTCGGAGAAAACAAAAACAGGCCTTCCATGAATTGTGCCAGATCCTGTAACTACTGCTTCACCTTCAGGATTTTCTTCTGAAACTACATTTTCATCTATTTCAGAAAACGAACCTTCGTCTAAAAGTAAATGAATCCTTTCATATGCGGTTAATTTTCCTTTTGGATGCTGAATTTTTCTTGCTTTTTCATTACGTACGTCAGCTAAATTTTCTTCCGACATGCCCAACTTTCTTATTATTATTAATCTATATATTTGACCTATATATATGTAAAGAAGTAACACTATGAAATCTATTTTTTTTGATGAAGTTGATAACACTCAAGACTTTGCTATGAATGAATTTAAAGAAGAGCCACTCTTGATAGTGAGTAAAGCACAAACTTTTGGTCGTGGTACTAACCAAAATAAGTGGCAAAATGCTGATCAAAGTCTGGCTTCTTCATTAGTGTTTAATAAAAAAATTGTTAACTTTACTAAAACACTTATTCCACTTTTGGCTGGATACTCATATGTTTCTTTAATTAAAAATCAAAAACTCAAATTAAAATGGCCTAACGACATAATTTTTAATGATGACAAAGTTGGTGGAGTCCTTGTAGAAGAAAGTAATGATCTTATTTGCATTGGTTTAGGAATAAATTATTTTTGGAAAAATCCAAATTTACCTGGAGCTGGGGCAATATATGAAGAAAAACAAGATGATCGGAAAATTTTTCAAGATGCTGAGGAATGGGGAAGAACAATTCTAAACTATATCGAAAATGAAGATTTCAGTCTGGAAAACTATATGTCGAAACTCACTACCTTAGGGAAGCTCGTTGAATATCCTGAAGGGAGAGGGTGGGCTAAAGACATAAATGATGATGGATCATTAATGATAGAAACACCATCAGGTAAACTATTAAATTTAACCTCCCCCTTAATAAGTGAAATAATATAGTTATCATTAATTCTTGAGAGGTTAAATGAAGCAATTAGTTGTTGAAAAAAATAATCCTGAACCAATCTTATGGGAGACCCCAATTCCAAAGCCAGGACCAGGAGAGATACTAATTAAAAATCATTACTCAGTTGTATCAACTGGAACTGAAACGGCAGCAATTGAATCTGCAAATAAATCTGTAACTGATAAATTACAAAATTCATCAAACATTGAAAAGGGTCTTGAACTTCTTGAAAAAGAAGGAGTGAGGGCTGTTTGGAATGCTGTATTTCCAAAAAATATATTACCTATACAGCTTGGTTATAGCTCATGTGGAAAAGTTATTGAAATTGGTGAAAACGTAAAAAGCTTTCATGTTGGTGACATGGTTGTCTCTAATGGTAATCACGCAGAATATGTTGTAGTAAATCAAAACTTATGTTCGAGAATCCCTGAAAACACAAATGAAAAAGAAGCAGCTTATACAGTCTTGGGAAGTATAGCTTTACATGGTCTACGTTTATCAGAAACTTCACTGGGCTCAAGAATTGTAGTTGTAGGTTTGGGCATAGTGGGTCAACTAGTATGCAGGTTAGGAGAGGCACAAGGCTCAGAAGTTTTTGGTATTGATCCTGATGAAACAAGAAGGGGAGATAGTAAAAACTTTTTTTCCTCAATTAATGATTTACCTATAGAGGAAGTAGATTCGATAATTATCACAGCAGCTTCTGATAGCAATGAACCAATTGAAGCTGCAACAAAAATTGCAAGGAATAAAGCAAAAATTGTTGTTGTTGGAGATATTCCTTTGAATATTTCAAGAAATGAGTTTTACTATAAAGAACTTGAGTTAGTTGTCTCAAAATCTTATGGACCTGGAAGATATGATAAGCAATATGAAGTACTAGGAAATGATTATCCAATTGAATACGTTAGATGGACCGAAAATAGAAATTTTGAAGCTTTTTTAAAACTCTTATCTCAGGGCCAGATCACCATTCAAGATTTAATTACTGAGGAAATTGATTTTGCTGAATCTTCTCAAATATATAATTCCTTTAATTCCGATAAAAAACCCCTTTCAGTCTTGCTTAGATATGATTTAAAAAACGAGCCTAAAATTCAATTTGAAAAAAACGATATTACTCCAGAAAAAAATCAAAAAATTAAAATTGGAGTAATTGGAGCAGGTAATTTTGCTTCAACAACAATTATTCCTATATTAAAGGAACTTAGAAGATCTTGCCAGGTATTAGGAGTTTCGTCATCAGGAGGATTAAGTTCCGAGGCTCTTGCTAAAAATTTTAAAATTAAAAATAAATACTCAACAGAAGACGAAATATTTGAATCAGATGAAATAGATGCTGTATTTATCCTTACTCAACATTTCAATCACGCTGATTTAGTAATTAAAGGAATTAACTCTGGTAAGGCTGTTTATGTAGAGAAACCATTGGCAATTGAAGTAGATTCAATAACGAAAATTGAAGAGGCTATGTACAACGCTGAAGATCCAAAAATTTTTCTTGGTTTTAATAGAAGATTTAGTGAAGCATCTAAGTTTATAAAGGAAAAATTAAACACTTCACCAGCCAATGCTTTAAATTTTAGGTTTAGTGTTCCAAAATTAGAAAAGGATCACTGGACCAATATTAAGGAAATAGGTGGAGGAAGGATAGTAGGTGAAGCTATCCATGCAGTAGACTTAGGTACTTATTTCTTTGATTCACTACCACAAAGCATATCTTCTCATAGTCCAATAAATAAAGAATCTGATGAAGTTTATGACAATCAAGTTTTTATAAATATAAATTATGCAAACGGTGCGCATGCTGCAATTCAATATTTTTCAGATACAAATAACAAATTATCTAAAGAAAGACTAGAGATTCATGGAAGTGAAAACTCATTTATTGTTGAAGATTTCCAGCTAATGAGATATTTAATCGGATCAGATGATAAGAGCAAGGTGTTTTCCGACGGTAAAGGTCACAAACAAGCTATCGAAACTTTTTTGAGTTATGTTAAAAATGAAATACCAAATCCATTTACATGGTTAGAAATTAAATCTGTGTCACTAGCTGGTATATATGCTCAAAATTATTTAAATTCTGGATCCCAGAAAAGTATTTTCTAAAATAGCAAACTAAAAAATTAATCACGTTACTGTTACTTTGTCGTAAAGATATTACAAAAGGAAATAAATGCCAAAAGGTAAAGTTAAATGGTTCAACAAAACTAAAGGTTATGGTTTTATTGAACCTGAAGAAGGCGATAAAGACGTCTTTGTTCATATTTCTGCGGTTAAAAATTCTGGTATGGAAGATCTTGAAGAAGGTCAAGAGCTTGAATTTGAAATTGTAGAAAATAACGGTAAAACTTCAGCAGAAAATTTAAAGTAGCATTCTAGCGGCCACGGCAGGATTCGAACCTGCGACACCAGGTTTAGGAAACCTGTGCTCTATCCCCTGAGCTACGCGGCCATAAAAAATAGATTAAACTATTATTTCATAAATACTTTTCTATGAAAGGATAATGTTGCTAGCTGTTGAAGCAAAAAATTTAAAAAAAACTTTCAAAACAAAACAGGGGAATGTTGAAGCCGTTCGAGACGTTAGTTTCAAAGTTAATAAAGGTGAGGTATTCGGAATATTAGGTCCGAATGGTGCCGGCAAAAGTACCACAATTTTAATGCTTACTACATTGCTGAGAATTACTTCAGGTACTGCAAAAATAAATGACTTAGATGTCGTAAAAAATGACTCAGAGGTTAGAAACAAAATTGGAATTGCCTTACAAGACACTGGTATTGATAATCTCTTAACAGCAAGAGAACTTTTTTATACAACTGCCAGGCTTTGGGGACTTTCAAAATCTAAATCTAAAGATAGAACTGAGGAAATGCTTAATTTAGTTGGCCTGACTGAGGCGGCAGACAGGAGGGTTAAAACATATTCAGGTGGTATGAAAAGAAGATTAGATTTAGGGCTAAGTCTTGTTCATAAACCGGAAGTTTTATTTCTTGATGAACCAACTACTGGACTAGATCCCGGATCAAGACGTGTTTTATGGGATGAAATAAAAAAACTTAGAGATGAAGGCGTAACAATTATATTAACTACACAGTATCTGGAAGAAGCTGACGAATTAGCAAATAGAATATCAATAATTGACGACGGACTTGTTGTTGCTGAGGGCACTCCCGATGAATTAAAATCATCAATCGGTGGAGATGTAATAACATTAACTTTTAGAACAGATGATGATGCAATTAAAGCTCAAACAATTATTGAAAATTCTGATATTGAAGATAACCAAATTAGAGTAACTGTAGAAAATGGCGCTGAAAAAATTCCAAATTTACTTAATCAACTTGTTTCAAAAGATATAAATGTACAGTCTGTTTCAGCAAATAAACCATCTCTAGACGATGTATTTTTAAAGGTTACAGGTTACAGATTAGAAGGTAACAAAACTTTGATAGAAGAAAGTAAATAATATGAACTATTCAAAATCTTCTTTTTTCACACAACTTGGAATTTTAACTAAACGACTTTTATTAAGACTAGCTAGAAGACCACTTGCGGAACTTCCAAATATTTTTATTTCTGCATTTTTTTTACTAGTTTACGATGGGGCATTGGGTGGTGTGTTTGGAGGTAATGCTGCCGGGACACCATTTGATTTTGCCAATGGAAACTTCCTAAATTTTATACTTCCAGTTTCTATTGTCTCTGCTTCTGTAAGCGGTGGCGCCTCAGGAATTTATCTAGTTGAAGATATAGAATCCGGAGTATTTAAAAGATATCAAGGAATGCCAATCTCAAAATGGGCAATTATTCTTGCTCCAATCGTTGTTGGTGCTGTAAGAGTATTACTTCAAGCAACCTTAATCATGACCTTGGGAAGTATTATTGGTGCTGATCCTGCAACTGGATTTATCGGATATTTTGCAGTCTTAGGAATGGCATTTTTCTGGGGAATGGGATTTGCTGGGTATTCAGTAGCAGCAGGTGTAAGATCAGGTTCTTCTCAAGGCGCACAAGCAGCTACATTTTTATTTTTTCCTGCATTATTTTTAGCACCTACTTTTACTCCAAGATATGCCTTAAAGGGATGGTTAGAAACTGCGGCAGCATTTAATCCAACAACTTATGTACTGGAGGGGATGAGAGCGATAATGATTGAGGGCTGGATTTCAGACTTAATATTAAAAGGATTTTTAGTTGCAGGTGGGTTCGCATTTATTACACTAAGTTTTGCTGTAATTTCAGCTAAAACAGCCACAGAAAAATCCTAATTTAAGTTTTAATTACAAGATAAAATTAATTAATCTATATAATTCTTAAGGAAATTATGGAAGTTACATTAGAAGCAACTAGTAGAGAAAAAACAGGTTCATCAGAATCCAGAAGAGTTCGTTCATCAGGATTGATACCTGCTGTTATGTATGGACTAGGCGCAGAACCTCAGTCTTTATTGATTAACGCTAGAGAGTTTAATACTGCCTTAAAAACTGAAGCGGGATCAAACGTAATTTTAAATGTAAATATTGGTAAGGATAATGTTCCTGCACTTGCAAGAGAAATTCAAAGACATGCTTATAAAGATGAAATTGTTCATGTTGATTTAGTTAGAATTGACCTTTCACAGACTGTGGAAGCAGATGTTCAAGTTAATTTAATGGGTACACCACTTGGAGTAAAAGAAGAAGGAGGTGTTGTTCAAACAGTCAACAACACCATATCTATTTCAGCTCTTCCAACAAATATTCCGTCATCAATTGATGTTGACATATCTGAATTAAATGTTGGAGATAATGTTACTGTTGCAGATATTGATTTACCGGAGGGGGTTACCCTCGCATCAGAAGATGATGAATCTATTCTTGTGACAATTACAATCCCAAGAGCTGTAGTAGAAGAAGAAGAAGTCTCCGACGAAGAACTCGAAGGTGAAGAGGGTGATGAAGAGGCTGGTGAAGGCGAAGAAGATTCTGGAGAGGGTGCTTCTGAGGAACCTGAAGCAGCAGAGGAAAGTGGAGAATAAATCTAAAACTATTTTAGTTGGCCTTTGGAATCCACAGCTAAAATACATTAATACTCGTCACAACATTGGTGCTGACATATTGTTTTCTTATTGTCAGAAAAATAATCAAAATTTAACTTTGGATGATTCTGGAAAATACCAATCATGCAAATTTGACCTTGATGGAAAGCAAATAATGGTTGTTATTCCTATGACATCAATGAATAATTCTGGACAAGGCTTAAAAACATTTTTATTAGAAAATGAATTAAAAGACTATGAACTGTTTGTTGTACACGACGATATTGACCTTGGATTTGGTAGATTTAGAATTAAGAAAAGTAGTTCAGATGGTGGGCACAACGGAATCAAATCTATAGATTTAGCTATTGGTAACAACGATTACTGGAGATTTAAAGTTGGTGTTGGAAGGCCACCATCAACAAAGGATCCCGCAGAATACGTACTTTCAAAATTTAATAGTGACGAGACCGAGGAAGTCGAGTTTATAATTGAAGACAGTATGGAAATCATTGATTTATTTCTAAAAGATGTTGAATCAGCAATAAAAACGGCCTCGGAGAGAAGAATAATTGATGTGGTCTAATGAAAAATAAATTACCCGACTTACTCGCATGGTTTAGACTTCTATCTTCTCCCGTTTTATTATTCCTGATTCTTCAAGATGGTTCAGAGCAAGGCTTAATGTTATTCCCAGCAATTCTTGCATTTATTGCTGCATGGACCGATTATTTTGATGGATTTTTGGCTAGAAAATGGGATATAAGTACAAAGCTTGGAGCATTTCTAGATACTATTGCAGACAAAATTTTTATTACTTTTATTTTTGTTGGATTTTCAATGATAGGAAGAGTGAGTATTTGGATCACAGCTCTTTTGATAACGCGAGAATTTATGATCATGGGCCTCAGAGGACTAGCAGGCAATGAAGGAAAGATTATCCCTCCAAGTAAAACCGGTAAATTAAAAGCGAGCTTACAATTTTGGGCAATAGGATTTGTTATGATTGACCTTCCAATAGAGATAATTAATGTCAATTTAGATACAGTCGTTGTTTTCTTAGCTTTAATATTTTCCTATATTTCTGGATACCAATATGTTGTATCCTATTTTCAATCAAAGAATGAAATATAAAAATATTTTTTTGACTGGCTCTACTGGTGTTGTGGGAAAGCCTTTACTTAAAAAACTCATAAACGAAGGACACAATGTTTATGCATTGTCAAGAAATAAGATAAATGATAAATTTTTGATATCAAATAATACTGAAATTATTCGAGGAGATTTATTCGATGATGATATTTACTCACAACTTCAGAAAAAATCAATTAATGCAATATTTCATGTAGCTGGGGCAAACCAAAAATGTCAGAAAGATCCATCAAGCATGTTTAGAACGAATATTGAAGGAACTAAAAAGATGCTAGAACTTGGGAACAAATTAAATATCGAAAAATTTATTTATACATCTTCTGCTGTAACTCTTGGAGAAAAAAAGGGTAGTATCGGAAACGAAGACTCCATGCATAGAGGAACATTTCTTTCTGATTATGAAGAGTCAAAATATCTGGCAGAAGAAAAAGCTTTTTCTTTCAATAAAGAGTTTGAATTTGTATCGATTAATCCCTCATCTGTTCAAGGACCTGGAAGAATATCTGGAACTGCAAAGCTTTTGATATCAACGCTAAATAAAAAATTTCCACCATTAATTAAAAGTTCTGTATCAGCAGTTGATATTGATGATTGTACAGAGGGCCATTACCTTGGATTAACTAAGGGGAAGAATAATGAAAGATATGTTCTTAACAGTTTTAGATTGAATATCGAAACACTTATTGAGAATCTAAAGACAATTACAAACTGGAATGGTTCTCCAATATATATCTCAAAACAACTTCTTGTTGGTTTAGGTCCACTCTTTGATATTTTTGGAAAATTTACTTCATTAAGGGAAGTTATATGTGGAGAAACAATAAGAGTCCTCACTCATGGCCATTTATATGATGGTCAGAAAGCAGAAAAAGAGCTTGGATTGAATTACACATCAGTTGATGATTTTATATCTAAAACCATAACTTGGTTAAACAGTGAAAAATTAACAAAAGTAGATATCAACTGACATGAACGATTTCAATAATCTACTTGATATAGTTTCACAATTAAGAAAAGAATGCCCGTGGGACAAAGAACAAACACACGAAAGCCTGGCAAAGCATCTGATTGAGGAATCATACGAATTATTAGATACTTTATCAAATTTAAATGACTCACCAGAATCCTTTAATGACTTTAAAGAAGAGTTAGGAGATCTTTTACTCCAAATACTATTACATTCAGAAATTGCCTCTGAAAATAATTATTTTTCGATAATTGAAGTGATAAATTCTTTACAAAAAAAATTAATAAAACGCCACCCACATGTTTTTGATAAAAAAAACTTAAATTCATCTGAAGAAGTCGAAAAACAATGGGAAGAAATAAAGAAAGAAGACAATAAATCTATATTTGATGACATTAACACGAAACTTCCTCCAGTAAATACAGCATTCAAAGTACAACGAAAAGCAAAGACGCTTAATTTAAGCTATAAAAATTATGATGAGGCTTTGGATGATTTAATTTCTGAAATAAATGAACTTAAAGAAGCAACCACTTTAGAGGATAGAAAGTCAGAACTTGGAGATGTATATTTTTCACTAATTAATGTTTCTAGATACTTAGAGGCTGATCCTGAAATTGAGTTAAAAAAATCTATTCAAACCTTTATCAATCGTGCAAAATACGTTGAAAAACATATAAATAAAGAAACAGATATTAATGTTCTTTGGCAGGAAGCTAAGAAAAATCAAATAGATTCGTAAAGATTATTTTTTCTGTTAGATTTTAATTAACAGGGTTATGAATAAAAAAATTAAAAGCATTAATGCTCGTCATATATTAGATTCAAGAGCAAATCCAACAATTGAAGTTGAAGTTACTACGAGTGATAAGATCAAAGGTCGTGCCGCAGTACCATCTGGAGCCTCAACTGGAGCCCTTGAAGCTCATGAACTTAGAGATAATGATCCATCCTATAACGGGATGGGAGTAAATAAAGCGATCGAAAACGTTAAAACAATAATTTCAGACACTTTAATAGGTGAGGATGTAACTGATCAGAGCAATATTGACGATAAGTTAATTGAATTAGATGGAACTGATAATAAAAATAATCTTGGAGCAAATGCAATCTTAGCAGTGTCTATGGCCTCAATGAGAGCAAGTGCAAATCAACAAAACAAACAACTTTTTGAACTCTTCCCAAATATTTACGGACCACCTTCTCTACCTGTTCCTTTTATGAATATTCTCAATGGAGGTGCACACGCTGATAACTCTGTTGATATTCAAGAATTTATGATTGTACCATTTGGTTTTGAAACTTTTGATACCTCTTTAAGAGCAGGTGTTGAGATTTATCATGTACTTAAGAAAAGACTTAAATCAAATAAGCTTTCAACCAATGTTGGTGATGAAGGAGGATTTGCTCCAAACTTTAATACTTCAACAGAGATCCTTGACGAAATTATGCAATCCATTTCTGAAGCTGGTTACGAACCAGGTAGAAATGTCTCTTTAGCTTTAGATGTTGCAGCTTCGGAATTCTTTACAGATGATTTTTATAGGATTGAGGGAAACGAACTTAACAGCCAGGAAATGTCAGATTATTTAATAAATCTTACATCGAACTATCCAATCATATCAATTGAGGACGGATTAGCAGAGGACGACTGGGATGGATGGAAATATCTAACAGAAAAAATAGGAGATACTATTCAACTTGTTGGAGATGACTTATTTGTTACTCAAGAAAAAATCTTAGAAAAAGGAGTCGCTGATAGTTGTGCAAACTCAATCTTAGTTAAAGTGAATCAAGTTGGAAGTGTGAGTGAAACAATCAATACGATGACACTGGCCAAAGATAGCAACTATTCATCTATTGTTTCGCACAGATCGGGTGAGACAGAAGATACATTTATAAGTCATTTATGTGTCGGCACCTCAAGTGGACAAATAAAAACAGGTGCACCTGCGAGATCAGAAAGAACAGCAAAGTACAATGAGTTACTTCGAATTGGAGAAAAAATAGGTTTTGAACAATTCAATATTCAAGAATTGGGATATAGCAAATGATTAAACAGAATTTATTTTCAAAAATAATGTTTTTAATTACTTCTTTTATTTTTGTATTCTTTATTTTTGATACTTGGGAATTAAGTTTCAAAGATTATCAATCACTACAATCACAGCTTGAAACACGGCAAGAACATGCAAATGATTTAAGAAATGAAATTAACTTTATTCAACAAAAAATTGATGATCTTGAAGATCCTGACAAGCTCGATATTATTTTGAGACAACATGGATATGGCCTACCAGGAGAAAATATATATAGATTTAAAGTTCCAGAACCTGTCACACCTCTCGAAGAAACTCTTCAAAGCGAAAGAAGTAAAGGCCTTTTAGAATATGTTGTGGAGTTTATTGTCGGAACAAATAGTGACTAGTGAAAAACAAATTGTTGAAATACAACTTAATAGAAATTTAAGAAGCGAAATAAAAGTAGCTGTTAAGTGTCATTTTGACCTTCCAGTCGTAGTTGATGTTCCAAAAAACCTTAATGATGGGACACCATTTCCAACCATGTTTTGGCTTACATGCCCAATGTATATAAAAAAAGTTAGCACTTTTGAGTCTCATGGAATGGTTAAGGAGCTAGATAATCAACTTAATAGCAATAAGAAGCTTAGAAAATTGTGGTCAAAGAGACAAAAAAGTTATGAAAAAGAAAGAAATAGAAAGTATAAAAGTGTAAATAATACAGTTTCTCCAATCGGAGGGGTTGGCGGTGCTGTAAATTCTATAAAATGTTTACATTCTCATTTAGCAGACGAATTAGTAACTGGAAAAAATATTGTTGGACAAATTGTTTTAGAGAACGTTGGAGGTTGTAATTGTAAAGAACCTTGTGTGGTTGAGGGAACTAAGAATGAAAACTGGCGATCTGAATGGTAGAAATTGGCGCAATTGACTGTGGTTCAAATTCAACAAGATTGTTGATATCTACAGTTGAAAATGGAAAGTTAGAAAATCTACATAAAGAGCATCAAGTTACGAGATTGAGTGACAACATTGATAAAACAGGTGTGATTTCAAACGATTCAAAAAAAAGATTTTTTAAAGTACTGAGAAAATATATGAGAAAAATTGAAGAATATAAAATACAAGAAGTTTTTTGTATCGGTACTGCTGTATTTAGAAAATCTAAGAATTCTGATGAAGTTATAGATGAAGTAAAAAAAAGATTTAATCTAGAAATCAAGATGATTTCTGGAGAAGAGGAAGGATTACTTACAAGTTTAGGAGTACAGTCATCTTTTGAAAATTTAGAAAATTATTTGATAGTAGATATTGGAGGCCAAAGTACAGAATTTATTACAGATATTGATCATAAGTTAGATATTCAATCTAAAGATATCGGAGTAGTATCGATGAGTGAAAATTATTTTAATGAGAATCCTATCAATTTTGACAAAGAGGAAACTGCAATAAATTTCTTTAATGATATTTTTCACGATAAAGATTATGGACATAGACAATTAATTGGCGTCTCTGGAACTTTTACATCTCTTGGCTCAATATATTTAAATCAAAAAATATATGATGAAAATGAAATTGACAAAGTAATAATTTCTTATGACTCTGTTGAAAATATCTATGAAAATTTAAAAACATTGTCAGTACCACAAATAATAAGTAGATATCCTAGTCTTGATCCAAAAAGAGCAGTGACTATTACCTCTGGATTATTTCTAGTAAAAAACTTGTTAAAAAAATATAAAATTACCCAACTAAAAGTTTCAAAAAGTGATATTTTAGAAGGGCTTATTCTAAAATATTTTTAGTTTGGCTGCCCGGGTGGCGGAATTGGTAGACGCGACGGACTTAAAATCCGTTATTCGAAAGGATGTGGGGGTTCGAGTCCCCCCTCGGGCACTTTTTTATACATAATATGAATAAAAAAATCAACTCAAACACAAAAAGTTTTAATTAAATAATAGAAATATTCTTTAATTTTAATACCCTGATTATTAGCTAAAAATATCCTATTTTTAGCATACGTACGTATAAATAAGGGAGATAAATAATGAGAAAGTCTTTAATCGGACTGCTTCTTATCCTTTCAATGGTTGCTGTTGCTTGCGGAAACAGCCTTGAAGGAGAAGAAGTACTTTATTTTGGAGCTCCAGCTACTGACAGTCCAGACGGAATAGCAATTCAGTCTTCATTTGAACAATTCACTGAAGAAACTGGAATAATTGTTACTTACGTTGGATCAGAAAACTTTGAGTCTGAATTGTTGGCTCAAATCGAAGCTGGTAATCCGCCGAATATTGCTTTGTGGCCTCAACCTGGAACGGTTAGAGCACAAGCTAGAGCAGGAAATCTTATCCCACTTGAAGATCTCGGTGTAGATCTTGATGAATATAGAGCTAACTTCTCACCATATTTAGTTGGTTTAGGTGAAGTTGATGGCGTTCCATATGGTGGAGCACATGCTGTTAACTTGAAGAGTATCGTTTGGTACCAACCAGCTGAATTTGATAGTAGAGGTTATTCTATTCCTGAAACTTGGGATGAAATGATTGCTCTTGCTGACCAAATTGTTGCAGATGGAATGACACCATTCTGTTTTGGGATGTACTCAAATGGTGCAACTGGTTGGTTAGCTACTGACTGGATGGAAGATATTATGCTTCGTACCGGTAATGGAACAACATCTTATGACCAATGGGTCAACCATGAGATTCCATTTAACGATCCAATCGTTAAGAATGCGGCAACATACTTAAGTCAGATTATGCATACTGACGGTTATGTAGTTGGTGGAACTGATGCAATAGTTTCAACATTCTTTGGAGATGCTCAAGATCCTATGTTTGAAAGAGATGCAAACGGAAATCCAGGTTGCTTTATGCATAGACAAGCATCATTCATTCCTGGTTTCTGGCCAGAAGACGCACAAGAAGGATTGGGAACAGAAACAACTTTCTTTGCATTCCCAGACATGGAAGTCCCGTCTGACACAGTATTAGGTGCAGGTGATATGTGGGCTGTTCTTGTAAATGATGAGGCTACTCAAGAGGTAGTTGATTTCATGTTGTCTGAAAATTACTTTGATGCAATTGCAACAAACGTTGCTGGCACAGGTTCAACAAGAATCAGTGCACATATTGGGTTTGATACTTCAAAATACTGGAGTGCAACAACTCAAAAACAAGCTGATTTCTTAAAAGCAGCTTTAGCAGCAAACGTTTTCAGATTTGATGGATCCGATAATATGCCACCAGAAGTTGGTAGTGGATCTTTCTGGAGCGAGATGACTGAATTGGCCGTCCAAGGTCCAAGCTACATCGATACCGCTCTCGATAACATCGAAAAATCCTGGCCGTAAAAAGCTAAAAGATTAATACATAGCCACTCTTAAACGAGTGGCTATGTTTATATGAAAAGTGGTAAGCTATTTAAAAATGTCTGTAAAAAGTGATAGTAACAAATTACTAGTATTTGGGGTAAGAGTAGTTGCATTTTCTTTTTTTCCACTTCTGTGGTTTTTATCTCAGGCAATTCTGTTTCGCGAAATTACAAATAAGATTCCACGACCTTTACTTATATTTCTAGCCATTGTTGTAGGATCAACATTTATTTTTCTTCTTTATGCGGGAATGAATAGAATTATTTCATATGCCCCTAAAAATTATCAAGAAGGATTGTATGGAGCAATGTTTGTTGGACCGGCTATATTTCTGCTAGGTTTATTTTTATTCTATCCTGCTATTCGCACAATTTATTTGAGTTTCAGAGATAAATGGGGAGAAAATAGTGTAGGTTTTGACAATTATACCTGGGCTTTTTCAGATAAAATAATGCAGATTACTATCAGAAATCAAATTATCTGGCTAATTGGTGTAGTTACATTAGTAATAAGTATTGGTCTTATTGTTGCTTATGTTTCAGACAAACTCAAAAAGGGTGAAGCAATTTTTAAATCCATAATATTTCTTCCTATGGCAATTTCAGGTGTAGGCTCTAGCGCCATATTTAAGTTTATTTACGCTTACAGACCACCGCCACTTACTCAAATAGGTTTTTTAAATGGTTTAAGAGTCACAGGTGGAACAGATAATCTTGGTAATCCTTGTAAAAATAATATTTTTGAAAATGGCAAAAAAATTGATTATGTCAACGACGGATGTACTCAGCCAATTGGATGGCTCCAACAACGGGACCTAACTAAATTTTCAACTTTTGAGAATGTACGACCAGATGATACTTTGATGAGTTGGTTTTCCAACTTTCCGTTAAATACAGTATTACTAATGATAATAATGGTTTGGATGTTCACTGGATTTGCAATGATTGTTTTTTCTGCCGCAATTAAATCTGTACCAGCTGAAATAACTGAGGCTGGAAGAATTGATGGTGCATCAGAGGCAAGGATATTTTTGTCAGTAGTAATGCCATACGTAAAATCTACAATTGTTGTAGTAGCTACTTATTTGACAGTTTCTGTTCTAAAAGCATATGACATAGTTTTCGTTACTACAAGAGGAGATTTTGAAACTAATCTTCTGGCAGTAAAAATGATGGATGAATTTTCAAAATTTCTGCATTTTGGTAGGGCTTCAACAGTATCAATATTAATCTTTGTTTCGGTTGTACCAATTATTGTTTTAAATGTATTTCGAAATAAAGAGGAAAACTCTTTATGAACTATTCTCAAAAATGGTATGACAAACCAGTAAGTAAGCTGATACTTATTACAATTTCTCTTGCATGGATGTTTCCTTATATTGGTTTTGTATTAAGTTCATTTAGAGAACCAGAGGCAATAAAACGAGCAGCCTGGTGGAATTCAATTTCTGGAGGTGAGATAATTTCTGAATTTACTTTTCAAAATTATAACGAAATATTATTTGCTGAAAATTTATCTAGGTCTTTTTTCAATTCATTTGCTGTAGTTATACCATCTACAATAATTCCAATCACTATTGCTGCTTTTGCAGCTTACGCATTTGCATTCATTGATTTCAAAGGAAAAGATATTTTATTTCTTTTTGTGATTGCAATGATGATTGTTCCTTTACAAATGTCCTTAATACCATTAGTAAGCTTAATGAATAAGGGAGCAATATTATTTGGATTACCAATTATTCCAGAACTAAAAATAACAGGGACATTTGTTTCTGTGTGGTTTGCACATACAGGATTTGGATTGCCACTTGCCACATTTCTGCTTAGAGATTTTATGATGGGTTTACCAAGAAGCGTTATCGAGTCAGCAAAAATTGATGGAGCTTCACACTTAACCACTTTTTATAGATTAGCTTTACCATTATCAATTGCCGGTGTTGCTGCATTTGCAACATTCCAATTTCTGTGGGTTTATAATGATTTTCTTGTTGCAAATGTCTTTCTTGGTATAAATCCAAGAAATCAAGTTATAACATCTCATGTAGCTCAACTTACAGTAGGTAATTATGGTGAAGAATGGCATTTAAGAACTGCAGGTGCAGTAGTCTCCATGATTGTACCTTTAATTGTATTTTTTAGCCTTCAAAGGTTTTTCATTAGAGGACTTGTTGGAGGAGCAGTAAAGGGTTGAAACCCATAACGATAATACTACTCATCTTTGTATTTTCATTTTGCTCAATTCTTCAAACCTATAATTACGAATTCAATATTGAGGATGAGATTAATATTTATGATGGAAGATTATCAATAAATACAACTGAAAGTTCTTTTTTCAATGATTCAATAAATTTAAATATTCAAATATTTCCAAATAGTTCTGATGAAATTAATTATTATGTTTTAACTTTTGATATGAAGTTTAGAGAAGATTATGAGAGTGATTTCGATGGAGTTTGTATTGGTCCAACTTGGGAGATGAATAAACCTGGTGAGTTAAAAATAATATTAACCAAAGAAAATAATTTTAAGTCAAGAATTGATGGAAAACTCCAAGAAGAATCACTACGAGATGGATGTAATAACTATATATATTACTTAAGATATTTTGAAGCAGTTCTCTCCAATGATAAGAAAATACTATACGGAGTGGCAACAGATTATGCAGAACTTTATCCAGATGCTCCATATTATTGGCTGTTAAATAAAAATAATGAAATTGAAAAAATTGGGTCTACTAACATAAAAAAATATAGTTTAAATTTTAAGTTGAGCAAATAAATGAAAATTGGAATTGATTGGGGCGGAACAAAAATTGAAGGTATCGCTATTGACCCTAAGAATGGTACAGAATTAAATAGAATTAGAGTTGATTCTCCTAAAGAGAATTACGAAGAAATTGTTTCCAAGGTTGTTGAAGTAATTAAAGAACTTTCAAAAGATTCTACAAATTTTACAGTTGGTATTGGTATGCCTGGATCAATTCACCCTGAAACAAATCTTGTTCAAGTCTCAAATACTAAAGCTCTTGAGGGTAAATCAGTAAAATCAGATATTGAAACAAAACTCGGATATGAAATTAAGATTGCTAACGATGCTGATTGTTTAGCACTATCAGAGGCTGTGGATGGAGCAGGTAAAGATTACAAAAGTGTTTTTGCAGTAATTCTTGGTACTGGGGTAGGTGCAGGTTATTCCTATGATAAAAAAATAATAGTTGGTCCAAATAAGCTCACTGGAGAGTGGGGTCAAAATCCTATACCTGGACCAATGGATGAATACGAAAAAAGTGTTAAGAGACATTGCGGAAGAATTGGAGCAGTTGAAGTCTTTTTATCTGGCCCTGGTCTAGAAAATTATTATGAGCATATAACAAAATCAAAAATATCATCCAGGGAAATTGTTTCTCTTTATCAAGAAAATGATCCAGTTGCTGTAGAAGTAATGGATGTTTATTTTGAAAGAATTGCAAGATCGTTTAGTACGTTTGTAAATATACTAGATCCAGATATTATCGTCTGCGGCGGTGGAATGTCTGAAATTGACGGTATTTATGATGAAGTACCAAAAAGAATAATACCTTATATAGCATCCAATTTTTTCCTTACACCTATTGTAAGTGCAACTCATGGATCATCTAGCGGTGTTAGAGGAGCAGCACATTTATGGAATTAAAGAATAAAAAGTTATTTATTCCAATATTCATTTTTTTAACTTCAGTTTTTTCATATTTAGCTTATAGTCCAGAAGAAATTTCTATAGCCGGTCCATATTTCCCACAAATCGATTACTTAGAAGAAGAATTAGATTTAATTTCTAAAGACTTAAATGTAAAGATTAAGTATGTTCCCTTTTCAGATATTGAGTCAGAGATAATTGAAGGTAGTAATACTGAAGAGTTTGATCTTGCAATAATTCCAAATCCACAAGGTGTGGTCAATCTTGGAGAAAGAGGTCATCTTTACTCAGTTTCTATTGCCCTAAATGAGCAAATAATTAACGATAATTACTCAAAACACTTACAAGAGATTACAACTTCTCAAATAGATCAAATTAATTATGGGGTTTTATTTAGATTAATTCCAAATTCATTAATTTGGTATGACGTAGAAAAATATGAGAGGTTAGGATCTCCAAATTTTGAAAACTTTGAAGAAATGGTTTCTTTTTCTAAAAAAAATTCATCTTCTGATAATCCATTATGGTGTTTGGACATTGAAAGTGGTGCCTCAACAGGATGGATAGCGACAAATTGGTTAGAAGACTTAATTTTGCACGAGTATGGACCAGATATTTATGATGACTGGTTTAAACAAATAATTACTTCTCAAAATAATGAAATAACACTATCAATCTTAAATATTGGAAAACTAATCTTTGATGAAAACACTGTTTATGGGGGAAACCAAAGAATTATAAGTAAAGAGTTTAGAAATAACTCTCGTAATTTACTTGATGAAAATAATTCATGCGTATTCAGCTGGTCGGGTCATTTTGCAAGCATGTATTTTCCATCTGATAAAAGTTACGAGGATGATTTTGATTTTTTTAAATTTCCATCAGAATCTAATAAAGAGGCAATGGTCGGTATCGGAGATTCTCTAGTTATCTTAAACCCATCAAATAAATCCTTAGATGTTTTTAGAGCTCTGGTAGATGATAATTTTGGGCAAATCTGGATATCAAAATCTGATTCAAGTTTTATCTCTGGAAATAAAAATTCAAATATTGAACAGATAGAAAATAATATGTTGTTAAAAGAAACATTATTCGTTAGGAATGCATTAAATGAAGATTTATTTAGATATGACGCATCAGAACTAATGGAAAGAAGAATTGGAGCAGATCATCTTCTATATGCATTAAAAAAGTATATTTCCTTAGGAAGCGAATTTATTAATGAGATTACTGAGGAATTAGACAGTAAATACTAATAATTTATAAAGCATTTCCGGTTTCAGGGTCAAAGAAGTGAAGTTTTGATGGATCAATTTTAAGTTCAATTTCTTCTCCTTCAACAACGGTTGAGTTTGGATTTATTCTTGCAATAAATTTTGTATTATCTCCTAAAACAGAAATATCCTCACCTTCATCAGCTAAAATTTCCTCAATTGCTTCAGTTTGAACAGGCTTTATATCTTTATAAAAATGAATATATGAATCAGATCCAAGTTGTTCTAAAAGAGAAACAGATACCTTAATACTCTCTGAATACTCGCTTGTATTTGCATAGTTTCCATCTTCAAAAGCTTCTGGTCTTATTCCCATTACTATTTCTTTGTTCTCAAAAGTTTTTAATTTTTCTAACTTATCACCTTTGTAGTCAATTTGATCATTTCCAAAATTTAATTTAACAGAGCTCTTATTTACACCTACATTTGCATACACAAAGTTCATTGAAGGACTGCCAATAAATCCTGCTACAAAAATATTTCTAGGATTTAGATAAATCTCTCTAGGAGTATCAATTTGTTGTAACTCACCTTTTCTAATCACTGCAACCCTATCACCCATAGTCATTGCTTCAACTTGGTCATGAGTAACATATAAAGTCGTTGTTTGTAATTGTGTGTGAAGCTGTCCCAATTCTGCTCTCATTTGTACTCTCAATTTTGCATCTAAGTTTGAAAGTGGTTCATCCATGAGGAACGCTTGAGGATTTCTAACAATAGCTCTACCCATTGCCACCCTTTGTCTTTGTCCACCTGATAAAGCTTTTGGTTTTCTGTCTAATAACTCACTTATCTCAAGTGTCTTAGCCGCATCTTTAACTTTTTGATCTATTTCGTCTTTTGGTAATTTCCTTAGTTTTAGAGAAAAAGCCATATTGTCAAAAACTGACATGTGTGGATACAGCGCATAATTTTGAAAAACCATAGCTATATCACGATCTTTTGGAGCTACATCGTTAACAGTTTTATCGCCTATTGAAATTTCACCTTCAGTTATATCCTCAAGACCTGCAACCATTCTAAGTAGAGTAGTTTTACCACAACCAGAAGGCCCAACAAGAACTACAAACTCTCCATCATTTATAGTGATATTTACATCTTCCAGTGCTCTTGTGCCATTCGGGTAAATTTTCCCGGCAGATTTGATATCAATTGCTCCCATACAAAAGTAATTTTAACCATATAATTTTCAATTTAAAAATGAATTCAATCTTATAATATTTTTATGATTGAAGTGCCAATAAATAGAATAACAACACTTAATGATGAACAGCCAAATATGGATGCTCCCTATGTTCTGTATTGGATGATCGCATTTAGAAGAGTAAATTATAATTTTTCGATTCAACGTGCAATTGAATGGGCAAACAAACTCTCGAAACCATTACTTATTTTTGAACCAATGACAATTGATTATCCTATGGCAAGTATTAGATTTCACAAATTTGCTATTGAAGGCATGCAAGATATTCAAAAACAAACAGAGAAATCAAAAGCTTTTTATTTTCCATATGTTGAAGAAAAAAGAGGTGTAGCAGATAAATTATTGGTTGAGTTAGCAAAAAATGCTGCAGTTGTTATTACAGATGATTATCCAACTTATTTTGTTCCTCAAATGACAGCAGAAGCAAAAGGTAGTATTCAAACAACATATGAATTGGTTGATTCAAATGGCTTGCTTCCAATAAGAATTGCAGAAAAAGAATATGTACGTGCTCATGACTTTAGAAGATTTATGCACAAAAATATTGAAGACTTTTTAGTTGAAGTTCCTGAGAAAGATCCTCTTGAATATCTTAATTTGAAATTTGATGAAAAATTATTAGAACCAATTTTTAAGAAATATGAACTTGTTGATTTTAATAAAGTTAATACTCAAGACTTTTTAAATAACTTAAATGTTGATAAATCTGTAGAGATTAGTGATGTTGTTGGTGGATATAATGCAGCCAAATCAAGATTGGATCTTTTTGCAGAAAAAGGATTTAATGATTACTCAAAACTAAGAAGTCATCCTTCAGAAGATGCAAGTAGCCAACTTTCACCATATTTTCATTTTGGACACATTTCAACGTATGAAGTATTTGAAAAAATAATTAGTAATGAGTCCTGGTCAGTAGAGAATATTGATCCTAATTTTGTAGGTCGTAGAGAAGGATGGTGGGGTGGATCTGCTAATCTTGAAAGTTTTTTTGATGAGCTAATCACTTGGAGAGAGCTTGGATATCATACCTGTGTAAAACGAGCAAACTATGACCAATATCAATCTCTACCAGACTGGGCAATTAAAACATTAGACGATCATGCTAATGATGAAAGAGAATATATCTATGACTTATCAGAATTTACAAACGCTAATACACATGATGAAATTTGGAACGCAGCTCAAAATCAGTTAAAAACTGAAGGTAGAATTCATAATTATTTAAGAATGTTGTGGGGTAAGAAAATTCTTGAATGGACGCCTAATCCACAAATTGCACTTTCCTATTTGATAGATTTAAATGATCGTTTTGCATTAGATGGAAGAGATCCAAACTCATACTCAGGAGTATTTTGGATATTAGGAAGATATGACAGAGCATGGGGTCCAGAGAGGCCAATTTATGGAAAAATTAGGTATATGACCTCAAAATCTACAGCGACAAAGTTTAATTTGAAACCATATTTAGAAAAATGGTCTGTCGGATCCACTGTTTAATTACTATTTTTAAAAAATAAAGTTACAAAAATTTTTAAAAAATTTCCAAATTATTTTAATAATTTCACAAGAATGGTACATTTGTGATGTGAACGTTTCACATTAAAGAAAAAAAGGAGTACTTCTAAAATGGAAGAACTAACATACCGACTTTTCATGGTGGCAACTGTGGGAATGCTTGCAGGAACAGTATTTCTACTTGCTTCATCAAGAGAAGTTAAACCAGAACACAGACGTGGTGTTTATATTTCAGCACTTGTCTGTGGTATTGCATGGTATCACTATCAAAAGATGGGTGCATCTTGGGAAAGTGGAGCATACGATACAGGGTTAAGATACGTTGACTGGGTCTTAACCGTTCCTTTGATGTTCGTGGAAGTCCTTGCAGTTACAAGAAAAGGTGCCGCATATAATGAGGCAGTTCGTAACTGGGGAGTTGCAGCAACAGTAATGATTGGTGCAGGATACTACGGTGAAACATCAGTAGCAGGAAGCAACGAATATTGGACAGGATTTGTAATTGCTATGGCAACTTACATCTGGCTAATGAGAAATCTTCAAGCTGAAGGAGAAGGTCTTAAAGGTGACGAAGCAGCAGCTTTTGAAAACATTAAGAACTTAATCCTTGTAGGTTGGATAATTTATCCTTTGGGATACATTGCACCTGTTGCAGGAGACTTCGATGCTATTAGAGAAGTTCTATACACAATCGCTGACATAATTAACAAAGTCGGTCTTGGTGTATTAGTTCTACAAATGGCTCGAGTTAAGTCAGGAGAAAAAGTTTCATAACTTTTTCGAATAAAATTTTAATGATAGGCGACAAATGTCGCCTATCATTTTTTGTAGGTTAAAATTTCAATATGGATCTCATAATTTTATTTAATACTTTTTTTGGATTCCTTACTTTTATTGCCTGGGCATCTACAGCAGTAATGCTTTATCTTTATTTTTCAAAAAAAACTTTTAGTAAATTAATAACTGATCAATTCTTAAACTTTGCTATTTCAGTTGCAGTCTTTAGTTCGATTGGAAGTATTGTATATTCAGAAGTTGTTGGTTTCATACCATGTAGATTTTGTTGGTATCAAAGGTACTTAATGTATCCAATAGCAATCGCATTAATAATTTCATTATTTAAGAAACCTTTTTTTAAAGTTGGCTATATCAGCATTATTGGTGTAGCTGTAAGTGCGTATCATATTTTTCTGCAAAACGGAGGAGGCGGAGGAGGAACCTGTGCAGTTGATGTTCCATGTGATATGAAGTACGTTGATATTTTTGGTTTTATAAGTATTCCAGTGATGGCAGGGACTGGATTTTTAACGATATTTGTGGCTTTGTTGTATTATGATTTTGCAAGGAAGGAATTAGTTGAATAAAAACTTTATCATCGCTGGTGCCGTTATTTTAGTGTTAGGGCTTGCAATTGCAATAGGTGTAACATTAAGTTCTGAACCTGTTGCTGCTGGACTTCCAGAGGGTGAAACTACTGTTACTGGAGATTTACTTCCAGAATTTGCAGGAGAAAATGATGACAATATAGCTCTGGGCCTTGCTGCTCCTATATTTTCAGCTCCAAATGAAAACTCCGAAATAGTTAGTCTAGAAAAAAATGGTAATGCAAAAGCTTTATTATTCCTTGCTCACTGGTGTGGATATTGTCAAAAAGAAGTTCCTGTAGTTCAAGGATTTATTGATTCAGCAGGTGTCCCTCCTGGTGTAGATGTTATTGCTATAGCAACATCAATTGATCGTGGTAGAGAAAACTACCCACCTCAAAAATGGCTAGCTGACGAGGGATGGAGCGAAACACAACTCTATGATTTAGATCGTGAAATTGGCAATGCTTACGGCCTTAGTGCTTTTCCTTATTGGGTGTTTTTAGATAAAGATTTAAATGTAGTTGCAAGAAGAACAGGAAATCTTCCTGCAGACATGGTTGGAGCTTTACTAATTCAACTAGCTAATCAGTAGACTTCTATTTAGTAAACACTCCCAAATAAACAAAATCAAATATCCCAACCCTTTCAATGACAAGATTTGTGTAATTGTTTTTAGTCAAATGAACTTCAGGTTGAGGATAAAAATCAAGAGATTTATATAAGAACCTATATTCTTTAAGATTCAATGTTATGAGGCCAACAAAATGCAACAAAATAAATGTCCCAATTTTGTGAATTTGTTTCAAAAACGAATTTTTTGGTCTTGTCATATCAAGCAATATGAACTTACCTCCAGGCTTAAGTACTCGATAGACTTCACTAAGTGTTTTCTGTGTATCGTCAACATTTCTCCATACGAAACAACATAAAACATTATCAAATGAATTTTCGTTAAAAGGCAGCTCTTCACCTTTACCAACAACTTTTTTTTCAAATTTGTTTAATGAAAGCATTTGCTCATCTGGATCAAGAGCTGTTACATCAAAATTTTTAAGGTCGGAATATGAAGCACCAGTTCCACTTCCAAGATCAAGAACATTTCCAGGGTTTAATTTGTCAGCAGCTTGCTTTCTCCATGATTTATCAAAACCTAAAGTAGTTAGTGAATTTATAAAATCGTAAAATTTATGAATGTTAGAGAAATTTGCTGATTCGTTCAATTAGATGAAATAAGCAACAGCTAGGAGTATCCCTGTTAAAAAATGAATTCCAATAGTTGATACATTAACAAGGAGGAGTTCATAAGGTACTTTTTGACGATCTGCTTGAGGATCGTTCCATTTAACCATCCAATCATCGGCCATTTTGAATGCTTTCCAAACTAATCCTAAAGGAAGCAATGCTATGAATGCATAAACTGTTCCAAAATCTGTGAAGAAACTTAATATTCCAATCAAAGCTACAGATGCAAAAGCCTCAATCATAAATTGTTTGTAAAGAGACAATGGTTTTTCTAACCTCATCCAGCCATCATTAACAGCTGTACGAACAACCCAAGTGTTCTTACCAACAGCTGCATCAGAAGGGGCGTCTTGAAATTGATTTATCCAAACGATAAGCATTACTAATAACGCAATTGGTATAGATGCAATTAGGGCTTCAGCCCAGTTCCAAAGGGTCAAATCATTATTATGTATTGGTGCAGTAAGAACATAATGTGCACCCATTACCATTACAGGCCCAAAACCTAAAGCTATTGCGATTTCTCCAAAACCCTTATACCCAAGTCTTATGGGGTCACCCGTGTAGCCAAGTGCTAAAAAGGTTCCTATTATTCCAGTCCAAAGAATTGGTGTGTTTCCAAAAACAAAACCACTAATTTGTTGGTTTATATATAAACCAATACCAACGGTTCCAATAATACTCACCAATGCAGTTAGAAGTACTTGTCCAGGTGTCATTAAACCAACCTGAATCACCCTACTTCCTCCATTAAAAGGACTTGCGACTTTGTTTATCTCATCAGCATTTGAAGTATGATCAAAATAATCATTTGATGCATTAGTAGCTATCTGTGCTAGACAAGCACCACCTAATACAAGCCAAAACATGTTCCATGACCACGTACTGTTTAAATTTTCTGATTTTAGATCACTCCATGCCACTGATGCACCGATTAGTATTGGCGCAATAGTAGCTGTTAGAAAGGGGGCTCTAACAGTACGTAGCCACAGACCAACTCTTTTTAACGCTAGTTTAAAAGCGAACTTCACAGCCGAAGTTCTATTAGCTGGATATGTTTTCCACTCAAATTGCTCTTCCTGATAAAAGTCAACGTATTTTACAGTTGTTGGTTTGATTCGGTAATAACCAACAACATCATTTTTCTTTAAAAATTCATCTTCCATATATTCTTTAAAAGCTTCAGTAGTTGAGAGAACCATTTCATAAGCTTTTTCTTTTTCATCCTCATCTTTGATTTTGTAACATTCTCCATCTATCTGTAAACCTCTAATCCCTTCTTGTCCTTTTGGCCATATGACAACATGAACTCTTGGATTTAGACGGATTTGTTCAGCTTTTCTAGTTGGATTAAACGTGAAGAATACAAGATCTTCTCCATCACGAGCATAGAAAACTGAAGCACCAGATGAGTTTCCACCGACACTTGTAGCTATAAACATTCTGTCAGCAGAATCTAAAACATCCTCAATTTTTTTATCTAATACATCGTTCATTAAATTGAACTCTAATATGCTTGTGAAATAATGCACAAAGTCCTTACTGTTTATTTCTTATGCATTTATTATTAAAAAGTATGTTTGATGTCTTCAAAACCGCTGAATTTAAAAGAGCTCTTACGTTTTATGTGCAGGAAGTAAAAAATAATCGTAAACACTTTTTAATTTCAATGTCGTCTGCGGTGATTTGGTGTTTCCTTGTTGTGTTACATCCATATCTCATAAAAAGAATTGTCGATGATGGTATTGTTGCTAATAATCGCCAAATAATTGTTGTCTTCATTTCTTTTTTAATAGTTATTGGATACATAAGAGCGGCTTCAATAGGCATAAGAAGATACTTTAGTATGTCTGTTTCATTCAATGTTGAAGCAGAGATTCGAAATAGCATCTTTGGTCATATGCAAAAACTTGCATTTAAATATCATGATAAAGTGCCAACAGGTGAATTAATGGCGAGGGCATCAAGTGATGCATCACAAGTAAGGCTCGCTTTTGCAATTGCACCTTTAGCAACCGCTAATGTATTTCTTCTTCTAATTCTTAGCATTACGCTTGTGTCGATAAGTTTTACCCTGGGAATTATAGTTCTATTATCGATTCCGCTAGTTCTTTGGCTAGCTGGTATTTTTGCATCAAAGGCAATGGAAATCTCGTTAAGGGTAAAAGAGGCCGAAGCAGAGATGACCACTGAAGTTGAGGAACAATTAGGTGGTATTAGAGTTGTAAAAGCTTTTGGAAATGAAAATGAAGCATCAGAAAAAGTAGAAAGCTCAATAGGTAAAATTTATAATACCTCTATAGATTTTTTACATCTAAGAACAAGATTTGTTCCTATGTTTGAACTGATACCAATGATTATCACTTTAGTTGTCCTTTTGCTAGGAGGTTACCTAGCATTAAATGATTTAATCACGTTAGGCGACTTTATAGCTTTCACTCAATACGTCATATTATTAATTTGGCCACTCAGAATAACAGCGTGGTTCTTGTCTGAAATTCCTTCAAGTGTTTCAGCAGGAAATAGAATCTTACAGTTATTGGACGAACAACCTTCAATTTTTGATAATGAAATGCTAGAGTCTTTTCCCGAAAATGGAAATGGAAGTATTGAATTTGAAAATGTAAATTTTAGTTATGGTAACGAAAATATTTTTAGAGATCTTACTTTTAAAGTTGGTGGTCAAAAAACAATTGCTATTGTTGGTGCAACTGGATCAGGAAAGTCAACACTAGCATATTTACTTCCAAGACTATATGACATCGATTCAGGAAATATAAAAATCGATGGAGTAGATATTGCAAATATTAAACTAGAAGAGCTAAGGAGTAATGTCAGTTTAGCTTTTGAGGAAAGTTTCTTATTTTCAAATTCAGCCAAAGATAATATTGCAATTGGTTCAATTGAGGCCTCTCAAGAGAAAGTTGAAGAAGCTGCAATAATTGCAAAAGCACACGAGTTTATATCACAATTACCAGAGACATATGAAACTAAAGTCGGTGAACGTGGCTATGGATTATCTGGTGGACAGCGTCAAAGAATTGCACTTGCACGTGCAATCGTAAGAAATCCAAAAATATTAATACTCGATGATGCTCTTTCTGCGGTTGATGCCTCAACCGAAGAAGAGATCAGGAATGAATTAAAGAATGTTATGAACAAAATGACAACTTTAATTATTACTAATAGGGTTCCAACTATTGAATTATGCGATGAGGTTTTATTTATAGAGGACGGAAAGATTAAAGCTCAAGGAAAACATGACGACATTCTTGAGGATGTATCTTCGTATAGAAATTTATTCTTGGAAGAACAGAAAGTGCAAAATTAAGTTGAAAGATAAAACTTTTTCAAGATCTATGAAATTGGTTCCAGAGGTAATCAACAAATTTTTTATTAGCTCATTCATTGCTCTATTAGCAACAGGATTAAGAATGGTGGGACCAAATCTAATATCAAATGGAATAGATGACGGCGTATTAAAATCTGACTACAACTATGTTCTTCAACAATCTTTATTTTATTTTATTACATTAATTCTTCTGTATTTTGTCACTAGTCAGGCGTTGCTTTCAATAGGTATGGTAGGAGAGACCTATGTCCGTAGAGTGAGAGAAAAATTATTTAGACATATGTCTTCACTTGATATTAACTATTTTGAAAAAAATAAAACAGGTGTATTGGTTGCTCGACTAACTTCAGATATGCAGAGTTTAAATGAATTTGCGAGAGAGGGCGCAAGTAGTGTGATAACAGCGTTGTTAACAATATTTGGTGCTGTTGTTGCTGTCTTTTTGGTAGATGTTCAGTTATCCATACTTGCTTTTGTAATCATGCCGATATTGGCAATAGCAACTAAAGTTTTCAGAAACTATGCTGACACAACTTATTGGGAGGTAAGAGAGTGGATAGGACAAGTGCTATCCTCTCTTCAGGAAGGCATTTCTGGTGTCAGAGTGATTCAAGCATATACCGATGAAGATACTCAAATAAAAAGATTTAAAAAAGTCAATAAAGAACATTTCAAAGCAAACATGAGATCAGCAAGAAACATTGCAGTTTATTTTCCATTTTTGGAATTTACAAGAGTGTCATCGATAGCAACAGTCTTATGGTTTGGCTCTCAGAGAATATCTGAAGGAACTCTTTCCGTTGGAGAATTGGTTGCACTTCTATTTTATTTAAACTATTTTTTTGACCCTCTCATCCAATTGTCATTTAATTACGATACATTGAGATCAGCGGGTTCCTCAATGAAAAAAGTTTTCTCAATTCTTGATGAAAAGCCTAATTTGAGCAAAAAAGGTGAAGAGTTTCCTGATAATGATCTAGAGCAGACAGTTGAATTTGATAATGTATCGTTTTCATATGGAAGAGAAAATGTCTTGCATGGAGTTTCATTTTCAATAAATAAAGGAGACAAGATTGCTATTGTCGGAGAAACAGGAGCGGGTAAAAGTACTATTGCAAAATTAATTCTAAGATTTTATCTTCCTACAAATGGCAGTATGAAATATTTTGGTGTCGATTCTAACGATGTTGATGAAGATTGGGTTAGAGAAAATGTTGCATTTGTTCCACAAGAAAGCTTCTTGTTCAGGGGAACAATTCGAGAAAATCTCATGTATTCAAAACCTAATTTTGAATCTTTGGAAGAGGAATTATCTTCTATAGGTGTTCTTGACTGGTTTGATAGATATGAAAACACACTTGATCAAGAGGTTGGAGAAAGAGGTGGAAATATTTCAGCAGGGGAAAGACAATTTGTAGCTCTTTTAAGAGCTGTATTGGCAAAACGAAAAATTATTGTTTTTGACGAGGCAACAGCCAACTTAGACATTGAATCTGAGTCGTCAATTTTAGATGCAACCGAAAAGCTTTTGGCTTTTCAAACTTCGATAGTTATTGCTCACAGGCTTGAAACAGTTTTAAATGCTGAAAAAATAATGGTGATGGAAAATGGTAATTTAATTGGTTTTGACAGCCATAACAATTTGTTAAAAAATAATCAGACCTACAAAGATCTTTTTTCTGCTTGGAATTTAGTTAACGATCTTTAATTCTTTTGTTAGCCAAATCACAATACTCTTTATTTATTTCGTAACCGACATACTTTCTATTTGAATTTAAAGCAGCCAAAGCTGTTGTTCCACTTCCCATAAATGGATCAAGTATTAATTCATTCTTATAAGAATATAAATTTATAAATCTATCAACTAGTTCTTCAGGAAAAGGTGCTGGATGTCCAATTTTTTTTGCCTTAGCTGGAAGAATATTCCATATTGAAAGTGTTGAATCCATAAATTCTTCTTTATCAATTGTAGATACACCTTCCTTGTTTCTATTAAATGATTCTTTTGAAAATACCAAACAGTATTCATGTAGATCTCTAATCACTGGATTTGAAGCAGATAACCAACTGCCCCACGCAAAGTTTGCGTTAGCACCTTTAGATTTTTGCCATATTATTTCACCCCTCATAATGAATCCTAATTTAGTTAACAAGTCCGTAAATTTATTTGAGAAAGGTATATAAGGCTTCCTTCCTAAATTTGCTACATTAACAACTAGACGACCTCCTGATTCTGTAACTCTGTAAACTTCTTTAAAACATGATTCCATTAACTTCCAATATTTTTTGTCATCAAGATCAAGATCACTCAATTTGCCAATGTTATATGGAGGAGAAGTAACCGTTAAAGAGACACAATTATCAATTAACTCACTCATATGTTCGGCACTTTTATTAAATATTTTATTTTTTAACTTTGATACATTGTTATCTGATTGTGTTTCAAAGTTAGTCTCAGTTTGAAATTTTGAAACAAATCCTTTTCTTGAACCTGATCCATCTTTATAAACTGATTCTTTTGACATGATCTATTACCTTATTTTCTTTAAACCAAATTCTATTTCTTCTTTACTTTCTAACTCCAAGATTTCTTCTGTTAAATTTTCATAATTTTTATGTTGCAAATAAGCCAAGTTACTTATTTTTAAAATTTCATCAGCAGGTGCACTTTCTGAAACCCATAAAATTCTTTTTAGGGTACTTTCTTTAATAGCACTTAGAAAAACATTTCTAAGATCCGATTTGATATCTTCAAAAAATACGCCACAAAATGCACCGTGTGAAGCTGTTGAGATGTGAGTATCATCTAAAATATCACCTATTGCTTTTTTTCCAGGAATAGATTTATTAAATGTTTCTTCTAATTGATCAGATAAAAACACCCTCAAATCACCATTTTGCAAGGATAGTTTTTCAACAATTTCTTTTTCAGAACTATTTGATGGATTTACACATATAACAGGCATCAATTAAAGTTTAATTAATAATAAGAGAAATCTATATTCATTGCTCTTATTATTGAAACGAGACTTAACTAGAATTAAATTATGACTGACGTAGATATAGATATTGGTAAATACTCTTTGGGGTGGTCTGACCCTGAAAAGAATGTTTTTAAACCTGAAAAAGGATTGAATGAGGACATTATTAGAAAAATGTCTGAGATTAAAGAAGAGCCAGAATGGATGCTCGATTTTAGATTAAAAGCATATAAAAGATTTCTAGATAAACCTATGCCTGAATGGGTAGCTAAAGATAAACTAAATAAATTAGATTTCGATGATATCTATTACTACATCAAACCAACTGAAAATCAGGCAGATTCATGGGATGAAGTACCTGAAGAGATCAAACAAACCTATGAAAAATTAGGTATTCCTGAAGCAGAAAGAAGCTATCTTGCAGGAGTTACAGCACAATACGAAAGTGAAGTTGTTTACCACAAAAATCGTGAAGATCTTGAGAAATTAGGTGTTCTATTTTGTGACATGGACACTGCTGTCAGAGAATATCCCGAACTTGTTAAAGAATATTTTGGAACAGTTATTCCTCCTGGAGACAATAAATTTGCAGCATTAAATTCTGCAGTATGGTCTGGTGGATCTTTTATTTATGTACCAAAAGGAGTTCATGTTGAAGATCCTCTACAGGCATATTTCAGAATCAATGCTGAGAATATGGGCCAATTTGAAAGAACCTTAATTCTTGTTGATGAGGGAGCATCAGTTCATTATATAGAGGGATGTTCAGCACCTGTTTACACAACTGATTCATTGCACTCAGCAGTGGTCGAAATTGTAGTAAAGGCATCTGGTACTTGCAGATATACAACAATCCAAAACTGGTCAAATGATGTTTATAACTTAGTGACAAAAAGAGCACAAGCATATGGCAATGCAACAATGGAATGGATCGATGCAAACCTTGGTTCAGGATTAACAGTAAAATATCCATCTGTTTACTTGATGGAGCCAGGAGCTCATGGTGAGGTTTTGTCAGTCGCATTTGCAAATAGCGGTCAACATCAGGACACAGGTGCAAAGATGGTACATCTTGCTCCTGATACTACTTCCTTGATTACTTCAAAATCTATTTCAAAAGGTGGTGGAAGAGGAGCCTATAGAGGTTTAGTTAGAGTAGAGGATGGTTCTGAAACAGCAAAAAGTTTTGTAAGATGTGATGCACTGATTTTAGATGATGAATCTAGATCAGATACGTATCCTTATATGGAGATTGAAGAATCTTCAGCAGAAATTGGCCATGAAGCAACAGTTTCAAAAGTTGGAGAAGACCAGCTTTTTTACTTGATGAGTCGCGGGCTTTCCGAAGAAGAGGCAACTTCAATGATCGTTGCTGGCTTTGTCGAAGAATTTACTAAAACACTTCCAATGGAATATGCAATGGAATTTAACAAATTAATCGAACTCAATATGATTGAGGCCGGTGCCGTAGGTTAATTGCATAGGAAGTAATTTGAACACAAAATTAGTTGAAAAAAATCTTGGAAAAATAACATCTAAAGATTTTCCTGATATATCTGTAAAAAATGAAGACTGGAAATACACAGGAAAAAATGTGTATTCAGTCAAAGAATTTGAAATTGGTAAACCTGTAAATATTGAAAAAGATGAAACATTTAACATTGATTCAAATTGTCACGAATTTGTTGTTAACGTTGAAGAAGAAAAAATAGAAGTCACAGACATTGCGAATATAAAGAAACCAATCATCGACGAATCAATTAAAAGACCATTAGATAAATTTTTGGTTGAACAATTCGAGAAATTAACTGGTGGATTTCAACTTAATGTTCAAGATGACTTTAGTCAGTACTATTCAGTTAATTTTCAAAATGAGGAAACAGCAGTCCCATATCTTGGTGTAAATGTAGCAAAAAATAAATCAGGTAAGCTCCTATTAAATTTTGGTGATTTGGTAAATGGCAATATATTTCCTGCAATAGAATTATTTCTAGAACAGAATGCAACTCTAGAATTGATTATCAATGTAACATCAAAAAATGAAATAAGTATTGTCAATAATCTTTATGCCAAACTACTAAATGATGCAAATCTATCTGTTCATATGGTCAGTACTGGTGGTTTGTTTTCTAGATCAAGATTAGATATTGATTTATATGGCAATGGTTCTGGATTTGAAATTGATGGTGTATATTTTGGAGAGAATGCTCAGATACATGACACAAGAGTATTTGTTAATCACCTAGGCAAAAGCACAACATCAAATATGATTACCAAAGGTGTATTAGGTGATGAAAGTTCTTCTATATTTACAGGAACTATACATATTGCTGAGGGAGCTGTTAAAACAGAATCTCAGCAAGAAAATAGAAACATAATTCTAACTGAAAAAGCATCAGCGCAATCTGTTCCGAACTTGGAGATTCTTTGTGATGACGTTATTTGTGGACATGGTTCATCAGTTGGGCCAATTGATGAAACTCTATATCACTATGTAATGTCTAGAGGAGTAAACAAAGAAGATGCCGAAAAATTATTAATTAAAGGCTTCTTTAATGAAGTGATCAATGAGGATGCTTGGGAAATTATTCATGATGAAGTTGCAGATACTTTAGCTAAAAAGTACGAAAATATCTTAGGAAGAAAATCAGATGAAAGTTAAGACCATAAACACATCAGAGGTAAATGAAAATTCTGTAAAAGTTGTAAATATTGATGATAAAGACATAGCAATTTTTAATGTTGAAGGTGAATACTTTGCCATAGACGATATGTGTTCTCATGCAGAAGCATCACTTGCTGAAGGAGAAGTATTTGATTGTAAAATTGAATGTCCATTGCATGGTGCAGAATTTGATTTAAAAACAGGAGAGGCTGTAACTTTACCTGCAACTAAACCAGTTGCTACTTATGAAATTACTGTCGAAGATGAAGTTATTTATTTAGAAATGGAAGACAATGCTTAAAATAGAAAACCTAAAAGCCTCAATTGGTGATGTTGAAATTCTAAAGGGGATTGATTTAGAGATAAGCAGTGGAGAACTCCATGCAGTCATGGGGCCAAATGGCTCAGGAAAGTCAACTCTTTGTCATGTGCTTATGGGTAATACCGATTATGAAAAAGAAGGTGAGGTGACACTTAATGGAGATGACGTATTATCAATTCCACAGTTTGAAAGAGCAGAAAAAGGAATTTTTCAATCATTTCAATATCCCGTAGGTTTACCAGGTGTTACGTTAAAAGAATTTACAGAATCGTTCCTAGAAAATGTAAATGAAGATGAGTTAATTGAAACATCTAAAAGATTTAACTTAGAAGAATTCTTAGATCGGGATGTAAACGTTGATCTATCTGGTGGGGAGAAAAAAAGATCAGAATTATTTCAATTATCATTGATGAAGCCATCTTTAGCCCTTCTTGATGAAATAGACTCAGGTTTAGATATTGATGCAATTAAATCTGTTGCATCTTTGATTAACGAAAATAGAGATGAAAAAACATCTTATATATTAGTTACTCACTACAGCAGAATACTGAAATATCTTGATGTTGATAAAGTCCACATTGTTGTTAACGGTAAAATCGTTAAATCAGGTTCAAATGAATTGATTGAAGAAGTCGATTCTGGTGGATACACTCAATATCAGGAAGAAAATTGAATAAAAAACAAACAAGAATAGAAAAAGACTCAATGGGTGAATTTGAAGTACCTATTGATGCTATGTATGGTGCTTCAACTGCCAGAGCAATTGAGAATTTTCCAATTTCAGAACTTAAGTTCTCTCGATCATTTATAAGAGCACTTGGTGAAATTAAAAAAGCTTGTGCTGTAGTAAATCAAAATAATAAATTATTAGATAAAAAAATATCAACTGCAATTATTGATGGTGCTGAAGAAGTAATTTCAGGTAATCATGACAAAGATTTTGCAGTTGATATTTTCCAAACAGGATCAGGCACTTCTACAAATATGAATGCAAATGAAATCATTGCAAAAATAGCATCTGATAAAACTGGTGAATCAATACATCCAAACGACCATGTAAATATGAGTCAATCATCAAATGATGTTATTCCAACAGCTACAAATGTTGCTGCTGTAATAGATGTTACTGAAGGGCTCATCCCTGAATTAGATAATCTTATTTCATTACTTAATGAAAAGGCAAAACAGTGGGAGAAAGTCTATAAAAATGGAAGAACTCATCTAATGGATGCTACACCTGTTAGTTTAGGCCAAGAATTTTCTGGATATGCTGATTTAGTAAATGAGAGAATGGGGGACATTAAAGCCTCTTTAGATAATGTTCAGAAATTAGCAATTGGGGGGACCGCTGTTGGTACTGGAATAAATGCTCCTAATAATTTTGGGGCTGATGTTGCAAGCGAACTTCAGTCATCAATTGGTATACCTTTTAAAGAAGTTGAAAATCATTTCACAAGACAAGGATCAAGAGAAGAAGTGGTTCATTTATCAAGTGCTTTGAAGGCACTTGCAGTATCGCTCTTTAAAATTGCAAATGATATTAGATGGATGGGTAGTGGACCAGTGTCTGGATTAGGAGATTTGAAGATCCCTGCTTTGCAACCAGGATCATCAATAATGCCAGGAAAAGTAAATCCTGTAATACCTGAAATGATGATGCAGGTATCAGCTCAAGTTATTGGAAACGATACAACTATTACATTTTCATCAGCGAATGGAAATTTTGAGCTCAACACAATGCTTCCTGTAATGGCTCACAATCTACTTGAAAGCATTGCTTTACTCACTACTGGAGTGAGTGTGTTTGGGGAAAAACTAATTAAAGACTTAGAAGCAAATACTCAAAAGCTAAATGAAGATACTCAAAAAAACTCAATCCTAGTTACAGCACTTGTGCCAAAGCTTGGGTATGACGTTGCTGCTGAAGTAGCTAAAGAAGCTATGGAAAATGGATTAACAATAAAAGATGTATTGCTTGGTAAGGAATTAATGTCAGAGGGTGATATTGATGATCTTTTGGATATAGAGAAGCTTATCTAGTGGTAAATAAAATCGCTATTGCCTCTGATCATGCAGGTTTTGAATTAAAACAATTATTAATAGAATCTTTATCTTCTGATCTTGAAATTGAGGACTTAGGAACTGATAGTTTTGAACCTTGTGATTTTCCAGATTATGCAACGAAAGTAACTGATTTTGTTTTGGATAATGAGGATACAAAGGGAGTTTTAATCTGTGGGACAGGTGTTGGGATGTCTATTGCAGCAAATAAAGTAAAAGGTATAAGAGCTTCTAATGTCACTAATGTAAAAACCGCTATTCAATCTGTTGAACATAATGATGTAAATGTTCTATGTCTCGGCTCGGAAAATCTAGATATTGAGGCCGCAAAAGAAATAACTGAGTCATTTTTAAATTCCTCTTTTTTAAGTGAGGAAAGATACATAAATAGAATTAATAAACTTAGCTAATTAAGGTATAAATTTGTTTTTACCTTCAAAAACCTTCGTCCCATTTATATAGCTATAGTATTTTCTACATTCACAAGCTAAATATTCTATATCTATTGGATTAAAACCACGTTTTGCTTCAGGCCAGTATGTTTTTTGTAGTTCAATCATTTTTTCACCAACTTCTTGGTGGGAACTTAAACCAAGATGATTTTGTAATCTATCCAGATAAGCAACAGCACCTATTCCTGTAGGAACCTCACTTTCAATTGGAATAATATCGGGTCTAAACCAAGCAATATCAATAACTGCCATGAAAATTGGAAAATCATTTTGCATTTGAAATTTTTTATTTATGTTGTTGGTTGCGGTAATCACACTCTTGTTTGATGCTTCAAGAATATTTAATAAAGAATCTTGCACCTCATAAAATAATTTAGTTGCAGCATCAATTCTTGAGTATTGTTTACCTCTCCATGTAACTGGTTCAACTGGATATGCAGTTTCATTACACCATGGGTCAATACTTTCTAATTTATTTTTTAAGTTTTCAGGATTATTTAAATCATCGGGCGTTAAAGTATCTAAAACTTCTTGCCTATTGCACCACCTTGCAAAAAATACAGCGTTAATTAGTTTTGATGGCTCTTCATTTAAATTACTCGCAAATTTAATAATTGATTTACTAACTCGATCATCTTCTCTAAAGACATTCAGGAACCTTCCATTTTTGAAAATTTCATCTGCACTCCATGGAAAATCTTCACCATTTTCTCTTGAAATTCTTATATTTTCTCGTTCTTTACAGAAATCAAAAAAGCTTTTTACTGGATCTTCTATTTCAAGACCATCTAAAGCTGAGGCATACTTATTTTCTATCATCTTTATATTGATAACTGCCAAATAGCTTTTACCCAGTCATCTTGAATTTCATTTCTAGCAAATACAACAATTCCTAATGCTCCATCTTCATAGACTTCTCTCATAGAAGTACCAGTTGTATAAACGTCATCACAAATTAGTAATGGATCTTTATCATTATTTGAACAGTAAGGTTTTAACGCTTTTTCAAACGGTATGCCACCACGTGGAATACCTTTGACATCTCTAAAAGTCATTTTCTCACTTACTATTTTTGCCAATGCCTCGTAGTCATTTTCATCTAGTGCATCACATTCCACTTTCCATGTGAGTGGTAAGCCAGCATGGGAGATGAAATCTTCTCTAATAAATAAATTCATATTAACTTTCTTAATTTTAGTGGATTGAAACAAACAGTACCCAAACTAATATGATCGGCACCAATATTTTTATAGTATTCTATGTCTTTTAGAGAATCAATACCTCCACCTGCAATAACTTCAATATCAGGATAAGAATCTTTAATGTGTTTAACAAACTTTGAAGTATATGGAATCAACTCTTTACCACTTAGTCCTCCTTTATCTATTGGCAATGTATTGCATGCATGAATCTGTTTAAATCTAAATTTGTTGATGTACTCATCTAATTCCTGAAAAGTAGTAATTGGTGAAATTTTCCCTATGTACCAGTTTCTTGTATCTGGCTCAAAATCTTCAATTCCGTCAATGTAATGTGCCTCTATATTTGGACATGACATATTGACTTCAATATTGAAATCATTTGGTATTTTTTCCGCAAATAATCTCCAGTCATTTTTTTCTATTCCTGCAATTGAAAAGACTTCATCAGTCTTATGTTTAGGAAGCCCAATTGTTAAACCAGGATTTCTTAAACCAATTTTGTTAACCCATCCACGCTTTGTATATCGTAAAGTTTTAACTATTTGAACAATTCGACCTGTTCTTTTTTCAACGGTCCAACTACCAGATACTGAAATAGTGTTTTTAGTCTTTATGTAGTTTCCAAAGGGTGCTGCAATAAATTTATTCATACTTCTAATTCATTTATTACCATTGAAGGATTATTTTTAATTGATCGTCCCATAACAATATATTTTGCTCCAAGCTCGATAGCCTTTTTAGGAGTAGTTATGTTTTTTTGATCTCCATGTAAATCATTTTCTAATCTAATGCCTGGTGTAACAATTAGATCAAATAAATTTGTTGTATTAGCAATTTCAGATGCTGGGCAAATAACACCTTCTAAATTTGAGTCTTTAGCTATTTGAAACTCATCTTTAACAATCTTGCTTGTATTTGAATCAACTGATTTACTTGTTAAAGCACTACTGACTCCAAGAAGATTTAAATCTTTACTTTTTTTATCCACAGCTTCTGATAATGCTTCTTTCCCAGATGATATATGTAAAGTTAAATAGTCTGCCCCAATATTTGAAACTGAAGCGGCAGCTTCACCTACAGTGTTTGGGATGTCATGTAGTTTTAAATCTAAGAAAACAACCCACCCATCATTCTTAAGTTGTTCAACACATGATGGGCCTTCGGAAGTAAAAAGTTCTAATCCAACTTTTACCCCATAAATATGATCCTTTAAGACATCTAATTGTTCTTGAAATTCTTTTAGGGACTTACCATCGAGTGCAAAGAAAATTGGTTTAACTGACATCTTGTATAACCTCCAGATCATCTAACACTAAGTTCTGATTTAAAAATGCTTCAATAAATGCATCAGCTTCTCTTACAGATGAAACAACCGCCACTCCAGTTTCATGTGATAAACGTCTAATTTTCCAACCATCTGACAATTCATTTGCATATGTTGGTGTATTGATTACTAAAGAAACTAATTTATCTTCAATTATTGTTAACGAAGTTTGTCCTAAGTCATCAGCTTTACCTACTGTTACTGAATCAATACCATTATTTTTAAGAAATTTTCCTGTTCCTTCAGTTGAGTAAAGTGTAAAGCCAAGTTCAAGATATTTATTTACTGTTTGAATAAAATTTGGCTTTTCGCTGTCACTTAAAGTTACAAATATTCCTTTCTCTTTATTATTAATTTCTACACCTGCAGCTGCATATGCTTTATTTAATGCAGTACCAAACTCTTTTCCAACTCCTAATACTTCACCAGTTGCTTTCATTTCCGGTCCTAACATAGTGTCTTCAGCTGGAAATCTAGACCATGGAAATATAGCCTTTTTAATTGCAACTTTATTTGATGAGCTACTCAAGTATTTAGTCTTATTTCTAACTTCGTCAATTGAATAACCAAGCATTAATAATGTTCCAGCTTTAATAATTTGATTGCCGGTTACTTTTGCAACGAATGGCATTGTTCTTGATGCTCTAGGGTTCGCTTCTAATATGAATAATTCTTCATCTTTAATGGCAAATTGTATATTTAGAAGTCCCTTTACATTTAGACCTAAAGCAAGCTTTTTACTTTTTTCCTCTATTTCTTTCAACATTTCCTCACCAACACTATAAGGAGGAATCACAGCTGTAGAATCACCACTATGTACTCCAGCAGGCTCAAGATGTTCTAAAATTCCAGCTATATAAACCTCTTTTCCATCAGAAATTAAGTCAACATCAATTTCAATAGTTTCCGTTAAAAACTGATCAACCAAAAGGGGACCAGATTTAAATGGATTACCATCTTCATCTTCACTCGCTAATATATCCAAATAATTTTCAAGTTCTTCATCACTTTGAACAACTCTCATGGCTCTTCCACCTAATACATAACTTGGCCGTAACAAGACTGGAAAACCTATTTCTTTTACAGCTTCAACTAACTCATTCTCATTTTTTGCGATTTTAGACTCTGGTTGTCGAATATTCTGATCTAAACATAGTTTTTGAAATAGATCTCTATCTTCTGTTTTGTCAATTACATCTAATGATGATCCAGCAATATTAAAACCTTCTTTGGATATATTTTTTGCAAGTTTTAATGGAGTTTGACCTCCAAGTTGAATTATTACCGAATCAGGCTTTTCTCTATTTAGTACAGATTTTACTTCTCTCCATGTAAGAGGCTCAAAATATAGTTTATCTGCAGTATCGTAATCTGTTGAAACCGTTTCCGGATTTGAGTTTATCATTATTGCTTCAAATCCATTTTCTTTTAATGAACTGATTCCATGAACACAGCAATAATCAAACTCAATTCCTTGGCCAATTCTATTTGGACCCGATCCAATAACTACAACCTTCTTCTTGTCAGTTGTTGTATCGTCGTTACTTACACCATTTGTTGAATATAAGTAAGGTGTTTTGGACTCGAACTCTGCAGAACATGTATCAACTAACTTATAAACTCTATTATTTTCTAATTCATTTTTAGACTCTTTATTATCAAGATCTTCTTCCGTCCATCCAAGCATTTTCAGAACAGAGGATGGAGTATTTTCAGGGTTAACATTAAAACTTTTTTCAATTTCTTGTAAAAACCATATATCTACAGAGGATATTTTTGCTATGTCTTCAAGTGGCCAGTTTCTTCTAATCGCCTCAAGGATCGCAAATATTCTTCTAGGTCTAGGTGTTCTGATTTCATCTTGTAGAATTTCTTTTGGCATTCCTATAAACCTATTGTCTATATTTCTTATTCCTGATTTACCAATTTCGAGTGACCTAATGGCTTTAGTTAAGCTTTCTGTAAAAGTAGAAGCTATTGACATAACTTCACCCACACTTTGCATTGATGTGCCTAATATGTCATCTGTTGATGGAAATTTTGGAAAATCAAATCTAGGAATTTTAACCACAACATAATCTTGGACGGGTTCAAAACTAGCCGGTGTTGTTCCAGTTATGTCATTTTCAAGTTCAGTTAAGTTGTAACCTACTGCCAACAGGGCAGCAAACTTGGCAATAGGAAATCCAGTTGCTTTTGAAGCTAGAGCAGACGACCTTGAGACCCTAGGATTCATCTCAATTATTCTTCTATCACCATTTTCAGGGTTTATAGCAAATTGAACATTGCTACCACCAGTTGCTATTCCAATAGTGTCCAAACAAAGTAGTGCCTCATCCCTCATAGTTTGATATTCTTTATCAGATAATGTTTGAATAGGAGCAACTGTTATTGAGTCTCCAGTATGGACACCCATGGGATCAAAATTTTCTATTCCGCAAACAATTACACCATTACCATCACTATCTCTCATTACTTCAAGTTCGAATTCTTTCCATCCATATATTGATTCTTCAATTAAGACTTCCTGAGTAGGAGAAGCATTAAACGCGTCAGATAATTTTGATTTAAAGTCTTCTTCATTATTCACTACACTTGTTCCACCACCACCAAGAATAAATGATGGTCTTAGCATCAATGGAAAACCAATTTCTTTACTAGCGCTTATTCCCTCATCAAAAGACTTAGCATAAGTTGCCTTAAGTGTTTTAATACCAACTCCATCCATAGCTTCTTTAAATTTCCATCTGTTTTCTGCAATCTCAATAGCATTGGCCGAGGCTCCAAGAAGTTCCACATTATTTTCTTTTAAAACACCACTTTTTTCTAATTCAATCGATAAATTAAGTGCAGTTTGTCCTCCTAATGTTGGTAAAACAGCATCAGGCTTTTCTATTTCGATTATTTTTTTTAGGTAGTCGTGAGTTAAAGGCTCGATGTATGTGGCATGTGCCATTTCTGGATCTGTCATAATAGTTGCTGGATTTGAATTAACTAGAATTACACGAAATCCTTCTTTTTTAAGTGCTTTAGCTGCTTGAGATCCTGAATAATCAAACTCGCAAGCTTGACCTATAACAATTGGTCCCGAACCAATTATCAAAATACTCTTAATTTCTTTATTTTTTGGCATAGTTATTCTCAATCATTTCAAAAAAAGGATTAAAAATTTGTAATCCATCAGTTGTACCAGGTCCTGATTCTGGATGAAATTGAACTGAGTATGCCATGGAATCCCAAAGACTAATTCCTTCATTTGTTCCATCATTTAAATTCCTTGCAAAGACACTAATGTTTCCAAAATTTTCATGCTCAAACCCATCTTCAAACTCCTCAATAGAAAAACCATGGTTCTGTGCGGTTATTAGTGCTTTTTTTATTCCTTCTATTTCAACTGGGTGATTTGAACCATGATGACCAAATTGCATTTTTTTAACTTTAAGACCACAAGCCAAAGCAAGTATTTGATGACCAAGACAAATTCCAAATATTGGAAGTTTTCCTATAAGGTTTTGAACGGTATCTATTACTGTAAGCAATGATCTTGGGTCACCTGGTCCGTTCGAAATTAAAAGACCTTTTAAATTCATTTTTAAAATCTCATTTGATGTCGTAGAGGGGGAGATCATTACAACTTTGTAATCATGGTCTTCAAGCACTTTTATAATGCTTCTTTTAGCTCCAAGATCTATAATTCCAATCTTTCCTTCAGTTGGAGTGTTTTCATTATTCTGGTTTCCTGCAGTCATTGCTGAACTGTCACCAAGAATATTTTTTGCTTTTGATAAAATTTCCTTTAAATCTCTTGTATCGACATCTATACCAAGTGCAAACATACTCGAACCGTTGTCTCTTAGATATTTTGTTATATTTCTTACATCAAATCCACCACTGTATGGAATCTCATATTCTTTCAACCATGACGTTATTGATTTCTCAGATCTCCATGAAGATGGAGTGTTTGTAAAAGAATTTCCAATTGCTGCTTCAATTTTTGGTTTATTGGATTCAAAATCATTTTTTGACATACCGTAATTTCCTATATGTGAGGAAGTAAAAGTTACAATCTGATTTATATATGATGGATCACTTAATATTTCGACAAACCCAGTCATCGCTGTATTGAAAATAAGTTCTCCAGTTGTTGGCTCAAATATTTCAGTTGTCCAACCTTGAAATTCATCACCATTTTGATTGAGAAGAATTGCTTTTTTATACATCTGAAAGAACCCTTTCAATTTCTATATTTTCATTTTCAAATAATGAATTTTTGAATTTTGATTTTGTAATAAAAACTGACTTTGATTTCTTCCATTTATTTACCGTCTTGGGAATTTCGTAACCAAGTTCATTGAGTATTTTTGTAGGATTTACGACTAAAAATTTCAACATTTGATCTATATCAAAAATATTTGAACTATATATCAAGGGAAAAGCTGATTCAAGACCAACAACGCCACGATTAGCATCCTTAAAAGGGACATTTTTAGTTTCTGCTTTATGAGGTGCGTGATCTGTAGCAATGACATCTATAATTTCAGACTGTAAGCCATCAACCAATCCCTCTCTGTCCTTTTCAGTTCTGAGGGGTGGGTACATCTTAAATAGTCCATTATTTGTGTCTAAATTTTCATTATTTAGAAGTATATGATGTGGTGTTACTTCCGCAGTGACAGGAAGACCCTCTTGTTTTGCTTTTTTTATCAGCTGAACACTTTCAAAAGTTGAAAGGTGCTGAGCATGGTATCTTGTCCCGTATTTTTCAGATAAACTTAAGTCTCTTTCAAGAACTTCCAACTCCTCATCATTATTTATTGGAATCAAGTCACTATCATTATTTGGCGGAGCAATATCACCAGGCTTGGAGTGACAACTTTTTTCACAATGTTGAAAGACTGCACCACCAAGTTTACTAATTTGTTTAAATGCCTCATCAGCTAAATGATCATCAATTAAAGATTTTCCATCATCTGAAAAAATTGTGATACCGTTTTCAACGAATTCTTTATAATTAACAAGTTCTTTTCCTTCTAAATTTATGGTCAATGAGCCAACACGGTGTACCTTTGTTTTTAATTTTTTGTCTATTTCCTCTGCAATTCTTAGGTTTTTGATTGAGTCAATAGGTATTTCAGAATTTGGCATTGCGAGGATTGTTGAGAAACCACCATTAATTGCTGAATCATCGATATCGATGAAAGGAAATTTATTATTGTCAGGATATCTTG
>CACJXH010000001.1:0-82647 GCA_902597375.1 uncultured Candidatus Actinomarina sp. | reverse complement strand
AATTGTTTAATTTAGATTACATTATTATCTTCAAACAATGAGCAAGCCAAATAATCATACTGATTTAGGAGACGTTTTAATTAGGTCAGATTTAAATGTACCAATTATAAATAATGAAATTACTGATAAATTTAGAATTTCTAAATCAATCAACATTATTAAAAGTATTTATGAATCCTCAAGAACAATTACTTTTACAAGTCATCTTGGTAGGCCAAATAATAATGACCCAAATTTCTCTCTTATTAAAATAGCTGATGCAATGTCAGAGTTACTAGAAAACGAAAAAGTAATGTTTATTGATACAATTTACGGCTCAAAAGTTGAGGAGGCAATAAAAAATCAAAAATCAAAAATATTTCTTCTCGAGAATCTGCGATTTGATGAAGGCGAAATAAATAATAGCTTAGATTTTGCTGCGAATGTAACAAAGCCCTTTCAAACATATATTTTTGACGCATTTGGGGCAGCTCATAGAGAGCATGCATCAGTTGTAAGCTTTGGGAATTATCTAAACTCTTATCAAGGACCACTGGTAAGCGAAGAATTAAAGGAATTAAACAAAATATTAGATACAAATAAATCAGGATATTCGGTTTTACTTGGAGGAGCAAAAATATCAGATAAGTTATCTTTAATTGAGAATTTACTTCCAAAAGTAGAAAAATTAATGATTGGTGGAGGAATGTGTTTCACATTTCTAAAAGCACTAGGTTATGAAATTGGCAATTCGATTTTTGAAGAATCGTTTGTTGCAAAAGCTAAATTTTTAATGGATTCAAAGTACGGAGACAAAATAGTATTACCTACTGATTTTGGAGTTACTGAATCCATTGAAAGTAATATTCGATCAAATATAAAAGTTGAAGATTTTCAAGAAAACCATATTGGAGTAGATATCGGAAATGAAACGTTGTCTGAATTTTCAAGTATATTAAATGCTTCAAAATATATTTTTTGGAATGGGCCGATGGGTATTTTTGAAATTGATGAATACAGTACTGGAACGAGAGAAATTACAAAAGTTATATCAATGTCTCAAGCATATTCCTCTGTTGGAGGAGGAGACTCTGTGAGTGCTATCAACAAGTTTTCTGACAGAAAAAAGTTTAATCATATTTCTACTGGTGGTGGAGCCTCTCTAGAGTTTTTAGAAGGTAAAAAATTACCAGGAATTAACATTTATAAACCACTTATAATTTGATAATGAAAAAAATAATTATTGGAAACTGGAAGCTGAATTTAGATCATTTAGAGGCTATACAGCTTTTTCAAAAATTAAATTATTCACTAAACAACGATGCAGACAAGAAAATTGATATTGTTGTTGCCCCTTCATTTACTTCACTTAGGTCTATTCAAACAATTATTGAAGCAGATAAATTAAATTTATTTTTATCATCTCAAAACGTTTCGGAGTTTGTCGAGGGCGCATATACTGGTGAAGTTTCATCCGAACAGTTATTAAAATTAAAAGTTTCTTATTGTATTGTTGGTCATTCTGAAAGAAGACAGCATTTTAATGAAACAGACGAGTCAATTAATTTAAAGGTCCATAATTTAATAAACAAGAAGATCACTCCAATAATTTGTTTTGGCGAAAGTATTGAGCAAAGAAACAGTGGTAAGTATTTGGATTACATAATCAAACAAGTTGATAGTGCTACAAAAGGACTCAGAAAAGATAAGGTTGATGAGATAGTTTTTGCTTATGAACCAATATGGGCAATTGGAACAGGGGAGACGGCATCATTACAAAATATAATAGAAGTAGTTTCTGAAGTTAAAAAATTTATCGAGTCCAAGCCTTTTTATAATGAAGAAAAAATAAAATTCGTATACGGAGGTAGTGTCTCACCAAATAATTCAGAGGAAATTTTAAACTCTAATATTATTAATGGTGCCTTGGTAGGTGGAGCATCACTAGATGTAGAACAATTTGTAAAAATAATTGAATCAATTGAAATATGAATTTAATTTTTGTAAGACATGGGCAAAGTGTTTGGAATTTAGAAAACAAATTTACTGGATGGGTTGATGTAGGATTATCAGAAAATGGGTTAAAAGAAGCGTCAGATGCCGGCGATTTATTAGTTAACGAAAAATTTACCCCTGATATTTGCTTTACGTCGTTTCTCAAAAGATCTATAGATACTGCAGATATTTTGTTAAATAAATATGAAAATAAATTAAATAACAATTTTCAATTGATTAGAGATTGGAGGCTAAATGAGCGTCATTATGGATCTTTACAAGGCTTAGATAAATTAGAAACTGCAAAAAAATTTGGAGAAGATAAGGTCCTTCAGTGGAGAAGAAGTTTTAATATACAGCCACCACTAGCAAGTGAGAATTCAGAATTTGATCCAAATAATGACGATTTATATAAGGGTATTGATATTGAATTACCACGAGGAGAATCATTAGAGGAGGTTGTATCAAGAGTTGAAAAGACATTGGAAACAATCATTGACAAAGCAAAAAATAACAATGTTTTAGTCGTTGCACACGGTAATAGTATTAGAGCTATTTTGAAGATAGTTGAAGATATTTCAGATAAAGATATTGTTAATGTAAATATTCCAACTGGAATACCATTGGCATTTAATGTTCAAGATGATAAAGTATCTAAAATTGGTTATCTTGGTGAACAAGAACAAATTAAAAAATTACAAAAAGAAGTTGAACAACAATCTAGAATAACAAAGGGTTAATTTATGGATACAGTAACAGCAGTACTAATAGCAGTTCATATTGTCGTATCGATAGCACTCATTGCTTTGGTCTTATTAAATAGTGGAAAAGGCGGCGGGTTATCTGATATGCTTGGTGGACCTGGTGCGTCTGGAAATATTGGCCAAACTCTTGCAGAGCGAAATTTAAGTAGAATAACAGCATTTGTAGCATTCTTGTTTGCAGTTACAACATTATCTTTATTTTGGTTTTTAGATTGACACAAGCGCGGGTGGCGGAACTGGTAGACGCGCAGGATTAAGGATCCTGTGGGGTAAAACCCGTGGAGGTTCGAGTCCTCTTCCGCGCACATATTTATGAATAAGTCTCAAGTAATTGGAATAATAAACGACCCTGAAGTTACGTTAGGACATCTTGAAAAAAGAAACATAATTTTATTAAATGCTTGGGAGGTTAATTGGAGCGATCTCACACCAGAGTATAGTTATATCCTCTTAGGTGGTCATATGGGAGCTTATGATACTTCTGATTATCCTTATTTGGAAGAAGAAAAGAAGTGGATTTCAAAAGCTGTAAATGATAACTATAAAGTTTTAGGTATTTGTTTGGGAGCTCAACTAATTGCAGACGCACTTGATGGAAAAGCATATCTTTCAGACAATATTGAATTTGGATTTAAAAAATTAGAGTTCTCGGATACAAACGTTATTTTTGAAGATTTCAAAAATATTGAAGTCTTTACATGGCATAGAGATACATTCGAACTACCTTCAAATGCGAAATTAATTGCTAAAACATCATTCCCTCAAATATATTCAATAAAGAAAACTTTCGGAATTCAATTTCATCCTGAGATAAACGAAAATTTATTTGAAAAATGGTACGTAGGTGAAAAAACTAAAAAAGAACTTGAAAATTTTGATATTGATAAGGAATTTAAGAGAATCAAAACAAACGAGTCCGAAATTTCAATTTCTGTGAATTCTTTATTTGATAAATGGATAGCTAGTTAAATGATTTTTTTAATATAAGTTGTACATAGTTATTTAATTCTTCAAATCTATCGTCTATTGAATTATGTGAAAGAAGTTTATTTCTCATTTCTATTGACATTGGTACTTTTGTACATAAATTCCAAAGACTAATAATTCTACTCTCAGTATCAATTTCAAAATCAGGTAATTGCATATCTAAACCTTGTTCAATCAACATACTTATTACTTTTTTTATATCTGATTGTAGTTGTAATAATTCTTCTTCAGATGGGGGTAAACCAATATCTATGATTTCATCAACAAAACAAGTTGGATATTCCTTTTGAAGGTCTATATCAGATACTTTATGAATATCTATACATTGAACTATTACAAGCTGTTCAGCATTTGAAATGTCTTGATGTTCAATAATTTCAACTTCAGAAACTATCTGTCCAGTGGACTCTAAATTACCACCAACACAGAATGTTGTTTGATTTTTTATTGAATCAGCTATTAGTAGCAAATATCTAGGTTCAAAAACTCTTAATGCTGATATTTCAGTAGGAAAATAATTAATACCAGCTCCAAAAAATGGGAATTCAACTATCATAATTTCTGGTATTTAGGATAAGGGATATTTAAAAATAATGAGAATTGAAGATGAGATTAAATTAACTTTTGATGATGTACTAATTAGGCCAAAAAGAAGTACATTAGTTTCAAGATCAGAAGTTATTTTAGAGAGAGATTTTAAATTTAAACATACTGATGTGACTTGGACGGGTGTACCAATTTTCTCTGCAAATATGGATACAACAGGTACATTCGAAACAGCAATGACTTTACAGGAACATAAAATGTTAACTGCTATCCACAAATTCTATTCTTTAGAAGAATGGGAAAACAATATCGAAAATTTAAACCCAGAATTTATTTCTGTAACAGTCGGTCAATCAGATGATGATCTAAATCTAGGAAAAAAAATATTTGAGTTAAACAATGACATAAAATATTTATGTATTGATGTTGCAAATGGATATAGAGAAGATTTTATTGATTCAGTAAAGAATTATAGAGAAACATTTCCTAACAAAATTATTATTGCAGGTAATGTAGCAACTCGAGAGATGACAGAGGCATTAATTCTTGCTGGTGCAGATATTGTAAAAATTGGAATAGGTCCAGGTTCAGTATGTACTACAAGAAGTGTTGCCGGTGTGGGTTACCCTCAACTATCTTCAATTTCAGAATGTTCTGATGCTGCTCATGGTTTAGGTGGTCATGTAATGGCTGATGGAGGTTGTAAATATCCAGGGGATATTTCAAAAGCTTTTGGTGCAGGAGCTGACTATGTAATGTTAGGCGGTATGTTTGCCGGACATAAAGAATCAGGGGGAGAGCTGGTTACAGATGATGATGGGATTCAATACAAAGATTTTTACGGAATGTCTTCGACAAAAGCCCAACAAACTTATTATGGTGATCTAGCTGAACACAGAGCTGCCGAGGGTAAGAAAGTAAGGCTTAAATATAAGGGTGACTTAGATAACACTGTTCAAAAGATATTAGGTGGAATGCGTTCAGCCTGTTCTTACGTTGGTGCGAAAAAACTCAAAGACCTACCAAAAAGTACTACATTTATAAGGGTCACTCAAACTACGAATGAAATTTACACAGAAAGCGAAAACAATTGAACATAACAGTTTATTCAAAAGATAATTGTGTATGGTGCGATCGAGCAAAAAATCTTCTCGCTTCTGTTGATTTATCCTATGATGAAATTGATTTATCTGATGATAATGAAAGACAAGCATTTTATAAAAAAGTAGGTGAAGGTATAAGTACAGTCCCTCAAATATATATTAATGATCAAAGGATTGGTGGTTTTCCACAACTTGTAACATGGTTTGAGGACAATGGCTTCTAACGGATCTTCGAAGACTGTTTTCCTAGCATTTTCAGTTAATTTTTTTATAGCTGGTGTGAAGACTGTAATTGCTGTTATAACGTCCTCATCTGCAATGTTTTCTGAAGCTGTACACTCATATGTTGATTCAGGCAATCAATTCATATTATGGTTTGGGATTAAACAGTCAAAAAAGCCAAACAAATTAATTTATCCTCTCGGAAGAGGTAAAGAAGAATATTTTTGGACATTAGTAGTCGCAGTGTTAATTTTTACTATTGGTGGACTAGTTTCTTTAGAGCATGGTATTGAAGCTTTATCTCATCCAAAAGAATTAAAAAACTTATTTATATCTATTGTTGTATTGTCAATGTCAATAGTTTTAGAACTCTATGTTCTTTATAAAGCAGTAAAAGAACTTAGGAGCAAATCTAAAACAGACACAACTTCTGTCTTTAAATTACTTAAAGAATCAACAGATGGACCTTTGATAGCAATCGTTGTTGAAGACTTTGCTGCTACGCTTGGATTGGGAATAGCATTAGTTGGCTCGATTCTTGCAAATGTAACATCTAACCCTGTATATGATGCTGCAAGCTCTATTTTAATAGGAATACTTTTAATGGTTTCTGGATTGTTTCTAGGATATGAAATGAAGCATTTAATTACTGGGGAAACAGTTAATACTAAAACAAAAGATAAGATTTACAATACTATTGAACAAAATGACATGATAAAGAATGTAGAGTCATTAAAAATTATTTCTATTGGCGCAAATAAATATTTGGTACTTTGTACATTAGATTATTTAGATACAGCACAAGATAGCGATGTAGTAAATGTAAATTCAGAACTCAAAAATAAAATTTTCAGAGATTTTGAAGAAATTACAGAAATTTACTTTAATCCTGCTTGATTTAAAATTACCATATGGAATTAAATAAAAATCATTTAAGCCAAGAACAATTTGAAGTTACCCAAAACTGCGGCACTGAACCACCTTTCTCAGGCGAACTTCTTTATGAAAAAAGAGAAGGTATTTACAGTTGTGTAGTTTGTGACTTTTCACTTTTTGAATCAGATACAAAATTTGAATCAGGAACTGGGTGGCCTAGTTTTTATGATGCACTTGATGATACGATTACAACTAAAGAAGATCTCTCTTATGGCATGAAAAGAATTGAAATAAGTTGTCGTAATTGTAATGCTCACCTTGGTCATGTTTTTCCAGATGGACCCCGGCCTACCGGACTCAGATATTGTGTAAACTCCTTAAGCTTAAGCTTTAATGAAAATGAATAAAGCTTACATAGATCAAGAATGTGTAATGTGTCAAACTTATGGAAATTTTCTTCAAAAAAGATCCTCACAAATATCAATAAAAAATCAATTAGAACTTTCCAAAGAAGATATTGAAAGAGACGAAATAGTTTATGAGAGGGATAATCTTAGATATTATGGTGCAGAGGCTTTCATACAATCTACATATGATCTTGGTGGCTTTTACAAAGTAATTTTTGCTTTAAAGATATTCCCAAAAATTTTTAGAGATATCATTTATAAATTTATATCTAAAAATCGACACAGAATATTTAAATCAAATTGATATTCCAAAAATTTTTAAAGAATCCTATATTTAAATCATTTTTTATATTTTCAATTTTTAGAGCAATCTATGGTTTCTTTATTGTCATATTTGCATACTATTTTTCAAGAGAGCTTTCTTTAAATGCATATGAAACAGGTATGATCTTTATATTTTCAATATTTTTATCACGAATAGGATATAAGGCATTTAAGAATAAACTTAATCTCTAAAATTTCCATAATTCAAGTATATGTTGTAATCATTTGACTTTAAGTATGAGATTACTTCTTGCAATTCGTCTCTTTTTTTCCCAGAAACTCTAATTGACCCATCTTGAATGCTACTTTGAATTTTTTTAAAGTTGCCTTTTAAATCTTTAACTATTTCTTTTGCTATATCTTTGTTAATACCAGATTTTAAAGTATAAATTCTTTTTGATTCAGATGGTGTTTTTTCATCTTGAAAGTCAGATAAAAATTTAATTGAAATATTTCTTTTAGCAAATTTTTCTTTCAGAACTTGATCTGCTGCGTTTAATCTTTCATCTGTACTGCTTTTTATTGTTATGACATTTTCAGATAGCAAGGCAGAAGTATTCGTATCTCTAAAATCATATCTATTTACTAATTCTCTATTCATTTGATCAACTGCGTTAGTTACTTCTTGTTTGTCAAATGTTGAGGTTATATCAAATGTTGGCATAAGGTAATTTTACGTTAATTTTTATAATTTTGTCTGAGAAACTCATAGCTTACTATTGAAACAGCATTTGCAAGATTAATACTTCTAGAGTTATGATTCATTGGAATTGATAGTGTCTCATATTCTAATGCAAGAATATCATCAGGCAGACCAACTGACTCTGGTCCAAAAATCATATAATCGTATTCATTTAAATTAGTATCCCAAATGTTTTGACTACCTTTTACTGATAAAAAACATATTTTTTTATCTTTATTTTCGCTATAAAAGTTATTCCAATTCTCAAAAACACTGACCGAGGCAAGATCGTGATAATCCAACCCAGCTCGTCTGATTTTGTTTTCTTGAAAACTAAAACCAAATGGTTTTATGAGATTCAAGGCTAAACCAGTATTTGCTGAAAGTCTTATACATGCACCTACATTTCCAGCAATTTCAGGTTTATATAAAACAATTTCCACATAAATATTATATTCCTATTCAACGTTCATAAGAACGGTAAAATATTTAATGTGATCAAAATAATTAAATTATTTTTGCCAGGTTTTAAGAGTTTTAAAACTATCAAAAAAGAAATAGAAAATACTTCTATGTCTAGAGAGCGATTCATAGATTTTCTAAAAGTTGTAGGTCTTTTGATGGTTATTTTCAATACAACTTATCTTATAAGGTTTAATGATTCCTTTGGAGAATATCTAATATATAATCTTTCATTTGATGATTCATTAAAGACCTCATATACATGGTTCACAGTTGGAATGGCATTGTTTTTCTTTTCTGTAGGTTTTACAAATAAAATTGCATGGTATTCGAATGTTGGACGTGATGGTAGTCAATGGAAATTTTTAACTGACAGAGTAAACGCGCTTTTAGGACCTGTGATAGTATGGATTTTTGTTATCACCATATCGCTCAATATATATACAAGAACAACAAATGTACCCCTGTATTTTACAAGCCAAGATGATGGGGTTGTTCCATTGACTGAGTTTATAATGTGGCCATTATGGTTAGTGTCTATATATCTAGTAGTCGTAATTTTTAGTCCCTTTACATTATTTCTTCATAAAACGAATCCGTATTTTACATTAGCTGCTTTTGTTCTCTCAACAGTAGCCATTGATACTTTTGAGTTTCCACTTGCTTTCAGTTACCTTAGACTAATAAATTACCTTTTGTTTTGGTTGGCAATTCATCAACTAGGATATTTTTTCGCAGATGGAAAAATATTCTCATTTAAAATTTCATTTTTTATTTCATTATCTTTGTTAAGTTTTGGATATTTGTTTTATAAAAGTAATTCTTCTGATGAATTTCTATCGTTATCAAGTTATAGATTAATCCTTACTTCTAATGAAGATCCTCCAACACTTTATTACTTAATAGCCTCTTTGGGTTTATCTTCTGTATTTTTAACTTTAAGAAAACCAATTGAGGAAGCATTAAAGAACAAAGTTTTATGGAATATATTTTCATATATTCATGCCAATATTTTTACTTTATTTCTTTGGCATATTTTTATTTTATTCTTTATGTATATATTCAACATTGAAACATTTTTGTACGTATTTGTACTTTTATTATTTGCAGTTTTGTTTGGAGACTACGAACGTTCAGTCTTTAAACTATCATCAAATATTATTAGTAGAGTAAACCCCCTACAACCATGGCCAACACCAATTAAAGCTAAGTTGTCGTTCAGTAATTTTTCTTTGGCATGGATATCATCACTATTGGTTTTAATTGGAATATTTCAAATAACTCTTGGTGGTATTGGGTTGTCTGGTTTCTTCACATTAAGAGAGCTATATTTTATTTCGAGTAATACATTTGAGGCTTTAATTAAATTAGGAACAGGATTGTTGCTATTAAATCTTACAATACGAAGAGTAGATTTAAAGTTTAGAATATTACTTATCTCAGCTGCACTTCAAGCTCTTATTCTCATTACAAGAAACCTAATGTTTGATGAGATTTCAGAGTTTGATCTTTATTTTTCTAGTGGACTAATAATATTCTTTATGTATATTGCGTTTATAAATCGTAACTATAAAACGGTTAATTCGGTCTAAATATCGTGGATAATTTTAAAGGTGAAACTCGACAGGCGCTTTTAAATAGAGCTTTCTTGTATATAGTTTTAATAGGGTTTTCATTTTTTATATTTCTTAGAGTAAGAGCGTTACTTTTCGATTTGTTTGTAGCAGTAGTTTTATCAGTGCTCGCTGAACCAATAGTTTATAGATTATCAAAAAGGTTTAATAGAAGACTCTCAACTATTATTACTGTTGGAACAATTATTTTGGTAATCGGAGGAATAATATTTTCAATTATTCCAATAATGGTTCAAGAATTATATCTTTTGTCCTCAAACATGCCTGAATATTTTGACAATATCGTGAAATATTTTAATAGTGAGGGATTTTCAATATCCAATCAGTCATTGAATCTCGAGGAAGAATTTAATAATTTATTCAGAGAATATGGTAGTGCTGTCGGAAACACGGTTGTTTTTGCTGGAAGAGGAATATTGAATGCAATGTTTCATTTTTTTGTTATATTCTTTTTTTCATTTTATCTAATTGCAGAAGGTGATGGATGGAGAATTCGGCTTAAAGATGCTCTTCCAGGAAATATATCTAAAACTATTGATCAAGTCTGGACAATTGGAGTATCAAAAGCTGGAGCATGGATAGCGGCTAGAGTAATTCTTGGAATACTTGCAAGCATTGCCTTCACAATCTCTTTTTTAATTATTGGATTACCCTCACCATTTGCCTTAGGAATTTCTGCAGGATTATTATCACAACTTGTTCCTGCCGTTGGCACATTTTTAGGAGGTATTGTTCCTGTTCTAGCATCTATATCATTAGGACCAACTTATATACTTTATACGTTGGTTGTCTTAGTTGCGTATCAATTTATTGAGAATTATTTCATTAGTCCAAGAGTTACAAAAGTCACAATGGATATCCATCCAGCAGTAGCAGTATTTGCTACTATATTTGGAGCATATACCGCAGGAGTAATTGGTGCTGTATTAGCTTTACCTATAGCAGCCACAATTCAAGGAATAATAGAAATAATTTTGTTAAATAGAGATAATAGTGAATAGTTTTTTAAATTTATCAACAAACGCAATCAAAACAGCTGATTCACTAATTAAACATGCTAAAGAAGAAACATATGATGAAGTTGAAGACTCAATTAAGTCTTTAAGAAAAAATTTTAAAGCTGGTAATTATTTTGCTATTGCTACTTTTTTTATTATTTTTGGTATTTCAAGCGTTCTTACACAGGTCTTCAATGGAAATTACTTTATTCAAGCTATGGTATATTTCTCAATGTCTTTTCTATGCATATTGGCATTTAGTTTCATAATTTGGAGACTCTTAAAATGAACGAGTTTAAAGACAATTACAATGATTTAAAAAACAATATCAACACTGAAAACTCTAAACTTATCAGTTTTCTAATTTACGGTATAATTCTTGGAAGACTTTTAGAAAAATATAAAAAATTTAGAAAAAAAATGAAATTTAGAAAATGAATAAGTCATTACAGAAATTTGTTGCTGTTGCAATATCTGCTGGAGTTGTACTCTCAACAATTGCTTATTTTTTACTCTTACTTTGATACTAAGTGAGTCTTGATAACACTGTTGTAGTTCTTAAAAATAATAAAAATAAACATTTAGCTGTTTTAAAAGATGATCAAGAGTTTGTAACACAATACGGTGTAATAAAATTTAATGATATAAAAGAGTTACCATCCGTTATAAATTCTTCTAATAACCATGAATATCATGTGTATATTCCATCATTCGAAGAGTTTATTTTACTTATGAAACGTGGACCACAGATTATATATCCAAAAGATATTGGATCAATATTGATCGCTGGAAACATAAATAAGAATTCTAATATATTAGAAATTGGTACTGGTTCCGGAGCTTTAACACTTTATTTAAATTTAATTCTAGATAAAGAAAGCAAACTTTTTACCTTAGATGAAAGTAAAAGGAATCAAAGGAGAGCACAAAAAACAATTGAACGATTCTTAACTTCAACAAAAAACAATAATAATTTCTTAAAAGTAAATTATATAAATACTAATTTATCAAATTTTTCTTTTAAAGATATTGCAGATGAAGTAGACACTATAATCACTGATATTCCTGAACCTTGGGAGTTTTTTATGAAAAATAAAGTCGAAAAGAATTTAAATTGGGTATCTTATTTGCCATCAATTACACAAGTAGAGAAAATTGTCATCAAACTCAATGAACATAATTTTATAAACATCAAAATAATGGAAACTTTAAATCGTGAATGGATCGTGGATAAAAAAATTGTAAGACCAAAAAATGAAATGGTAGGTCATACAGGATTTGTGGTAAGTGCTAGGTTTTTGTCTAACTAGGCTCGATCATTATGCATTCACCAGGGCACTCTTCTGCCGACTCTATAACAGCTTCTTCTTGTCCTTTTGGTACAACAGCTAAGCCTTCAGCACCACCAACATTCCCATCTTCCTCTGAGAAAATTTTGTCACCTTCTTTAACATAAAATAGTCCATCATCTTTACCAACAAAAACGTCAGGGCATATTTCTTCACAAAGGCCATCACCAGTGCATAGGTCTTGATCAATCCATACTTTCATATATTCAATGATACATTAATTTTGCTATATACAAATACAAGAGTAAAAAAATAATATACAGAATTAAATAAAATAAGAGTAGGAAAACCTATGAAGAATGTGTTCAAAAGATGTCTTAAATTATTAACTTTATTCTCTTTAAATAATGAAAATTTAACAACAAATTTTATTAAAGACAATGTAATTGAATACAGAGAATTAAGTGAATCTGCTTTTAAAAGATCATTTGAAAGAGATAAAGCTTTATTAAAGGACATGGGTTTTTTATTGGATTTTGAAAATGATAAATGGAAAATTAATGATGGATATAAATTATCAGGCACTCAGATATTTGATGATATAAAAAATAACGAAGCTATCAATATTGATGATTTTATAAATACTTATCGCTTGATAAAACAGTTTTTTAAATCAGATTATCAATTTAACAGTAGAAATATAAATATATCAAAAATAACTCAAGCTATAAATGAAAAAAGAAGAGTTTCGTTCAAATATAAAAGTTCTTTAAGAAAAGTATATCCTCTTGGTTTAAAACAATATGACAACCAATGGTATGTAGGAGCAAATGAACAGTCAAAGTTTAAGACATTTAAAATTGACAACATAGATGATCTTAAACTTGGAACTAAACCTGACCTACATGATATCGAGTTAAAAACAATTAATTTTTCATGGGAAGAAAGTATTCAACCAATTTTCATTAAATTATCAATATTAAAAGATCATTATATTGTTCAAAAAAATAGTTTTAAACATTCGTTAATTAAAAGCAATGACGATGGAAATAAAATAAATATTGAAATTTCAACATATGATATTCAAAAATTAATCGTTTTTATTTTGATCACAGACGCAAAAATAATACAAATGACTAGCAAAGACAAAAAAAGGTTTTTGGAGTATTTAGATGAAAAATAAATTACAACTACAAGATTTCACATTTTTCATCAATATTTTAAAAGATAGTAACAAATGGAATATTGATGATTTGACTAAAAAGCTTGGCAAAGATATTGAAACAATTGTTTATATGCTTAATATTATGTCCGAGGTTTATTCAGTTAATGGTGAAAATTTTATTGATTTTGAGATTGATTCGTCTGAAAATGTTATTTTTTTTGAATATTCATCTACATTTAAAGAATTGAATACAATAACCGATTTTGAATTGTTTAAAATCTATAATTTATTGAAAAGCAACCAAAATCTTAATATTCAAAACATAAATAAAAAAGATTACAATAATTTTTTAAAAATCCTTGATATGTATTTTGATGAAAAGTCAAATATAGAATTTGAAGATAACCTTTCAATACATTTACTAACAGATATAAATATAGAATATCTAAAAATCGGTTACGATTATTCTAAAACATACTCTATTAAACCTATTTCCATTTCAAACAATCAAGATGGAAATGTTTTAGAAGCAATTGATTTAATTGATAACAAAGTTAAAACTTTTTTAATTAATAGAATAATTGAGGTTAATGAATTAAATCTCATAAGTTCAAGTAATAAAGAAAAAATCAATTCGATAGAAGTAAAATTCAAATACAAAAACGAAAATTTTTCAAATAAGTTAGATAAAGATAATACCTTTTTTAAAGATGGATTGTGTATTTACACATTTAGAGATTTTAATGTAGCATTAGAGTTTTTCTTTGAGCATTTTCAAGAACTACAAATTGTTTCACCAAATAAATTAAAAATTGAATTCAACAAAAGAATTAATAATTTAGTAGATATGATAAATTTATGAGTCTTACTGAACTTTTGATTATATTATTTATCTCCTTGGGGATAGTTGATAAAAAACGTATAAAAAAACTTATGGACACATTTCAGAATTTCAACGAAGGTCCAACTCGAAAAGTAATTGGTGATTCTAGCTTAAATCAAAAATGGGAATGGATAGAGAACGAAGAAGAATGAAGAAACCTTTTTTTGATCACCTTAAAGAACTAAATACTAGAATCTTATTTTCTCTGTTATTAATTCTTATATTTGGAATTTATGTATATATTGAGTATCACTTCTTTGTTGAAATTCTCAATAAACCATTAATTGATGCTGGATACGATCAGTCAAATATATTTGCACTAACTATTTATGAAGGGTTTCAAGTAAAAATTACAAATGTTTTTTTAATTTCACTAATTTTATTACTTCCACTTACCTTGTTAAATCTTGGTGTTTTTCTAAAACCCGCATTAGTAGATTTATCATGGCTATCCTTTATTTTTTACAATATATTTTTTACTATTTTTTACTATTTAGGAATATACTCGGCATTGAATCTTGGTTCATATGGCATTGAATTTCTACTTTCATTTAATGAAAATGAAGTCATTCTGAGATCGCAAAATTATTATCAATTCATTACAAGAGTTGCTCTTTTATTTGCAATTACTTTTCAACTTCCTCTTGTTACATTATTTCTTTTAAATAAAAGAATATTAAATATTCAATTACTTACAGAAAACAGAGCTGAACTATTTATATTCATATTAATAATTTCTGCAATTGTTACACCCACAGGTGATCCCGTTAGTTTGTTTGTTTTCACGATACCTTTGTATGTACTCATGGAAATTACTATTTTTATACATAAAAAAAGTTCAAAGTGAAATTTGAACTTGATAATTTTCAAAAACAAGCAATCAAATCATTATTAGATGGCCTGAATGTTTTAGTTACAGCTCCAACAGGTTCTGGTAAAACATTAATTGCAGAAAAAGGCATTGAAAAATACATTGAAGATGGAAAAAAAGTCATTTATACGACGCCAATCAAAGCATTATCTAATCAAAAATTTAATGATTTTCAAAATGAAGGAATTGACACGGGCTTATTAACAGGAGATAGAAATGAAAACCCCAACGCTAATTTAATAATTGCAACTACTGAGATTTTAAGAAATATGATATTTTCTGAGGACGAACGGATAAATGAAATTGGTTTAGTAATTTTAGATGAAGTTCATTATCTGGCAGACAAGGAAAGGGGTGCGACTTGGGAAGAAATTATCATTCATTTACCCAAAAAAATAAAAATTCTTGGTTTATCGGCAACAATAGGTAATGAGAACGAGTTTTTAAGTTGGATTGTTTCACAAAGAGGTCCAACCGATTTGATAAAATCAAAAATAAGACCTGTTCCTCTTGAAATTTCATTAGTTACTGCAACACAGAATGATGATCAAATAACAACAATCAAATCAACAAAAGATAAAAAAAATAAACGAATTTTTCAATTTGATAAAAAATATAGAAAATTTAAAAAACCAACACTTTCAAACCAATTAGAATTCATATCTTTAAAGAATTCAACACCTTCGATATTTTTCTTTTTTTCAAGAGATAAGGTTGAAAGCAAAGCTAGACATGCATCAAACTTAATTGGAAAAAAAACTGACAACCATGACTTAAAAGTGTTATTCGATTCTGTGTTTGGGGATCTAACAAGTGAAGAATTTAATCTATTAAATTTAGATGAACTTTTTTGGATGTGGTCAAGAAGAATTGGTTTTCACCATGCTGGACTGGCACCAATTGTCAAAGAATTTGTAGAACATTTATTTATTAATAGATATATTGATATTTTATTTGCTACTGAGACACTTTCTTTAGGAATAAATATGCCAGCTAAATCAATTATGATTGACTCATCTTTTAAATATGACGGTATAAGAACTAGATTGATTTCAAAGTCAGAATTTTTACAATTAACTGGCCGAGCAGGAAGAAGAGGTATAGATAATAAAGGCTTTGCTTTTATTAATTACGACAGGAGGGTTGAAAATAATTGGTTTAATGATTTATTTAATTTAAAGCCAAATAAATTGATTTCTTCATATTCAAATTCATATGGGTCTGTATTAAATCTTAAAAATAAATATGGTGAACATGAAGGATTAGAGATGATAAAAAAAAGTTTTTATTCTTATCAAAACAAAATTAATGATCAATCATTAGAAAAAAATTTTAGAGCAAAAATTGCAGTTTTGAATGATCTTGGTTATTTTACAGAATCAAAAAAAAATAAACTCCTAACTGAAACTTATCGTGATAGTTTTCTAATTGGGATAGAGTTGTTGGATAACCTAGATGATATTGAATTTTGTCTAATGTTTTTATCTTCGGGTATTTCAAATCAAAAGTATGATATACCAATTCACGAAAAGCAAAGTAAATTGTTGAGTAAATTTTTGATTACTCAAGAAACGGTCAACATACTTGAAAGTAAACACAATGTTAAAAATAAGACTAAGTTAGATGTTTCATGGTTTAGTATTTTTAGTGAATATATAAAATCAAATAATATCGAATATACAATTACCAAATTTAATATTACGTTAGGAGATTTTATAAAGGCATCAAGAGAAGCAGCAGAAATATCACAGAAAGTTTCATTAATTTATGGAAATGAAAATTTTGATTTTATTTCAGATAAATTTAGAAATAATATTATTCAAAAATCGATGTTGTGAAAAAAATAGTAGTAATCCATAATAAAAATTCCAGAGGTAAAAAACTAACACGTCTAGATTTGCAAAAGATTTTTGATAAAAATCAATTAAATTGTGATATTTATCAAACAAAGCAATCTAAAGAAGTAGAAGTAATTATTAAAAAATATATTGACGATGATGTTATTTTTTGTGCTGTAGGAGGTGATGGAACGCTTAGTAATTTGATCGATATAATTTTAAAAAACAATATAGCTAATCCAGAAGTTGCATGCCTTCCTTCGGGTAGTGGTTCGGATTTTATGAGAACTTTTGCATTTCCAAAAACCATCAATGAAGGCGTAGAAAGACTAAAAACGAACCAAGATTACAAAATAGATGTTGCATATATAAAATCAGAAAATAAATCCAGACATTTTGTAAATGTATTGAATTTTGGTTTTTTAGCTGACACAGTTAAAACTAGCGAGGCACTCCCAAGAGTTTTTAAAAGATTTAGATATCCAATTAGTTTTTGGATTAAATTGCTTCCTGCAAAGAGTGACATATTTGAAATAAGCAATGATTCGTATGAATTCAGAGATATCGCCTTTAATATTTCAATTTGTAATGGACAATACTTTGGTGGTGGTTGGAACATTTCTCCTAAATCAAGCTTGCAGGATGGATTGTTAAACACTCAGATATTTAAAGTTACAAAGACGAAAGCTATGAAATTATTCTTTTTAGCAAAGAAAGGCCTACATTTAACGGATCCCGATGTGATATTGAAAAGAATTAATAAGATTTGTCTAAAATCTAGAAGTCCCATTGAAGTTGATGGTGATTATTTTGATAATGGTCCTGCTGAGATTATTGTTAAAAAACAAGCTATACTTCTCAAAATTTAGTATTATTCTTACAGAAATTTAAGGACAATTATGGCAGATAAAGAGATCGAAGACATAGAAGAGCCTACTATGGAAGACCTTGAGGAAGATTTAGATGAATCTGAAGCTCCTCAAGAAGAAGAAGAGAAAGAAGAAGTAGAAACAGAGTCTTTAGAAGCTAGGGTAGAAACAGAGAAAAAGAAGGCTGTTGATGACGGTGATGAAGCAGAAGGATCATTTATGTCCGTCGATGCTGCAGAAAAAAGAAATGTTAAAAGCTCAGACCTTAAATTAGACGAAACAGTAGAAGATATTCAAGAAGATGAATTTACATGTTCAATTTGCTTCTTAATATTAAAATTTACGCAGTTAGCTAAACCACGGGCAAAGGTTTGTTACGATTGTGCATGAAAAAAAATTTCAAGATTTTGGAATAGATTTTGAAATAGAGCAACAAAAAAACCCACCAATCGACCTTCAAAATTTATTTAACAAAGAAATTCAAAATATTGACAGTGTTTTATTTGATTATTATCAAAAAATATCAGAAAACTTTGATTCGTACTATTTTGTTTTAAAAACTTCTCAAAAGGGTAATTCCAATATTGTTGGCTATGCAAGAATTGTAGAGGCTGATTTCTATTGGAATGTATACGAATTGTTTATTAAAGATAATTTTAGAGAACTTGGTTTAGGTACAAAACTTTTTGAATACATTGCTGATAATGCAAATATGAAAAATTTGGAAGTTAGATCATTTGCTTTACCAAGTGATAGACAAGCAAAAAATTTTTATGAAAGTAATGCAATTACAGCCAAAGTTCTAATAATGGAAAAGAAACGTGAAAATAATCGCTACAGACCTTGATGGAACTATTTATCTTCAATCAAAAATTATTCCTGGAGTAAAAGATTCTATTCATGAAGCTAAAAATAATAATTTTAGAATTATTTTCATAACAAACAACAGTTCAGAGACTCCCTATCAAATAAAAAATAAATTAGAAAATATGCTTTCTAATGAAATACATCTTAATGATATTGTCAGCCCATTAGTAATTTTAAAAGACTATCTAAAGAATTTTGATAAAAAAATTTATGTGCATGGTTCATACAATTTACAAAAATATGTAAAGACGATAACAACTGAACTCTTTCCAATTGATAAATCAGAAATTATCCTCATAGGAAGAACAGATTCATTTTCACGACATGACGTCGAAAGTATTGCAAATGCTTTTAACAGAGGAGTTGATGTTATTGCTATGAATAAAGATCTTACTTTCCCAATTAACGATCATGAATTTAAAGATGGCAATGGTGCGATAGTACGGGAAATTGAAAGCTTAGTTGGATCAAGTATTAACTCTTTTGGAAAGCCAGATTCCTTTTATTCAGAGTATTTGTTGAAACAATTCCCTAAGATTTTTGCTGTAATTGGAGATAGAGTTGATACAGATATATTACTTGCAAAAGATATTGATGCTAAATCTTATCTTGTTGACTCTTCAATAAAAAACTATTTGGATGAAGATATAGCAGATTTTAAGTTCGATACTTTTTCACAGAGTGTATCTTCTATAATTGAAAATTCTAAGAACTAAGTATCCAATTAAAAATCCTCCAATATGAGCTTCCCAGGAAATATTATTATTTTGTAAAGCTATAACAATTTGAGAAAAAAACCAAAAAATCATAAAGAATTTTGCTCTTATTGTTGTTGGAAATAAAAATCCAAAAGGAACCAGAACAAGTAATTGAGCATTTGGAAATAAATACACATAAGCACCCATTAATGCCGCTACTATACCTGACGCTCCAACAATTGGATTAATATCATTAAAATTTAAAAAAACGTGAGCAAACATACTGAACAATCCAGTCATAAAAAGAAATATAATAAATCTAGCTCTTCCTAAAACATCTTCTATGTTGTTTCCAAATATCCAAAAACTCCAAAGGTTTCCTAATATGTGTATAAAGTTTGCATGGAAAATATTGGATAGGATTAGGCTTAAAAAAATATTTTTATTTTCGAAAACAATATTACTAGTTAGAGCAGAACAATCATTGTTATAGTACTGATCTATTGATAACGGTTTATTGTTATATATCTCACAGGGTATCGCAGCAAATTCATAAAAAAAATTAAAAAGCTCACTAGGATTTTTTGGCTGGATAAGTACGTAAACAATTATTGATGCAATAATAAAAATTCTTGAAATAATTGGATTACTTTTTGCTGGATTAATATCTGAAATTGGTATCACTTTGTACTCCTAAGAAGATACGTATAATATATCCTAGTGAAGAATTTATTAATAATTTCATCTAAAAAGTACCTATCAAAAAAAATATCTGATGACATTTTTAAAACTGTAGAGAAAAATAATTTAAAATATGATGTATTTGACGTCGAATCAGATTCAAAAGAATTAAATAAGATTGACCCCGACTTAATTATAAGCATTGGTGGTGACGGTACAGCTCTAAAAGCAATGCGTGTTGCATGGGAAAAAAATACTTCTTTAATCACGATTGGTCCTGGAAGATTAGGTTATTTAGTTTCATCTTCTGAAAATCTTGGAAATATTCTTAAGTCTTGGAATAATGAGGATTACGATGTTGTTAAAAGAAAAGCAATAATTCAAAATAATGACCTTAGCCTCCCTGCTTTCAATGAAGTCGTTATTATTAAAAATTCTCCAACCAGGATTCTTGATCTGGAATTATCAATGTATGGACAAAAAGTAAAATTACGTGCTGACGGGCTTATTCTATCAACTTCACTTGGCTCTACTGCATACAATTACTCTGCTGGTGGTCCAATTATTCAAAATAATCTAGATGTTATATCTATCACACCAATCTCTCCATTTTCAAAGTTTCCAAGATCTATAGTCATAGATAAAAATAGTTTGATTGAAGTATCAATAAATAAGAATCAAAATTATGCCATTCAGTTTGATGGTGTTGTTGAAGTTCAAGAAAAAAATGATCAGAATCTGAAGTATGAATATGGCTTATCAGATAAATCTATAAACATACTTGGCACAGATAATGATCCAAAGTTAGATTTATTTTTAAATCAAATTTTAAGATAGTCCTTTTATTTAATTCTTTATATGCTAAAGTTTCAATGTGACCAAATACATTTTTGTCACCGGTGGTGTTGTCTCTGGTCTTGGTAAAGGGATTACATCTGCATCTCTTGGAAACCTTCTCAAAGCTCGTGGATTAAGCGTTATAAATCAAAAATTAGATCCTTATATTAATGTTGATCCGGATACAATGAATCCCTTTCAACATGGTGAAGTTTTTGTAACTGAAGATGGAGCAACAACTGATTTAGATCTTGGTCATTATGAAAGGTTTACAGGCGTTAATTTAAGAAAAGACTCCAACGTTACTACAGGAAGTATTTACAGAAAAGTAATTGAAAGTGAGAGAAAAGGAGATTACTTAGGTGCAACTGTTCAAGTTATTCCCCATATTACTGATGAAATAAAAAGAAGAATTAAGGGAATCTCAAATGATGTAGATGTTCAAATCACTGAAATTGGGGGAACCGTTGGAGATATTGAAATTCTTCCATTTCTTGAAGCTGCAAGACAAATAAGGAAAGAATTAGGAACTGAAAACGTAATGTTTATTCATGTCACATTGGTACCTTTTATCGGTCCAAGTACCGAATTAAAAACAAAACCTACTCAACATTCCGTATCTTTATTAAGAGCAGCAGGTATCTCTCCTGATTTAATTGTTTTGAGATCAGACAGAGAACTTAATGATGAGATAAAGAGCAAAGTTTCATTATTTTGCGATGTTGCAGTAAATAATGTAATTAATGCACCTGATTTAGATGATATCTATGCCGTTCCTTTAAGGATGCGTGATGAAGGTCTTGATAAATCAGTGGATGAGAGATTGAATCTACAAACTAATGAACCTTCATTAGAGGAATGGAAAACAATGGTAAATCTTAAACTTGAAGCAAATGAAACAGTTAAGATTGCAATCCTTGGAAAATATTTTGGATTACCAGATAGCTATCTCTCTGTTGTAGAGTCACTTAATCATGCGTGTCTTCAAAATAAAGTAAAACTCGATCTTCACTGGATAGATGCAGACAATTTTGAAATAGAAAATCTACAAGATATGGACGGGGTTATTGTCCCAGGAGGATTTGGATACAGGGGGATAGAAGGAAAGATTTCAGCAATAGAGTACATTAGAAAAAATAACATACCATTTTTAGGTATATGTTTAGGATTACAATGTGCTGTAATCGAATTTGCAAGAAATGTTTGTGGAATTGATGATGCAAACTCTTCAGAATTTTCAAAAAACACAAAAAATTATGTGATTGACTTACTACCAAATCAAAATTTAGAAAAAGATGATGTCGGTGCATCTATGAGACTAGGTACATACCCATGTAAATTAAATGATGATTCATTAGCCGCACAAATTTATAGTGATGAAATAATTTATGAAAGACATAGGCATAGATATGAGGTGAATAATAAATATAGAGATATATTAGTAGAAAAAGGTCTAAAAATTGGGGGAGTTTCTCCAGACAATAATTTAGTTGAAATGATAGAAATTCCAGGCCACCCGTTTTTTATAGCTTCGCAATTTCATCCTGAATTTAAATCAAGGCCATGGGACCCAGCTCCTTTATTCAAAGAATTTGTACTTGCTTCAATTAAAAACATATCAATAAAATCAGAAAACATTGTCTCAGAAACAGTCAAAGAAAAGTAACAAAGATTTAGTCCTAGAGTTCACAAATTTTTTAAAATTTAAAAAAGGTCTATCAGCAAACACTATAAGCGCATATGAATCAGATATAACTCAATTTTTAGAATTTACCGGTGAAAATATAATAAATAATGATCTAATTGAGCTATTCATAACTTCAGAACTAAATCACAAATCTGATAATTCGAAGATAAGAAAAATTTCTTCTATAAATCAATATATTGATTGGTTTAATTTAGATAATAAGGAATATCAGATTGTAATTGAAAAAGTTAGTTTAAAAAAAGGCTCTTATCTACCTGAAACTATATCAGTATCAGACGTTAATAGATTAATAAACATCTATGATCATTCAAACTATATGAACTCTAGAAATTTAACGTTGATTGATTTTATGTACTCAACTGCCTGTAGAGTTTCGGAACTATGTGACGTAAGAGTATCAGATTTAGATTTTGAAGAAGATTTCGTAAAGCTATTTGGAAAAGGTTCTAAACAGAGAATTGTTCCAATAGGTTCTGAATTAAAAATTAATTTATCAAAGTACTTAAAATTTCGTGATGAATTAAACACTCAAGAACCATACTTATTTTTATCAAAAAACATGAATCAGCTCGATAGATCAGCAATTTTTAGAATTATTAAAAAGTCAGCAGCACTTTCGGATAATGCATTATCAGTTCATCCACACACATTGAGACATAGTGCAGCTACACATATGCTCGAGGCAGGATGTGATCTGAGGACGTTACAAGAATTATTAGGACATACATCAGTTTCTACAACAAAGATTTATACTAAATTAACCAAAGAATTTTTGGTAGAAATATTTAAGGAGAGTCATCCAAGAGCATGAAACTATATTTAAAAATCAAAAGAGCAATTAGGTTTTTGTTTTATAAACATCTCCCTGTTGAAGATCAGATTAAAGTCATGCAACAACTTAATGACGACAATCTTCTAAGATTATTTTGGCAACTCTCAATGCAAGACAGGCATCATTCTGTGGAAGTTCTTGAGCGTACAATAAATATGACTTTTGATAATGAATCACCTTCAATAAAAGAATTGGAGTCGTTAAATAATTTATTTACTCTTTCTCTTATTCATGATATTGGAAAATCAATATCACATTTTTCATGGATATTTAGGATATTTTCTGAACTGAAAATTGTAAACAATGAAAAATCTCGTTTATATCTTGATCATGAAATAAACGGTTTAACTGAGTTAGAAAAATATTCGGTTAATGATGACATTATTCAATACTATAAAAAAGAACTGTTGCAGAATAAACACTTCATATTGGATAAAACTGATTATTAATGGATTTAAATGACTTAATTTCAAATCTTAAATCATTACTTATCGATTTTTCTGATAATAAGGATAATGATTTAAACACTAACCTATTAAATTTGTTCTCATCTTTAAATGTCGAAAATGTTAGAAAAGATATTGATAGTTTTTCAGAGATTGTATTGTTAGTTGCTTCATTATTTGAATTGAAAGCTAAAAGTTTACTTCCCCAAAATGAAGATGTTGATTGGATTGACGAAATTCAATTGATTAAGGACAAAGATTTGGCATTTGCAAGATTATTACAGTTCAAAGCTTTTTCAGAAGTTGGAATTGCTCTTGCCTCAAGAATACGAGAAAATGAAATGTCTATAAGTGCTTTTAAATATTATCAGACTTTAAATCTATTTCGTAAACCTGATATTGAAATAACTATTGATAAAAAAATATTTCAAGAAACAGCTGAAGAAGTTTTTATTAGATATAAATCAATTAAGGGTTTTGATCATATCGAATATGATTTACCTGATATAGATGAAGCGATCAATTCTTTACTGTCTAGTGTAGACAAAAGATTAAATACTTCTTTTGAAGAGCTTGCCTCTGAAGTTGAGACCTCTGAACAAGCAGTTGCAATTTTTTTAGCTTTACTTGAAGCAATACGTTGGGGATTTGTAAAAGCAGAACAAGTTAATAATAATGAGCTTATTAAGATTGAAAAAAATTATGAAGAATAAAAAAATCATTACTGCGACCCTTTTGGTAAGTGATGGACCTGTACAAAACTCCTATTTTGAAGAACTCCTAGAGATAGATGGAAATAAACTATTTAAATTATTTGATGAAATTAACAACGACTTAACAAATCTTGGTTTTGGATTTTATTTACGATTTGATTCAACGAAATCTGATTTAGTGACTGTAAATGATATACCTAAATATTTAGATTCAGTAAAGCCTCCATCAGTTTTAAAAGGCTTATCAACCCCAGCTTTAGAAACTCTTGCGATAGTTGCATACGAACAACCAGTTACAAAGTTAAAAGTTTCTGAGATAAGGGGAGTAGAATCTGAATCCTCTATAAAGACTCTTGAGTCGCGAGGTCTTGTCTACAAGTCAGGGGAGCTGGATGTCCCAGGTAGTCCTATTTTATATTCAACGACAGATGAGTTTTTAGAAAAAACAGGCTTTGAAAGTTTAAATGATTTACCTACTATCGGTGAATATTTCTCATCGCCGTCTGAAGAAGAATAATTGAGAATAAATAAATATTTAGCTCTTCACCTGAATACATCGAGAAGAAACGCTGATGAATTAATTAAAGCAAAAAAAATAACTGTTAATAATAAACTTGCAGTCGTAGGGCAAGATATTATGACTACAGATGTAATTACATATCAAAACAAAATTTTGTCTTCAAAGATTGTTTATAAATATTTCAAATTTTATAAACCAATAGGGTATATCTGTTCTTCAAAAGCTCAGGGAAAATCTAAGACGATATACGACATCATAAATGATAATTCACTTAAATATAGTGGAAGACTTGATAAAGATTCAGAAGGCTTGATGCTTTTAAGCAACGATGGAGATTGGCTGAACAATATTAATCATCCTTCAAAGGGCTACGAAAAAGAATACATAGTAACCGTTTCAAAACCCATTGACTTTAACTCTTTTAAAAAAGTTGTAACTGATAAAAATGAAAAACTAGTAATAAATAAATTAAGTAAGGTTAATAAATTTGAATATAAAGTGACTCTCAATACTGGAAAAAATAGAGAAATTAGAAGAGTTTTTACAAAAAATAAAGTTGAAATTAAAAATTTAAAGAGAATTTCTATTGGTAATTTTTTGTTAGATGATATGAAAATTGGTCAATTATCTCAAATAAACAGTAACTAGAAATATAGAATCAATATATGGAAAAGTTTCTTGTAACAATTGATGGCCCATCCGGAGTTGGAAAAACCTCAGTTGGCAAAAGTATTGCAACTATATTAAATTCTTGTTTTTTCTCAAGTGGATCTATTTATAGGTCTGTTGCAAAATTTTTACTAAATAACAAAAACGTTCAAATTGAAGATTTAAAAATAGAAATTGTTTCTGAACAGTGCAACGTTAATGGTGTAATTTTTAATGAAGAAGATTTATATGACAATGAAGTTTCTGTAAAAAGTTCAGAAATTGCAAAAAAAGTTGGGTTAAGAATATTGGTTAAAGATTGTTTAATTAGCTATTTCGAAAATCTCGACAAACCACTTGTAATTGAAGGTAGGGACATGGGTAGCGTTGTATTTCCAGATGCTGAACACAAAGTATATTTAGATGCAGATTTGGAAACCAGAGGTAAAAGAAGAGAAGGTCAATCAAATATGGAGGAAACAATTTATGATGTTAAAAAAAGAGATTTTGAAGATAAAAATAGAGTATTTTCTCCTTTAACTATTCCAGAGGGTGCACTGGTTGTTGATAATTCAAATTTATCGATAGATGAAACAATTGATCTTATTATAAAGAACTTAAAGCTTCAGTAGCTGACCAACTTTTATCTTTGGAAATGCCATTTACAGCTTCTTTACTATTTGTTGGAAACATATCTTTTAAAAGTTTTGAAAGTGAGGTTATATTACTTCTTAATTCTTTAGGAAGTGGAAAATACTCTTCCTCAGTTGTGTCAATAAAAAATTCTAAATTATTTGGGTTTAAATATTCTGAAATTTCTTTGACGATATGATCTGGGGCAGATGCTCCTGCAGTGATAGCAACATCTACATTATCTAAACTTATATTATCTAAATCGTCTAGAGTCTCTATTCTATGAGCTTCTTTTCCTAAATTATTAATAGTAGTAACTAGTGCATTCGTATTACTTGAGGTACTAGATCCAACTACCAGTACTTTATCAACTTTGTTTGAAATATTTATTAGTGCTTTTTGTCTATTAGTAGTCGCATAACATAAATCACTTTTTCTTGGTAATTCAATATTTTGGTACTCACTTTTTGCTTTATTTAATATTGGTTCCCATTCAGACATTGCAAGTGTAGTTTGAGCAAGCAATGCAACCTTGTCGTTGTGTAAATTAGTTTGATCAATATCTTCGACAGACTCTACCAATACCATATTATCTGGTGCAACACCTAGTGCTCCTATAGCCTCATCGTGATTCTTATGACCTACATAGATTATCTTCTTTCCATCTTCACTAAATCTCTTTGCTTCATGATGAACTTTTGTGACAAGAGGACAGACAGAATTGACACTGGTCATTGAAATATTTTTGAATTCCATCTCAATCAATGGTGCAGTTCCATGAGCCGAAAGCATGACAATAGAACCTTTCGGTAAATCTTTTGGATCCTCAATGAATATAACATTTTTGTCCTTGAACTTTTGAACAATCCAGTCATTATGTACAATTTCGTGATAGCAATAAACAGGTTCATCATAAATTTTAAGCATCCAAGTTAGTGCTTTTATTGCCATTTCGACACCTGCACAAAATCCTCTTGGAGTTACAACATAGAGATTATTTACCATAAAATAAGATTAGCTATATTTAAAATATGAACGAAAATAAAAAAAATGAAGTGATATTAATTGGTTTACCTAATTCAGGTAAATCTACACTAATAAATTCACTTACAAACACAAAAAGTTCTATTGTTGGTTCTGAACCAAATACGACTAGAGATAAAATAAGTACTTACTTAGAACTAAACAATAAACAAATAATATTGTCAGATTTGCCAGGTTTTGATGATAATCCTGATGACTTTAATAAAGCTTTTCAAAACAAACTACAACAATTTTTGAAAGATGCAGATCGAATATTGTTTGTGATTGATATAAATTCAAAAAACTTTAGTGGTCTGGATAAAATAAACAACCTATTACAACTTGTTAAAGTTGAGACTAAAACAACAACAGTTTTTAATAAATGTGAAAATTTTAATCATTACGACCTTGATAAAAGGATGTTCAAATATATATATGGCAAAGAAACTTTTATTTCTGGATATCACAAAATTGGCACTGATGAATTATTAGATAACTTAATTAAATTTTCAGGTAAGGAAATAAATGGTGTTTTTAAAAATAGGAATGCTATTTCGATAATTGGAAAACCAAATTCAGGAAAATCAACACTATTCAATGCTTTTTTAGATAGAGAGAGATCAGTTGTTTCAAATAAACCAGGAACAACAAGAGATTCTGTTAGTGAAGAGGTACTATTCGATGATAAATTATTTAATATTATTGATACTGCAGGTGTCCCTAGAAAAAAACAAAAAGATCAGATTGATCGTTATGCTTCAAAGTTATCATTAAGCACATTGGATAGTTCATTAGTCTCTTTTATTGTTATTGATTCAAGTGAAGGTATAAATTTTGAAGATTTACGGTTAATCAATGAATCGGTAGAAAACTTCTGCACACCTATTCTTATTCTTAATAAATGGGATCTTCTTAGTGAAGAAGATAAGGATAGAATTAATTCAAACATAAAAATTCAACTTAAAAAATTTACTTGGTTAAAAATATTAAGAATTTCTGGATTAACAAAAAAAGGCCTAAACAAATTTTCAGCCACGTTAGATGAAATCATCTCACAATTAGAAAATAGAATAGATACTTCTGATTTAAATCTATATTTTAGGGAATTATGGGTTGCAAATCCACCTCATCCTTTTAGAGGCAGAAGGGCAAAACTAAAATATGTAACACAATACGATACTCAACCCCCTTCATTTTCTTTTAATTTAAGTTCTAGAATTCCTAAAAACTATATTTCTTTTATCGAAAATAAGTTAAGAAGTGACCATAATTTTAAAAATGTAGCTTTAAAAATTAAGGTAAAAATTTAAATGGAAAATTTTGGATTTAAAATTGGTGTTTTCTTCTTTGGTTTTTACTTGGTTATAAGAATTTATCAGGTAATAATTACTATTTTCTTAAACAATTAGATCTTATTTATCAACTAGATGTATAAATAAAATTTAATTATATGTTGATATCACATAATTCATACCTACTATATGTTTATCCACTTTTTTAAGTGGATTTTTTGTATACAAAAAGGAGAAATATTGAGTAATTATAAGGGCTCAGTTAGATACAAATTTATTGTACTTTTCTCAATTTTTGCAATGATTGTTGTTGCCTGTGGTGGCGATGCAGTTGAAGAAGAAACAGTTGTTGAAGAGGAAGTAGCTGAAGAAGCTGCTCCTGCAACTACTGCAGCAGAAGTTGAAGAAGTCTCTAATGCACCTGAAGGTGTATTTAAAATGGGTATCTATTCTGATTCACAAGGCTTCAATATTTGGGACGCTGTCGATGTGCAGCAAGACTATTGGACTTTTGCAACTTTAAGTCCCCAAGCAACAAGTTTGTTTGGAACAAACTATCCTAGCTATACGTTAGTCACTAACATGGCATCTGAATTAGTAGAAACTTCCGTTGATAATGGAGACGGAACTTTTAGTTACACTGTTCCGATGCACCAAGGATTTAAATGGAGTGATGGCGAAGCTATAGATGCTAACGATATGGTATTCACTTTTGAAACCGTTAGAGATCTAGGAATGTTAGGTGGTTGGACTAATAGTTATCCATTAGCTACTGAAAGAGAAGATGGAACTGTTTCACAAGGTCTTACTAACATCGAAGCAATTGATGACTATACAGTTAAAATAACATTTAACTTTGACCCAGGATTGTCTATATGGCAATACGGTGTTGCTAGTGCATCTTTTGTTGCAGAACATTATTGGTCACAATATGCAACTGATAGAGAAACTTTATTAGCTGCTCCTGTGGATGGTGTACCAGTTGCTGGTGCATTTGAATATGGAACTCTTGAAAAGGGAGCATTCTATACATGGGAATATGACTCAGACACAATGTATTTTGGTGGAGACAACACTGTTTACGCAAATGGTGGTGTTTCTTATAACTTAGATAATGGAGTTGCACCAAAAGTTTCATATGAGTTTGGTGACTTAAGTGGAGATTCAATTTCTTGGACTGACGGTCCGTACGTTGGTACAGTTGAATTCTCACTTTATGGTGATCAAGATGCTGCATACTTAGCTTTCCAAAGCGGAGAAGTAGATTTTGTTCTTAATCCACTTGGATTAAAGAGAAATGCACTTGAAGCATTAATCGCACAAGGCGATGTAGAAGTTATTACAAACCAATCAAATGGTTTTAGATACTTAGCCTTTAACACAAGAGCAGGTAAGTTCCCTACTGATAATCAGGCTTTCAGACAAGCAGTCGCATGTATTGTCGATAAAGACTACATTATCGAAAGTATTCTTGCTGGAGCTGTGATAAATATGGATGGCGTTATGCCACCTGCATTAACATCATGGGTATCTCCAGTTCAAGGAGTTCTAGCTGAATGTAATGGCATGAACTTTGAAGAAAGATGGAACAAGTCAATTAGCATCCTTCAAGATGCTGGATGGCAAGCCGATGACTGGGGATCACACCCAGGTGGAGCTGAAAGAGCTATTGCACCTACAAACCTTAGAGGTCCAAATGGAGAAGCAATGCCTTCAGATATGTTGCTTTACGCACCATCTGCCGGATATGATCCAATAAGATCAACATTCTCACTATTTATTGCTGACTGGATGCAGCAATTAGGTATTGATGCAGTTGCTAGACCAACTGGTTTTAGCATTATTGTTGACCTTATTCTTGATCCAGAGACTTGTGATGAATGGTTTATGTATATGTTGGGTTGGGGATTAACACCTTATCCTGATCATATTGTTGACTTTTTCGAGACTGACGCAGATGCATGTGCTGGTGGTTTGAATACACCTGGATATAGTAATCCAGAGTATGATGCTCTAGCAGAAGAATTTAATGCAGCAAAATCAGTCGGTGAAGCACAAGTAGTTGCTAAAAAAATGGAAACAATCTTATTTGAAGATCTTCCATATTTAGTATTATTTACACCACCATTAATTGAGGCATACAGAAACAACATAGAATTTCCTTACACAGAAGTTCTAGGTGCTATGTCAAACCTTTATGGTTTACCTGGTAGTGTAAAAGTTAACAAATAGAAGTTAACATTAGAATTGAAAAGTGGGTAGAAATACCCACTTTTCATTTATTATTTATGTAAGGTCACTTTTAAAATTAAAGAGGAAGTATGTTAATTTACACTGTTAAAAGATTTTTTGAAATGATTATTGTATTTTTTCTTTTTCTTATAATCTCTTATCTTTTATTCAATGCAATACCTGGTAATGCATTTTCAAGTTTACTTTTAAACCCATTATTACCACCTGAGACCTACCAGCGCACAATTGAATTATTTGGACTCGATAAACCTTTATTTGAACGTGTACAGCTTTATATAATTAATTTTTTCAAAGGTGATTTTGGATATTCATACATTTACTATCCGCGTTCTCCAATTGAAGTTATTGCAGAAAGACTACCTAGGACATTAATGTTGTTTTCAATTGTTAATGTTATAGCATTTTATTCAGGGTTTTTAGTTGGGAAAGTCCTAGCGTGGAGGAGGGGTTCAAAATCTGAAACATGGATAACTATTGGTTCTGTCTTTTCTTATACTGTTTTTTATCCCTGGTTCGCTTTAATGATGCTATGGTTTTTTGGATATAAAATGAACTGGTTCCCGCTTGGTAAATTTTTAGTTCCTGAAAAATGGTACGATTCGCCATATTCAAGTGATGAAATTTTCTATACATTAATTTTGTTTACAACAATCGGTTCCTTCTTATTATTTTTAGTTTTTATTTTCACAAGAAATATCGAATCATTAGAGAATAGACGAAATGCAAGAATTGTAGGTTTATTATTTCTATTAGTTTTAGCTTCTATTTACTGGAGTAATGGTGAAGCATCGTTAAAAAGATTTTATGCAGCTGACATTGCTTTTCATATGATCTTGCCCACATTTACTGTCACTTTAGTTGCATTCGCGGGTACTGCTTTATTAACACGTACAACAATGATGGAGGTACTAAAAGATGATTATATTCTTACCGCTAGAGCAAAAGGTCTTAGTCAAAAAAGAATTAGGGATAGACATGCTGCGAGAACAGCTCTATTGCCTGTAGTTACATCTTTTATCTTTACCATAATTACAATCATCGATGGTTCTGTATTGACTGAATCAATTTTTTCATGGCCTGGCATGGGTCAACTTATACTTGAAGCAGTCACTAGGGAAGATATACCCCTTGCAATGGCATCATTTTCATTTATTGGAATATTAGCTTTAATTGCACATTTCATAGCAGATGTATCATATGCTTTTCTTGATCCACGTATAAGAGTTAAAGCGGATAGTTAATATGGAAAACGAGAATTTTGACAGAGATATAAAAGCAACTATTAAAAAAAATTGGAGATTGTTTAAACAAAGCAGACTTGGGATGACTGGTTTAGGTATTGTTGTTTTCTTTGGTTTTTTGTCAATATTACAGCCTTTGTTGTTCCTTACTGGGATTTGGGATGAAGGCATTTACCATCCTGTAGTTGGTTATGATGCCGAAAAAGTAGGACGAACAATTGTTGAATGTCCTACACAATATCCTACAAAAGAATATCAACAAGAGGGAGACTGTCCTCGTGTCGACGAAGTTAATATTCGGTATTTGAAAGCATTCAATATTGAAGGAGAAGTAGGTGAAATTTATGAATCAAATGTTCAGCCTGCACCTCCTTCAAGTAGGCATATACTTGGTACTGACTCTTTAGGTAGAGATATATTCTCTCAAATTATGGAGGGTAGCCAAGTTGCTTTTGTATTAGGATTAATAAGTGCAATTATAGGTGTTGGTATCTCAACACTTTTAGGAACCGCTGCAGCTTTTTATGGTGGGGTATTAGATACTTATCTAATGAGGCAATCTGACTTAGTTCTAATGCTTCCTACATTGCCGTTCTTATTTATTATATCTGCATTTGCTGAGCTACAAATATGGCATTTAGCTGTAGTACTAGGGACCATTGGTGGTTTGGGCGGCTCAGTTATTACTGTAAAATCACAAGCTCTACAAGTGAAAGTTAAGCCATTTGTTGACTCAGCAAGGATTACTGGTGGTAGCAAAAGAAGAATAATGTTTTCTCATATTCTTCCGAATGTAGCACCACTTGCTTTACTCTTTATGGTATTTAGCGTCACCGGGGCAATAGCATCTGAAAGTGTTTTATCTTTCCTTGGTTTATTAAATATTGATATGAGCTGGGGAATAATGATTTATTTAGCACAAGCAGAAGGCTTTATTTTTACAGGTCTTAAATATTGGTGGTTAATTTTACCTGCTGGATTATCAGTAACATTGCTTGCTGGAGGATTTTACTTAGTAGGTAGAGGTCTAGATGATGTATTTAATCCAAGGTTAAGAAGACGCTAATGAGTAAAGCACTACTTGAAGTTAAAAATCTATCAATGCATTATGACACTATGGAAGGCAATGTTGATGCTGTCAAGAATATCTCTTTTGAAGTAAACAGTGGTGAATCTTTTGGTCTTGTTGGAGAATCTGGATGTGGAAAAACTTCTGTAGCCATGACTTTGTTACAACTTCAGCCTGATAATTCTGTTATAACACAGGGAAGTATAAAGCTTGACGGAAAAGAATTAATTGGTTTGTCTGAAAATGATCTAAGGAAAGTCAGATGGGACAGTATTAGTATCGTTTTTCAGGGCGCAATGAATGCGTGGAATCCCGTAATTAAAATTGGAGAACAAATTAGGGAAGCTATGAGAGAGCATTATCCCGAAAACACAAAACAAGAAAACATGAATAAGATTATTGAATTATTTAGGATGGTTGGGCTTGACGAGTCTACCACAGATAGGTATCCCCATGAATTATCTGGAGGTATGAAACAAAGAGCTGTAATTGCATTGGCTTTGTCGTGTGATCCAAAAATTATAATTGCAGATGAACCAACAACTGCACTTGACGTAGTTATACAAGACCAAATTCTTAATGAAATAAAAAAGGTTCAAGATTTATTAGGTTTAAGCTTAATTTATATTTCTCATGATATTGCAGTAATTGCAGAAATGACTGACAAAATAGCCGTTATGTATGCAGGTTCAATTGTAGAAATGGGCCCAACAAAAGATGTTTTTAAAAACCCAATTCATTCCTATACAAGAGCTTTATTAGACTCAACACCTTCAATAAGAGGTGAAAAGAAAAAATTAAAATCACTAGATGGTGAACCACCCAGTCTTATAAATAAAATTGAAGGATGCTCATTTGCTCCTAGATGTCCAAATAGAGATACAGAATGTAATCCGTCTGAACACATGAGGTTAGTAGAAGTGAACCCAGATCACTTTGCCGATATATGTAGTCAAGGAAAATAATTTATAATGGCTGATAATCTAATTGAAGTAAGAAATCTAGTAAAACATTTTGAAGTCTCTAAAAGTTTGTTTTCTAGAAATAAAAAAATAGTCAAAGCTGTAGACGGTATAAGTTTTGATATTAAGGCTGGAGAAACCCTAGGTTTGGTTGGTCAGAGTGGTTGTGGAAAAACAACTACTGCAAGGTCTTTATGTTTACTTGATCCAAAAACTTCAGGTAATATAAATTTTTATAATCCTGATTCTCAGAGTATGGAGTCATTTGATAATATCAATGAAGACGGATTGAAGACTTTTAGAAGAAATATACAAATGATTTTTCAAGATCCTTACGAATCTTTGAATCCCAGATGGACAATAAAAGATATTATAAAAGAGCCACTTGATATTCATAACATAGGATCTCTGAGTGAAAGGGAAGAAGCAATTATTGAGATTTTAAGAACCGTAGGCTTGACTCCACCAGAAAACTATCTTGGAAGATACCCTCATGAAATTTCAGGTGGACAGAGACAAAGAGTTTCAATCGCAAGAACACTGGTAATGAAACCTAAGTTTGTAGTATGCGATGAGCCAACATCAATGTTAGATGTTTCCATAAGAATTTCAATAATGGATCTTATGTTAAACCTCGCAAAAGAATTAGAAGTATCATACTTATACATTACACATGACCTGGCTGTGGCAAGATATATGTGTAATAGAATTGCTGTTATGTTTAATGGCAAAATCGTTGAAATTGCAGAGACAGAAGAGTTATTACAAAACCCAATACATCCATATACAAAAAGATTGATTTCATCAATCCCAATTCCGGATCCGTCATTTAATCGAGAAAAGTATCTTATTAATTTTGATGAGCTTGATAAAATAATATCAAATAATCCTGATGAAAAGATGGTTGATATTGGGGGCGGACATTTCGTTGCTACCCATGATACCAAGGAATTCTTTATTGACTCCTAAAGATATATTACTTTTACCAAATCTTATTACATTAACTCGGTTATTTGTTTCTATTTATCTTTTTTTTCAACAATCAATTAATGACTTTCAAACACCTACTTTAGTTTTTATCATTGCTCTAATAGGGCTCTCTGATTCTCTAGACGGTATTGTTGCAAGAAGGTTTAATCTAGTCAGTAGGCTTGGAACTATTCTTGATCCTGTGTGTGACAGAATAGTGTTCATATTGTTAATCTTTTGGTTATCATCTATTTTTCCTTCGTGGTTCTTTTATGGAGTTATATTCAGAGAGTTTTTAGTTGTTCTTGGATCTTTAAATGTTTTAACAAAGACTAAAACATTATCTGTATCTAATTATGGAAAAATAGGTACAGTTTTAATATTTTTTTCTATATGTTTTTTCGTAATAAATGCAGGGTTTGAGTCTATATTTTTCCTATATTTTGGAGTAATTTCCTTAATATTTTACTATTTTGTAGCTTTAGAATATTTCTATAAAATATATATAAAGAAATGAATAATGACACTATACCCTTTGAAGATTCTATCTTCATTAATCAAGAAGCAAAGTACATCTTATCGTTGTTAAATGATGACACAAAGTCATCATCATGGCTACTAACAAATGGTATACACAAAATAGGAAGATTAGAAAGTAAAGAAATTATTCTTGATGATATAACAGTTTCAAGAAATCATGGTTTTATAAGTGTTGATGATGACATAGTTGTTATTACTGATGAAAAATCAACAAACGGAATATTTGTTAATGGAGAGCTAACAAGTGAATCTACTCTTATGTCAGGTCATAGAATCCAAATTGGGAAATTTAATTTGATTATTACAAAAGTTGATAAAAAATGAATATTGGAAATGCTGTAAAAATTATAAAAAAAGAATATCCTTCAGTCACAATATCACGAATCAGATTTTTAGAAAAAGAAGGTTTAATCAATCCGAATAGATCAAAAGGAGGAACAAGATCTTTTTCTGATAAAGATATTTTAAAAATAAAGAAAATCTTAGATTTACAGGAAAACCAATTTTACTCACTCAAAGCAATTAAAAATAATCCAAAGCTTTTAACCTCATCATCATCTAATTCGAAGATAGTAATTAGTAATTATTCACAACATGATGCGCTCAAAAAATCTGGTCTAAAAGAAGATGATTTTATAGAGTTAGTTGATTATAAATTTGAGCAGATTAAAGAAAACTATAGTCAACAAGACGTAGAAAGATTTTCATCCCTTGCCTACCTTTTTTCCTTGGGTCTTGGAGTTAAAAATTTATCTGTTATTAAATCACTGTCAGATAGGGGAGTAGGTTTTTTTGAAACATACTTTCAAATTTCCGACAACGATCCTGATGAAATTAAAATTGCAATCGAAAAATTTTCAGAAATTATTGGGAGCTACATATTAGAAGATTTATAGCTTCATTTTTAGTTTCAATTTCATTATTAACAAATATTGCTTTAGCTTCTGAAGTAGATGAAGATCTATTAACCACTCAATACTATCTATCTTTTGACCTTGATAATGATGAATTAATGTATTTTAAAAATATAAATGAAAGCATTGCTCCAGCTTCTTTAACTAAATTAATGACTTCTTTGATTCTTATTGAAAACTACAACCTAAGTGATTACATAGAAATTTCTTTACCTTCTGATTATTTATATGAAGGAAAAGTAGCTTATCTTAAACCTGGCCAATCTATGACAATAGAAAGTTTATTAGAATTCATACTTATTTACTCAGCAAATGATGCATGTTTTGCCGTTGCTAGTTTATTTAGTGAAGACATGGATGACTTCATTAATTTAATGAATAACAGAGCACAGCAATTAGGAATGAATAATACAAATTTTAAAAATCCTGATGGTTTAGATCAAGAAGGTCACTTTACAACATTGAGTGATTTATTAATTCTTTCAAAGGAAGTCGTAAATAATTACGAACTGTTATCGATAATTATGAGACAAAGTTTTATATCAAACATTGAAGGTGAGGATAAAGTATATCTAAATACTAATAAATTAATCGATCGAAACTTCTATGGTTTAAAAACGGGATGGACAAATGAAGCTGGGTTAACTTTTATAGGTTTAAATCAATCAAATGATAGAAATATTTTAACTATTGTGAATAAGTCATTTGTTAATGAAAAAAAAGATAACCATTTTATCGACACACAGAATCTTTATACAGCTTCAATTGATACATATATAAACAATGTTGTTATAGATACGAATATTGATATATATAAAATACGAAACAGCACAGACGTTACGACAGTTAAATCAACTACACCCTGGTATGTTTTTGGGAACAAATTTAATATTACTAATATTACTTTATCTGGATTTAGTAAAACTAAGTTTGCATACATTGTGAATGATGATTTTTACAATGTTAAAATTTCTGAATCTCTAAATTCAGTTAATTGGGATTTAAATTTAACACGCTTTTTTTCAGGTTTTGCAAATAATAATCGATAAATTATAAATATTGTTTTCAAAATGTTTATGAACTTATCTATTCTTAAATTATGAAAAAGAATATTAATGTTGAAGTAAACAGTATCAGACTAGAAGAAAATACTGAAACTCCAATTATGCTCTTACTTGATCCAAATAGTCAAAAAGTTCTACCAATTTGGATCGGTACTATTGAAGCAGTGTCTATTGCATATGCCCAAGAAGGAATAAAGCATCCGAGACCACAGACTCATGATTTAATTATTGATATTATTGAATCCCTAAATGGAAATATTGATGAAGTTGTTATCTCAGATCTTCATGACAACACTTATTTTGCAGAAATCATCATCCTTGGAGATCAAGGTAGAGTTTCTTTATCTGCAAGACCAAGTGACGCTATAGCACTCGCATTAAGAGCAGATACTACTATTTCTGTCAACGAAGATCTTTTTATAAACAACTCAATTGACCTAATTCATGATAAAGCCAATGAAATTGAGGAATTTAAGAGTTTTATTGATAATATAAATCCAGAGGATTTTGCATAAAACCTTGATTATATATTTTTTGGTAGTAAATTAACCTTATGCAACAGGGTTACACAGGTCCAGAGGTTTGTAAAATCACTGGAATATCATACAGACAACTTGATCATTGGACAACAACATCATTGGTTGATGCTTCAATTAGAAACATAAAAGGTTCTGGATATCATAGAATTTACTCATTTCAAGACATTATTAAAATTAAATTAGTCAATAAATTGCGAGAAGCTGGTGTGAGTCTTCAGAAAATAAGACTTGCTCTTAAAAATGTTAAACAAATTTTGGGAAAAAATATTGATATTTCAGACGTCTCAATTTTTTCCGATGGTAAATCAATATATGTAATAACAAATAATAATGAAATGTTAGATCTAATTAAACAGGGGCAAGCTGTCTTTGGTATTTCACTAGGGCCAATTCACACTGAAACGGAAGCAGAAATTCATTCTCTTTATCCAGAAAAAATTTCTGCAACGAATGCATGAAATTCGCTCATCCTTCTGAGAAAACATTTTCAGAACACTTAGACTTATTCGATATTGAATGGATATATGAACCTGTGAGTTTTCCTTTAGAGTGGGGTAGTGGTTCAATTAAAAAAATGTTTACCCCTGATTTTTACTTACCAACGCTTAACCTATTTGTAGAAATCACGACAATGAATCAAAATCTAATAACAAAAAAAAGAAAAAAACTAAAAATGGCAAGAAAGCTTTATCCAAATCTTAATTTTAAACTTTTCAACGAAGAAGATTTTTACAATATACTTAGTAAGAATAATTCAGAAATTATTCAAGAAACTATAGCTAGCTGATTTTTCTAACAATTTATTTGCGTTAGTTATATTTAAATTTTCTGCAATAGTAATTTCTTTTAGTATATTTGTATTACTCATAAGTCTGTTGTCAGTATTAATCGTAACTGGAAAGTTAAGGTCTATTAAATCTTTTATTGGATGATCTTTGTAATCAGAGTACATATTTGTGTGTATGTTTGAAGTTATACATATCTCCAGAGGAATATTGTTTTCAAAAATATAAGTTGCTGTAGGCCCAAATAAACCTGTTTCAAGGTCAATATCTTCAATTATACGTACACCGTGGCCAATTCTTTTTGCTCCATTATCTAATGCCTCTTGAATAGAGTTTACTCCATCACCTTCTCCAGCATGTATTGTTAAATTCACATTGTTTTCAACTAGCTTTTTAAATTCATCACTAAATAATGATGGTAAATAATTTAATTCAGGTCCCGCAATATCAAAGCCAATAATTTTTTCTTTATAATTAACAGCAATTTCAGTAACTTGTTTTACATTATTTGTATCATTTCTCATTCCACACAAAATAAGACCGGATTGTATCCCATACAAATCTTCAGCTTGTTTAAAACCTGAATTTATTGCATCTATTACATCCTTTGGTGTTAACGAATTATTAACAGAATAGAGGGGAGCGTACCTACTTTCATAATGTGTAATACCTTCATTATGCATATCTTCAGCTGCCTCAAAAGCAATTCTTTCGAGATTTTCGTAACTATTCATTAAAGCTGTTGTGTGTACAAATGCTTCAAGATAATCTTCAAGAGATTCTGATGATTCTCTATTAAAAAAACTATTTATGTCATCAACATTAAGTAAGGGAGTATAGTTGTCTTTAATTGCAAGCTCTTTTGCAGTAACTGCCCTTAATCCGCCATCCAAATGATCATGTAATACTGCTTTATACATTACGCAACATAATATATATTATAGGACAAACAGATAATAATAATTTATGCATATATTACCTCTAAAACACTCTCCCTGTGAGTAATTGGCAGCCAATGTCCTGCACCAGGTATCTCTGTTATATTAACATTGCTTCCACTAGACATAAGTCTTTCTCGCATTTTGTTATTTAATTTTACAGCAGCATCAACCTCACCAAATACAAAATGTACGGGAGTTGTTACTATCTTTCTCCAGGCTGAGCTTAGCTCTGAGTTTAAATCTATATTTGCATACCATGCAATTGGTTGATCTAGTGAGGTTTCATCAAAGTGTTGAATTAAATTAACAATTTCATTTTCATTCATGACACAACTTTCTGATGAATAATTTATAAAAACGTTTTTTAGTGAAAGATCTACATTCTCTCCTATTTGGTTATTGTTTCTGTATGCAGATCTAAAGAAAGACTCTAGATTGTTATCAATAATATTTGCAGACTCTTTAACATTTTGAAATGATGAAATATAATGAGGTTTTTCTCTGTATGTTAAATTACTATATACATCTGATAATGGAAATTCAGTTCCACCGCATAAAGAAACTAATTTGTTAATATTAACTTTTTCACGTGATGTCAGTGCCCATGCAACAATAGATCCCCAGTCATGTCCTACAATTGTTAAATTTTGGTCAAGTTTTAGTTTTACTATTAATTCTTCAATATCTTTTGATAATTCTTCAATATTAAAAGAATGTAAATCAAAATTTTCTAATCTTGATAAAGGATATCCCCTTTGTTCTATGATTGTAACCCTGTAGCCATTTTCGATTAATTCATTCTTTATTTCATTCCACATGTACATATTGGATGGAAAGCCATGGAGTAACAAGACATCACTCCCCTTACCCTTTGTTTCATAGGACAAAGATATGTTATTTAAATCTATTTTTTCCATGTAATTAAATTATTTTTCCTCAGTACAACAATTGTTAAACATAAAGCAAAAAAAGCCCACTGAAAAGCATAACTTAAATGCGGGGCATCGTATGGTTCTTCTAAATTTATACACTCTACTCCACTCCCGCAATCATCTATTAATACGATATAGAATTCTGGAAGAACAACTCCTGTTTCACTTTCTATAAATGATTTGTCTATTCTAAATAAATAATCTGAATCAGGTATATCATCTTGTCCAACACCCTGAATATCGTAACTTAATAATCTGCCTTTAAAATTTGGATTTTTGTATAAAAATGTCTTATCTGCATTTTTATTAAGGGGAACCCATCCATTATTAATTAAAAAATATTCTTCTAATTCTGTCCCATACAAACTAACAAGGTGATATCCGTTTTCTCCATTATGAACACGTGATCGCAAATACCAAGTTTTTACCAGATCTATATTCTCTAAATTTTCAGTTAATTGAATTTTCGTAAATTCTTCAAATTTATTTAAATCATATAAATCTGACACAGATATTTCATTTATAAAATCTTTTGAGTCAATAGAGTCAATTATCAGTTTATCTTGTTGATACCTTGTTAATTGCCAATATGACAGACCTATAAATACAAATACAACAATAAAACCAAAGTAAAAAAGATTTTTATGAGGTAGTTTTTCTAACATTTCCAAGAAGTATTTCCCCTTCTTTTATCTCCATAACTAAAAATATCATCATTACTACCAGTCACACAAACTCCACCAAAATACATATCAAACGGTTCAGTGATTGTTGTATTTTCATTGATGTTATCATATCCTGGTTCTGCTCTTACTCCTCCATCAGCATTTACATGAAATCTTGGCATATCTATTGATTCTTTCCATGTGTTTCCATTTGTATAATTTGTTAAAACTTGAGCTATCGCAGAGCTTATTCTGTCAGCACCTGGAGATCCAATGGTACTAACTCCTTCATTTGATTCAATAATTAAGGGACTCATGTTTGATATCAATCTATCTCCCTTGGTGTCACCAAGAAAACCTTGCGGATTTAGCTCAATTTCTCCTAAAGAGTTGTTGAAATACATACCCGTATTTTTACATAAAACACCAGATCCATAGCCACTGGAAAAGGTTATTGAGAAATGAAAATTATTTTTATCAGATGTGTTTACCTGTATTGTAGATGAAGATGTTGAAATTTTTGATATTTCTTTATTGATTAGGTCCCCCCTGCTACCAAAAAACTCATAGTTATTTTGCCTATCTAAATAAACATTTTTTAGAGTTTCTTCAATATTCTTGGATTCTATAGATAACGCATTTAAGTACTTAAGTACCATTAAGCCACCAATTGAAGGTCCAGAATGCCCTGTTAATTTTAAATTTTTGTATTGATATTCAAACTTATTTTCTTCAATTAATTCATATCCATTGAAATCATCTTTCGTCGCATGACCACCTTCGATTTTCAAAGTTTCTACTATAGATTTGGAAATATCCCCAATATAAAAATCATTGAATCCTTCATCTGACATATGACTAAGAGTGTCAGCTAATTTATCAAGTTTAACAATTCCATTTTCTAAATCTTCATACACATTGGCTAAAGCAATTTTTGATTGTTCATGCCACATGAACATCGGTTCTAATGAATGAATAAAGTAATCTTTTGTTGGTTGGGTTAATTTGAAACCCACTTTGGCAGTATTTATAGGAAATTCTAATAGTTTTTCCAAAGGAAGAGATGCGTATCTTTCGAAAATTAGGTTAAGGATCTTATAAATACCTGGAACAGCGAATGTATTTGCTCCCTTACATGTTTCAACATGACCACCATAAGTCATAGAAATTCGATGTTCTTCGTGATCATTTCCATCAAATTTCTTTGGGGCTACAAAATAACCATCTACTGAATGTGTTGAATTATTATCGCCATCATAATAAGTTAAAAGTCCAGAAGCAGTAGGAGCAACAACACCAAGATCAGTAACCATTGATGTGATTACACTTGTAATTAGTAAATCTGCAGCATTGGGATTTAAATCTTTTATTGATTCAGCTGCTTCTGAACTGTATTCCGCTGTACTTGCTAATGAAACATTCACTGTAAACATTGTAGTTTATAACTTTTGTATGCAAAAATGTATATATGAACACAGATGTGACAAAGTTTGATGACAAGATTTATCAAATTGATGTTCATATGGAGGGTAAACCTCAAAGAATGTCATGTTATTACATAGATACATCAGATCCAATACTTATTGAGGTAGGACCATCAAATTCATTTCCATATTTAATTTCAGCATTAGAGTCACTTGGAATACAAGATATAAAAAGAACAGCCATTACACATTTACATTTAGACCATGTCGGTGGAATTGGACATTTAAACGAAAAATATAAAGAAAATTTTGTATACGTACATGAATTAGGTTTAAAACATTTGCCAAATCCGGAGAGATTATGGAAAGCAGTTAGTGATGTTTATACAGAAGAATGGCTTAAAAAAAACTGGGGAGAAATAAAACCAATCCCTTTGGAGAATATTAAAAAACTGAATGATGGGGCGGACATAAAAATTGATAAAAACAGAATTATAAAATCACTTTATAGTCCCGGTCATGCAAAGCATCATTACTCATTCTATGATGAAACTTCAGGAACAATTTTTATGGGCGATACACTAGGTTTAATTTATCCACATGGTAATTTTGTTCAACCAAACTTACCTCCACCAGATTTTGATAAAGAAGTATTGTTCAGTACGCTTGAAAACATTGAGAAACTTGAGTTAAAACAAGTTGCTATTGCACATTTCGGAATACATACTAATCCTTATGAACTCATAAATAATGCAAAAGAAAGCATTGATTTGTGGTTACAATTTATTGATAACTTACCAGACCTTACTCAAAAAGAAGCTAGTGATAGACTTGTTGAGTGGTTAGTTGCAAATTATAAATCTTTAAATATCGATGATAAAACTATTTCTAATTATATAGGTAATGGAAATTTTGAGATGCAAATAAATGGAGTAAAGAATTATTTAAAAAATCAATAATTATTAAGATTTAAAAACTTTATTTCTTAAAAAAAAGAAAAATGGAGCAATAATAAATTCTGGAAAAATACCAACGAGAAAATATATGTCAAAAACAATTCCTCCTCTAAGTATTATTGAAATTATTCTTGCTAAAAGAACAGCAGACCACATCAGTATTAAAAAATTGATATACACAACATTCCTTGAACGTAAGTATTGAACACATGTAAAAACGCAAATAAAATAAAGACCAAGTGGGTATGTTAACAAATTAAGTTTTCCATTACCTCCGGTCTCTGTCAGCGCAAGTAACTCTAAGTATGTTTCTTCAAAAAATAAAAATTTAGTATTAGGTAGGAATGTAGCATAAAAAGATGTAATGCTGATAATTATCAATATAAAGACAACCATAGTTTCGAGAATTATTTTATGAGATATCTTAAACATTAATCAATTTTTGAAAATTCACTCTTAAAATAAAGAAATATAAATGGAAAAATAATTTCCACAGGTAATGCAAATTGCATATAAAAATCCCAAACAAACCCTTTTGATATAATTGATAATATTCTTAGAACGAGAATTATAACCCAAAAATCAAACAGCATTGAAACGTATAGTTTGTTATTTGAACGTAAATACTGAAAATGAAAATAGATCGGCATAGAATATAGCACCATTGGATAGAATATTAAAAGTGATTGTCCATTTCCGTTTCCAGGTGTTAAATCAAATAAATTAGAATAGTTACCTTCATAAATTAGAAAAAAAACAGTCGTCTCAGTTGCTAATAATGGAGTAATTATCCAAGTTGGTAATATAAATACATTTAAGTATGAAAATGCTTTAAAAATTTTTACAGTATTCATAAAATCATCATAGTTATTAAGAATAAAGTTTGTAATAGAATATAAAAAAACCCCTAGTTAACTAGGGGTTTTTCAATAAATATCGGCAGTGTTCTACTCTCCCAGAGGGTTGCCCCTCAAGTACCATCGACGCTAGTGGACTTAACTTCCGTGTTCGGAATGGGAACGGGTGTATCCCCACTGCTATCACCACCGTAATAATCAACTTCTTAAAAATTCTATAGCAAGCGCTCATACGCCGTCTTCAGTTCAAGCCCTCGACTTATTAGTATCAGTCAGCTGAATACATTACTGTACTTACACTTCTGACCTATCAACCTCATGTTCTATAAGGAGTCTTACCCGGTTAATCCGGTGAGAGTTCTTATCTTAGAAGGGGCTTCGCACTTAGATGCTTTCAGCGCTTATCCTTTCCGAACGTAGCTAACCAGCCGTGCCCTTGGCAGGACAACTGGCACACCAGCGGTTCGTTCATCCCGGTCCTCTCGTACTAGGGACAACTTTCTTCAAAACTCTTGCGTGCGCGACGGATAGGGACCGAACTGTCTCACGACGTTCTGAACCCAGCTCGCGTTCCTCTTTAATAGGCGAACAGCCTAACCCTTGGGACCTGCTCCAGCCCCAGGATGAGAAGAGCCGACATCGAGGTGCCAAACACCCCCGTCGATATGGACTCTTGGGGGGTATAAGCCTGTTATCCCCGGAGTACCTTTTAGCCGATGAGCCATGGCGCACCCACATGCAACCATGGGATCACTAGTTCCTACTTTCGTACCTGCTCCACTTGTTTGTGTCACAGTCAAGCCACCTTTTGCACTTACACTCGATGCGTGATTGCCGTCCACGCTGAGGTGACCTTAGAGCGCCTCCGTTACTTTTTAGGAGGCCACCGCCCCAGTGAAACTGCCCACCAGACAATGTCCCTGATCCGGATAACGGATCTAGGTTAGAAGCTCAATATGAAGAAAGTGGTATCTCAAGGATGACTCTATAACGACTAGCGCCGCTATTTCATAGTCTCCCACTTATCCTGCATACTGCACACCAAACTTCAATATCAAGTTGCAGTAAAGGTTCCGGGGTCTTTCCGTCCTGTCGCGCATAGTGAGCATCTTTACTCACATTGCAATTTCGCCGAGTCTCTGGTTGAGACAGTACTCAAATCGTTACACCATTCGTGCAGGTCGGAACTTACCCGACAAGGAATTTCGCTACCTTAGGACCGTTATAGTTACGGCCGCCGTTTACTGGGGCTTAATTTCAAAGCTTCGCCGAAGCTAACCTCTCCACTTAACCTTCCAGCACCGGGCAGGTGTCAGAGGGTATACGTTGTATTAGAACTTTGCACCCTCCTGTGTTTTTGATAAACAGTCGCTTGAGTCTGATCACTGCGGCCCGTTCAAGCTCATAAAGTTAATTAATCACTTTACTTGGGCGTTCCTTCTCCCGAAGTTACGGAACTATTTTGCCGAGTTCCTTAACCAGAGTTATCTCGCTCGCCTTAGTATTCTCTACTTGTCCACCTGTGTCGGTTTGGGGTACGGGCACTAAAAAAACTAACTAGAAGTTTTTCTTGGAAGTATGGAATTAATGACTTCGCCTAAAAGCGGCTCGGCATCATGTCTCAGAATATGTGACTAACGGATTTACCTATCAGTCTTCCTACACATTTACCCCAGGATAACCATCACCTGGGCTCATCTATCCTTCTCCGTCGCTCCATTGCTAACCTAGTAATATGTGGGTCGGTAGGCCCCGAAGGGCTTTCCTTAGCAACATATATTCGGTTTGGGCGCTTAATTAGTGGTACAGAAATATCAATCTGTTATCCATCGACTACGTCTCTCGACCTCGCCTTAGGTCCCGACTAACCCTGGGCGGACGAACCTTCCCCAGGAACCCTTGGACATTCGGCGGAAGAGATTCTCACTCTTCCTTCGCTACTCATGCCAACATTCTCACTTGTATGGTCTCCACGACTAACTCACGTTGTCGCTTCGCTGTCCATACAACGCTCTCCTACCGATTTTATCTTCTGGATCGAAATCAGAATTAATAAAATCCCATAGCTTCGGCAGTATATTTAGCCCCGTTACATCTTCCGCGCGAGAACATTCGACCAGTGAGCTGTTACGCACTCTTTAAAGGAATGGCTGCTTCTAAGCCAACCTCCTGGCTGTCTGAACACTCTCACATCGTTTCACACTTAATATACATTTAGGGGCCTTAGCTGATGATCTGGGTTGTTTCCCTCTCGTCTATGGAGCTTATCCCCCATAGGCTCACTGCTATATTTAAACACTTTGGCATTCGGAGTTTGACTGAGTTCAGTAAGCTTGTTGGCCCCCTAGCCCAATCAGTGCTCTACCTCCAAAGCGCAACATATAACGCTGTCCCTAAAGACATTTCGGAGAGAACCAGCTATCACCAAGTTTGATTGGCCTTTCACCCCTATCCACAGGTCATCCCCTGATTTTGCAACATCAGTGGGTTCGGGCCTTCACGAAGTCTTACCTTCGCTTCACCCTGCCCATGGATAGATCACTTGGCTTCGGGTCTATCGCATGCAACTAGACGCTCTATTAAAACTCGCTTTCGCTGCGGATACGGAATTACTCCTTAACCTTGCTACATACGGATAACTCGTTGGCTCATTCTTCAAAAGGCAGGCAGTCAGAAAATAAATTTTCCTCCTACTGCTTGTAAGCTATTGGTTTCAGGTACTATTTCACTCCCCTCGCCGGGGTACTTTTCACCTTTCCCTCACGGTACTTGTTCACTATCGGTCGCTGGTTAGTACTTAGCCTTACGAGGTGGTCCTCGCAGATTCACAAGGAATATCCTCCTTGCTACTTGGGATGACTCTAATAAGTAAAAGAATTTTCGAATACGTGACTGTTACACTCTATGGTTTAACTTTCCAGATAATTTTCCTAACTCAATTGTTTCTGACTTATTGAAAGATCTGATGCTCTTTCTAAGAGGTCCCACAACACCAACTTAACAACGACATCAGTCTTGACATTAAATTGGTTTAGGCTCTTCCCGTTTCGCTCGCCGCTACTCAGGGAGTCGCTTTTGCTTTCCTTTCCTCTAGGTACTGAGATGTTTCACTTCCCCTAGTTCCCTCTACCTGTTCTATATATTCAAACAGGAGTAATTTATAAATAAATTGGGTTTCCCCATTCGGAAATCCACGGATCAAAGCTTGTTTGACAGCTTCCCGTGGCTTATCGCAGCCTTCCACGTCCTTCATCGGCTTCCAGCGCCAAGGCATCCACCAATAGCCCTTAGTAGCTTGAACTATATGAATACTTTGCAATTGCGCTTGCTATACAATTTTCAAAAAGCCGAATGACTTTTTCACAGCTGAGTAATGTATCAGTCTTGTAGACAACCGGTGATTAACCTTAGAACTAAATGTTCTATGCTCCTTAGAAAGGAGGTGATCCAGCCGCACGTTCCCGTACGGCTACCTTGTTACGACTTAGTCCCAGTTACCGACCCTACCTTCGACAGCTTCCTCCCAAAAGGGTTGGACCACTGGCTTCGGGTATTGCCGACTTCCGTGACTTGACGGGCGGTGTGTACAAACCCCGAGAACGTATTCACCGCAACTTTGCTGATTTGCGATTACTAGCGACTCCAACTTCAAGGAGTCGAGTTGCAGACTCCTATCCGAACTGAGACAAGCTTTAAGAGATTTGCTCCACCTCGCGGTATTGCGACTCGTTGTACTTGCCATTGTAGCATGCGTGCAGCCCTGGACATAAGGGGCATGATGACTTGACGTCGTCCCCACCTTCCTCCGGTTTATCACCGGCAGTCTCCTATGAGTCCCCAACATTACTTGCTGGCAACATAGGACAGGGGTTGCGCTCGTTGCGGGACTTAACCCAACATCTCACGACACGAGCTGACGACAGCCATGCACCACCTGTATAGGGCGCTAATGCACATTATATTTCTATAACTTTTCCCTATATGTCAAGTCCAGGTAAGGTTCTACGGGTATCATCGAATTAAGCCGCATGCTCCGCCGCTTGTGCGGGGTCCCGTCAATTCCTTTGAGTTTTAGTCTTGCGACCGTACTCCCCAGGCGGGATACTTAACGCGTTAGCTACGACACAGAAATCGTTAATCCAATTCCTACGTCTAGTATCCATCGTTTACAGCTAGGACTACCAGGGTATCTAATCCTGTTTGCTCCCCTAGCTTTCGCTCCTCAGCGTCGATAGCGGCCCAGTGAGCTGCCTTCGCAATTGGTGTTCCTCCGAATATCTACGCATTTCACCGCTACACTCGGAATTCCACTCACCTCTACCGTATCCTAGTCACAACAGTATCGATCGACATTTCAGGGTTGAGCCCTGAACTTTCACGACCGACTTGTTGAACCGCCTACGAGCTCTTTACGCCCAATAAATCCGGACAACGCTCGCCCCCTACGTATTACCGCGGCTGCTGGCACGTAGTTGGCCGGGGCTTCTTGTGGAGGTACCGTCATTTTCTTCCCTCCTGAAAGTGGTTTACAAACCTAGATCCGTCATCCCACACGCGGTGTCGCTGCGTCAAGCTTTCGCTCATTGCGCAATATTCCCTGCTGCAGCCTCCCGTAGGAGTCTGGGCCGTGTCTCAGTCCCAGTGTGGCTGATCGTCCTCTCAGACCAGCTATCCGTCGTAGCCTTGGTAGGCCATTACCCTACCAACTAGCTGATAGAACGCGAGCCCATCTTAGTTCGGCTGACCTTTCCTTAAAAAATCATGTGATTAAATAAGAATATCCGGTATTAATCCGAGTTTCCTCGGGCTATCCCAGTAACTAAGGTAGGTTGCTCACGCGTTACTCACCCGTTCGCCGCTCAGTCATTCTCTGTAGTAAACTACTGAAAAGCTTCGCTCGACTTGCATGCATAAGGCGCACCGCCAGCGTTCGTCCTGAGCCAGGATCAAACTCTCCAACAAAATCTTTGAATAATTTAAATCTGACCAAAGAATCAACATGGGTTTTACCCATTTCAACTTAAAAAAGTTGAATCAACTTAATAAAAAGTTGACAAAAAAAGAGTGCTAGAAAAATTAATTTCTGCACTACCGGCGTTCATACATTACTCAGTTGTCAAAAAGCCAAAATCTCGTACTTATAAGAATAACAGTAATTGGTTTAAAGTATATTATTTCTTATTTATTTTAAGAAATTTTCGCTTTCCAACTTGTAAAGTCTTACCAATCAAATCTGATGAATTTATATCCAGTAATTCAACTTTTTGATCGTCAATTTTTACACTTCCTGACTCAATTAATCGACGTGCTTCGGAATTAGATTTAGTTAATTCATTTTCTGTTAAAAAATTTGGTAAATGTATATCTATTTCATCATCAATATTGGTTTCTGGCATATTCTCAGGTAAGTTTTTATTAATTGTTATATTTTCAAATGTACTTTCAGCAACTAAAGCACTATTTTCATCATAGATTTCTGAAACAATGAGTTTCCCTAGCATTTTTTTATAATCGAAAGGATTTGTCTTACCTTTATCTACATTTTTTCTAAAATTGGCTATTTCTGAAATCTCTAAATCAGTCAGCATGGTGAAATAATCCCACATAATTTCATCTGGAATGCTCATTATTTTTCCAAAGATGTTTTCAGGGTTGTCAGATATGGAAATGTAATTATTCAAGGATTGTGACATTTTTTTTGAACCATCTGTACCAACTAATAGAGGAAACGTCATTGCAATTTGTGGTGACAAGTCATAAGATTTTTGTATTTCACGTCCCAACATTAAGTTCCACAATTGATCATTTCCACCAATCTCAATATCTGCTTTTACGGCAACTGAATCGTATCCTTGGTATAGAGGATAGAAAAACTCTAATAATGAAATAGGGCTGTTGTCACTAAATCTCTTAGAAAAATCATCACGTTCCATCATTTGGGCTAAGGTTGTCTTTGATGCCAATTCCATCATGTCTTGAATTGTAAGTTTAGATAACCAGTCTTTATTAGAGACAATTTCTAAATTATTGTCATTTAAGATATTTTTAATTATTGGAAGCACACCTTTAGCGTTATCGTCAATCTCGTTCTCTTCCATTACTTTTCTTGTTTCTGACTTGCCCGAAGGATCTCCAACTTGTGCTGTGAACTCTCCTAGTATTAGAACAGCTGTATGACCATAATCTTGAAATTTTTTTAACATTCTTAAAATTGCATACCAGCCCAATGTGACATCTGGTGCTGTTGGGTCAACGCCTAATTTAACTCTTAGATTTTTTTTACTTTTCAAAAGCTTTTCTAAATCATCTTTTGGATTTATATTTGTAGCTCTTTCAATTAGGTATTCCATTATAAGACCAGTGTAAATCTCCATAAGTGTTTATCACGAGGTTTAGAATTTTTTCTTTGTTTTGCAATTGCTCTGTCAACAGGATGTATTCTTGGTGATAAAGCAATTGAACCATCTAATAGGTTCTCTCCATCTTGTTCAACATTAATCCCTAGTGCTTTAGTTATATTTCCTGGCCCATATATATTGTCATTTTTCATTTTTTGTTTTCTGCGGGTTTCTACATAATTTTTACCTAAAATTACTTTTCCAGATCTGATAAGTACAGCTTGGCATGACCCTTCTTTCGAAGTTAAAAAATAAAGACTATTGTTTGAACCATAAGTTTTAAGAACCATTACATGAGGTGGACCAAGAGGTAGCGATATTGGTATTTTTCTATTTAGCTGGTTCGCTAATGACATCTCATCAGCTTTGGCAGTTCCAAAGGCTTCAGTTTCGGTAATCATAATTTCAGTAAATTTATTTTTATACTTTGTTGATATTCTCATACCTAAAATATCTACAGCAGCTCTTTGTGAGTTTTGTGAAAGAATTTGATAAACTCTATTGTTTAATCCTAAGTTATCAGTCATTGTTACTTGAGTTGAGTGTTATTTTAAATTTAGACTCCAAAGTTTTCGATATATTCATTAGAATCTCTCTTGTTTCATTATCATCGTATGTTTTGTCATAGCTTCTTGTAATTATTCTAATTCCTAAATTTCTTGAATTCTCTTGTTGAAAATCATCAAAAATTTCGATTGAATTTTCATTTTCTTTAAGTAAGTCATTAATTTCATCAACTAGAAGATGAGCAGATAAATCAATTGGTACAGAAAATGATAAATCAAATTTTACAAATGGATATTGTGAAAGTGGTTCATAATTTATTTCTTTAAGGTCATTTAAATCTAGTTTGCTAATATAAATCTCGCCCAGATATATATCATTATTAAATTCAAGCGTCATCTGTGTCTCCGTGGACAGTTGTCCAAAATGACCAATTATTTGACCATTTTTAATAATCGAAAATGAATAATTTTGATGAAATCCAGGTTTTGTAATTGGTTCTAGATTATATGAGCTTAATAATTGAGTTATTATGTTTTTTACATAGTAAAGATCTAATTCTTCGTCTTTTAACCTAGAATCCGTATTTGTTAATGTAGAAGATGTCAGGAATCCTAAAACAATATTTTGATTAGGTACATCTTCATATATTTTATTTTTAGAATTATCAAATACAGTATTTATTTCAAAATAACTATTTGATAAATTATTTTGTTCATAATTTAGTTTGTATACATCTATCAAACTAGACATTAGGTTTGATCTCATAAATTTACTTGATTGATCGATTGCATTAAATACCTCAATATATTTTTTTTCCGGATTAAATAAATAATTCTTGTCTTTATTTACAAAACTTAAAGTTTGGACTTCTTGAAAATTATTGGATGTTAGAACACTTGATAAGTAATCCTTAAGATCCCAATAACCTCCTTTATTATTTTTATGAACTCCCTGAGGTAGAGTAGATTCAAAATTATTAAAGCCATAATGTTTTGCGAATTCTTCTATAAGGTCCACAGGTCTATCTAGATCATAACGCCATGATGGTGGTGTGAATTTTACACTTTCTTTGCTTACTTCAGAATCGATCATTAAAAATTTGAGAACTTTCTTAATAAATGATTCTTTTAAATCAATACCAAGTAGTTTTTTTATTTCATAATATTTCAGAATTACCTTCTTGTTATCCAAGTTACCTTTATCATCTACATTTATTTCTGAATAATTAATAGCTTGATTATCTTTTAATTCCATTAAAAAACGTTCTAAGCCATATCTTTGAATTTTATAATCAATACCTCTTTCAAACCTTATGGATGCGTCAGATATCAAGTTCAATTTCCTTGAAGTTTTCATAATGGATACTTTGTCAAAATACGCACTTTCAATAAGAAGATTTGTGGTGGTCTCTGTTACTTCAGTTTCTAATCCCCCCATTACTCCGGCTAAAGCAATTGGCTTATCATTATCTGTAATAACAAGATCATTTGAATCTAATTTTCTCACTTGTGAGTCAAGTGTTGTAATTTGTTCGTTATTTTTAGCTTTTCTTACAGATATTGTTCCAAATAATTTATCTCTATCAAAAGCATGTAATGGTTGACCTATGTCATATAAAATGTAATTGGTTATGTCGACCACATTATTAATAATTCTTGTTCCAACCTGTGTGAGCCTGTATCTCATTTCAAATGAAGAGTTAGTAACATTAAAGTTTTCTATTTCTACTGAACCATAAGAGTTACATTCTTTAATTTTTCCACTGTCTGCATTCAAAATATTTGCAATTGTTGGTTTCAGATTTGATTTTTTGTTTTTTAGTTTTTTATTGAAATATCCTGAAAGTTCTCTTGCAATACCCAAATATGACATACAGTCTCCTCTATTTGGTGTAACACCAACCTCCCATATAAAATCATGACTCGAATAGATTGTAGAAAAATCAGTTCCTGGAAGTAGCTTGTCATCCAATAGAACTATTCCATCATGATCATCCCAAAGATCAAGTTCGGCAGCTGAACAAATCATCCCATTTGATTGAATTCCTCTTATATCACGTTTATCGATTTTAAAATTATCTTTTATCTTAGAATTTGGTAGCGCAACAGGTACGACTGCTCCTACGTCAAAATTCCAAGCTCCACAAACAATTTCATATATATTGTTACCTACATCAGTTTTAGTAATACGAACCTTGTCAGCATTAGGATGTTCATATATTTCAAGTACTTTACCTACAACGATGTTTTCATAATTAGGGTTTAGTTCCTTTTTGTTTTCTATTTCAAAACCTAAACTTTCTAAAGCTTCAGAAATTTCAGTATTAGATATATTTTCAATATCTATCCAATCATTAAGCCAAGATTTCAATATTTTCATTAAAACTGCCTTAAAAACCTTAGGTCATTTTCATAAAAGTTTTTAATATGATCTATTCCGTATCTAATCATTGCTAATCTTTCAACTCCTACACCAAATGCGAATCCTTGGGAATCTGTGTCATATCCAACATGCTTGAAAACATTTGGATCTACCATTCCACATCCTAGGATTTCAAGCCATTCTCCATCTTTCCAACTAACTAGAACTTCAGCTGATGGTTCAGTGAATGGAAAAAAATGAGGAATAAACTTTGTCTTTAAGTCTTTTCCAAAAAATTCTTGAACAAAATACTCCAATGTTCCTTTTAAATCAGAAAACGTTAAGTTTTCATCAACTGCTAAACCCTCAATTTGATGAAATACTGGTGAGTGGGTAGCATCAAGTTGGTCTGATCTGTAAACTCTTCCTGGAGCAACAATATAAACAGGCGGTTTATTGTTTTGCATATGCCTTACTTGAACAGTACTAGTTTGAGTCCTTAGTAATTTTTCAAGCTTGTTGTCTAAATATAATGTGTCTGATTCATATCTTGCAGGATGCCAGTCTGGTGTATTTAATGCATCAAAATTATGCCAGGATGTTTCTGCTTCAGGTCCAGTTGCAACCGTATAACCAATAGCTGCAAAGATATCAACTACTTCATTCATTACATTTGTTAAAACATGATTTTTGCTACCTAAGTTTTTATACCAATCTATGGAAATATCTTTTTTATCATTTAGTTCTCTTTGAATAAAAAATTTAGATTTGAATTTAGTTTTTTCTTCGTCTAATTTAGAGTTGATATTATTTGAAAGATCTTGAAGCAATTTTCCATATTTTTTTCTAGATACTTCATTTAATGACGATAATGATTTTCTTTCTTCTGACAATAAGGAATTTTTTCCAAGGAATTCTTTCTCAATGTCATCGAAATCTTCGATTTGAGCAACTTCTTCAAGTCTTAGTAAAAAAGCGGCAAATATTTTATCGGTATTAACCTCAGGCATTTATATTTTTTTTAGCTAAATCTACAAGTTTCTTAAATCCATCAGGATCATTGATAGCTAAATCAGCCAATATTTTTCTATCAACTTTTACTTGAGCGTTTGTTAAACCGTTAATAAATTTTGAATATGACAAACCATGTTGTCTTGATGCTGCATTAATTCTAGATATCCAAATTTTTCTATATGTTGCTTTCTTGTCTTTACGATGAGCAAATGCGTCATTACCTGCATGCATCACTTGTTCTTTAGCGGTCCTTAAACGCTTGCTTCTAGCTCCTGTATATCCTTTAGCTTGTTTAAGAATCTTTTTTCTTGATTTTCTACTACTTACTGATCTTCTTACTCTTACCATTTAACTCAACAACTTTCTTATTTTTTTTGAATCACCCTTAGAAGATTCAACATCTCTTTTTAGTCTTGACCATGAGTTGCTACCTTTAGCCAATTTATAATGTGATCTGTGAGCACGCCTTCGCATGAATTTCCCAGTACCACTAACTCTTATTCTTTTTTTCATTCCTTTATGAGTTTTATGTTTCATTTTTTACCTCCGTTAGGTGCTAGTACCATTGTTAATGATCTACCATCTGGATTAGAAGTAGACTCTACCATTGCTAAATCAACAAGTTCGTCTCTAAAATTATCTAAGATTTTTTGTCCTAATTCAGGATATTCTGCTTCCCTACCTCTAAATCTCATAGTAAATTTCACTTTATCTCCGTCTTCTAAAAACTTTTTTGATTGATTTAATTTAATTTTGTAGTCGTGTGTATCAATCTTTGGTTTCAGTTGTATTTCCTTTACATTAATTTTTACTTGTTTTTTCCTTGACTCTCTTGCTTTTTGATTAAGCTCATATTTATATTTGCCATAATCCATCAATCGAGCAACAGGCGGTTTACTTTCCGGAGAGACTTCAACAAGATCAAGTTCAAGTTCTTCGGCCAATATGAGGGCTTTTTTAAGTTCTAATTCTCCAACTTGTACGCCATCTGGTGCAATTACCAATAGCTTCTTGGATTTTATCTCCTCGTTCACATTTAGTTCTGCTATTTGTTTCCCTTTCATAAAAAAAACAGCACGAAGCTGTTTTTACTTACCATACTATTTTTCACAGTAGGTGGAACATCGTTCGCTTAGAGTTAATTATATAACTTAAATTTTATTATGTAATAAAAAGATTATTTAAAGCTTGTGCAGATTCAGCACCCTTGTTATTTTCAGTGCCAGCTCTTTCACTTGCTTGGTCAATATTAAGTACGTTTAAGACGCAGTTTGAAATATATACATTTTTTGTTGTTGTTAAATTTAATAGTTGATTAGCAATACTTGAACATAAAAATTCATAATGATCTGTCTCACCTTTAACAATGACTCCAATAGCTACAAACTTATCGTATTCGTCTATAAGTGAATTAATTTTGTATATAATTTCCCAGCTACCACTTACCTTAAATTCATCACATTCAAAAGTTGTATCAATTGAATTATTGAATCCATCTAATAAACCGCTAGTGACATCTTTGTAATAATCTGAATAAACAATTGCAACTCTATTCTTCATTAAAATTATGACCCATCTTTTTTTCTTTTGTCTCAAGATATGAAGTATTCTCAGGTGTTGTCTTTCCCTTAATTGGTGTTCTTTTTACAATATTTAAACCAAAACCTTCTAAACCTGCTCTTTTGCTTGGATTATTTGTGAGTAAATTCATATTCGTAATTCCTAAATCTCTAAGTATCAGGGCACCAGTTCCATAATCTCTTTGATCCATTTCAAAACCAAGTTGAATGTTTGCTTCAACCGTATCTGCACCTTCATCTTGTAATGAGTATGCTTTAATCTTATTTCCTAAACCTATCCCTCTTCCTTCATGTCCTCTCATGTACAGTAGAACACCGGAACCATTATTTACAATAGTTTCTAATGCACTATCTAACTGGTATCCACAATCACATTTATTTGAACTAAATACATCACCAGTTAAACACTCTGAGTGCACTCTTACCATTGAAGACTCACCTTCTAAGTAATTCTCATATGTCAGCGCAATATGCTCAGTATTATCATTATTGTCCTTGTAAACATGCGCAGTAAATTCACCAAATTCAGTTGGCACTTTTGCTTTAGATACAAAAGATACAGGATTTGTTAATTTCAACTTGTACTCGATTAAGTCTTTAATTGTACCGATAGCTACATCGTGTTTTTTCGAAAAATTTACTAGATCGTCAATGCGTGCCATTGAACCATCATCATTTATTATTTCACAAATAACAGCCACAGGATAATGACCGGCGAGCAAACATAAGTCTACAGCTGCTTCAGTATGACCAGCACGTCTTAATACTCCTCCATCCATTGCCTGCAAAGGAAAGACGTGACCTGGAACTTTAAAATCTTGTCTGGTAGCATTTGGATCACTAAGACCTTTTATTGTTTTAAATCTATCATCTGCTGAAATTCCTGTTGAAACCCCATCTCCCATTAGATCAACTGAAGTTGTAAATTGTGTATCTTCTTCATTATCAATACCTTGCATTAATGAAAGTTTTAACTTTGTTGCTACATCTTTTGCGATTGGTGCGCACACAAGACCCTTTGCATAAGTTATCATAAAGTTGATGTGTTCAGGTGTTAAGTACTGTGAAGATACAATTAAATCACCTTCATTCTCTCTGTCTTCATCGTCAACAAGAATGACCATCTCACCTTTTTTAAATTTTTCGATAATTACTTCTATGTCACTTATCATTTATCATTCTTTCCATATATTTAGCAAGTATGTCATATTCAATGTTAACTATCGAACCGGTTTTAAGGTACTTTAAATTTGTCCTTTGATAAGTCTCGTTTATAACCGCGACACTGAATTCTTCTTTATCGGGATTAACAACAGTTAAAGATATACCATTTATAGTCACAGAACCTTTATCAACTATATATCTTGTATCCGTATTTTTAAAATGATATGTCCAAAGATTATTATCGTTTTCAACAATGTTTGTTACAACAGATGTATTATCAACATGGCCTTGTACTATATGTCCACTTAAGAAAGTAGTTAAAGTAGCAGGAAGTTCTAAATTTGTTTTAACATCCTTTTTATATTCTTTAGCCACAGTTCTATTGAATGTTTCTTCAGATACTTGAAAATTTAAGAAATCATCCTTGTAATCTCTTAATGTTAGACACGTGCCATCTATGGAAATACTAGTACCTGATTCCAAACCATGATATAAATCATTATCTGTACTTATTTGTATTTCATCAATACTTCTTGATTCAATATTTCCAATTGAATTAATAATTCCAGTAAACATTACTTATTAGTATAAGTAGTTAATAGATTATCAATAATAGGATATTCTTGAATAGAATTAAAGTTATTACTGATATATTCCTCAATTGTTTTATCAATTTTTAATCCACTTTCAAGGCTATCTGATGACTTAAAATAGTAAAATTCGTCAATCATATCTTCATTCAAAAAATAAGACAAAATAGAATTACCACCTTCAACTAATCCACTTTTTATAGAATGTCTCTCTAAAAAGCTACTAAATGAATCTTCATCATTCTCAACATAAAATATAAAATTATTAAATGAACTAGAGTATTTTTTAAGCTCTTTAGTGTCATTCCCCCACAAAACAACTGGTTGAGGATTTTTATATTCATAATCCAGACGTACATTCAACTTTGGATTGTCAATTTTTAATGTATTTTTTCCAATTATGACGGAATCTACGGTTGCTCTTAAATAATGGGTAATTTCTAATGAATTTTTATTGGTAATATACCTGTTGTTTTTATTGTATATTATATGGTCTGCTGAAGTGGCTACTTTACCAATGAGATATGGTTTATCATTTGTAATTTTGTATCCAGGATTTAAAAAATCATTTACACCATTTTCAATAGATACATTTAAATCGTTGTTCTTTAAAAGTTCGATACCTTTACCATTAGTTCTTTCATCACGATCTATATCCCCAACAACTATATTTTGTACATTTGTTTCCAAAACAGCATTTGCGCAAGATGGTGAGGTGTCATCATGAAAACAAGGTTCTAATGTAACATACAAAGTATCATTTTCTGAAATATCTGAATTTTTAAATAGATTATATTCAGCATGGTCCTTATGTTTCTCTTTATGTGCAGTTATCTTTTTTATTTTATTATTTTTATCAACCAGCACAGCACCGACTCTTGGATTTGGAGATGGATCATATCTAAGTGCAAATTTAATTGCTTCAATCATATGCTCAGAAAAATTGAGATATTGAAGACTATTTAGCAAATATAGCTCCTCCCTGAACAGCTATATCAACTTTTAAATCCCTCAAGGTTTGAAGTTCTTCATTTTTAACCCCTCCATCAACAATTAATAAATTAGAGTAATTAGGATAAGTATTTTTAAATTCAGTAATTCTATCTAATAAATTAACTGCTTTACTTTGATTTGAAAACCCCGGATTTACTGTAAGCAACAATACGCTATGTGCATTATTAATATAATCAGATAAAACATTTATATCTGTACTCGGTAATATACCTATTCCAACTTTATTGTATTTATTCACTAGTGAACTAAATAATTCAGGGGACGTTGTTTCACAATGTACAGTTACTATATCTGAGCCAAATTCAAACGCTTTGCTAGTAAATAATTCGTTGTTATTTAACATCAAATGTGTATCAACAACATATTCTGTGTTTGTTTTGATGTACTCAATAATTGCTACTGGTAGTGAAATATTATCTGTGAAATTACCGTCTGTAATATCTACATGTAATTGATCAAAACTATCTTTGTAGTTTTCTAATTCATCAAGAAGATTATATATATTTGATGCCTGAATACTTGCTGATATTTTCATTTGAGCCCACGCATATAATCATTTGCTTTCATTCTTTTTTTCCCTTCAGGTGTTATTTCATCTAAATATAAGAGTCCATCTTTTAATTCATATGTAAAATTTGAATTATTTTCAGTATATTTATGAATTTTAATTATTTTTGAATCGTACTTAATAAAAGCAGGACCTAAAACATCAAAAGCTTTTATTTTATTTTTTGCATTGATTAGTGTATCTTCTTTACTTATTAAATAATCATTTTTGGTGAATTTATAACTTCTAGTTACTTCACCGACTTGATCTTTCAATGATGAATTAAAGTCGATGCTGTTAAAGTTTATTTTAAAATCTTCAGATAATTCTTCATATACATTTGATGAATAATTGTTAACAATATCAATTTGATTTTTAAAAAGTATCGGACCTTTATCGACTTCATTAATGATCTTAAAAATGGTATATCCAAATAGTGTATCGCCATTTAATATTGTTGTTTCAACTGGGGATGGACCGACTAGATTAGGCAATATACTTAAATGAATATTGAATATTGAAGGATGTTTATTTAGAAAATCGTTTGAAAAAATAGAACCAAAACTTACGCAGATACCAAAATCCATATCGTCATAATATTTTGAATTAGAAAAGTAAGTATATTCAACATTATTACTTCTGCAATAATCTTCAACCGGATTATTTAAAATCTTCCTACCACGACCAGTATTCCGAGGCTCTGTTGTCACGACTTTTATTGAATCGTAATTTTCTATTAAAGTATTTAAGTAAGGAATACTCCTATTGTCACTACCAAAAAAATACTTATAAGTCATTTCCTGGAAACCCATTTAGTGCAATTTTTTTAATTGCTTCTTTTCTCTCTTTTCTAGATAAAGATGATAGTAAGAGTTTGCCTTTTAAATGGTCATATTCATGTTGGAGAACTCTACCCAGAAGATCTTCACCTTCATATGTAATATCTTCACCGTTTATATCTTGACAGTAGATTTTTGAATATTCTGGTCTTTCAATTTCCCAATAATAACCAGGTAATGAAAGACATCCCTCTAAAAATACCGCAGAACCCTCAACTTCGATTTTCTTTGGATTGACTGCTACGTTCGGACCTTCTCCAGCATCAAAAACAAAAATATTTTTATTAATACCAATTTGTGGAGCTGCTAGACCTACTCCAGGTGCCTCATACATAATTTTTATCATTCTTTCTGATAATTTTTTTAGTGTTTCATCAAATTCAGTAATATTTACTGATTTAGATTTAAGGGATGGGTGACCAAAAGTTACAATTTCATTCATTATATAGAAATAACTTTTCTAGGCTCATACTGTAGTAGTTTTGAATACATATTTGTAATTTCATTGTAATTAGTATCTTTTGATAAATTTATATTGATTTCGTATTCATATGAATTATCAACCTTTTTAGGTCCTAAAATATATTCATTTTCATATTTAATTATTGAATCAGATGAAAATTTAAAAACTTTATGATTAAGGTTTGGTCCCCATTTATTTCTAGATATTAGCTCTTCTTTGCTCCATTTTGTAATATTTGAGTTCTTTAAAGATTCTTTTAAGTTTATATTTTTGGTTGTAAGTATGATCGTTGTACTATTATTTCGTTTTGATCTTTCTATTTGTCGTAACAGAAAAATTAAACGCTCAGAATTCAATTTACCTTTAAAAGATATTGTTGGGTTTACTAATAAATTTAAATCGTATAAATCATTCTCACTTTTTACAGTTTTGTAATCATTTAGTAATTCATTTAAAATCTCGTCGTGAAAAAATAATTTTAAATTTTTATCAGTATGCTTTGTTTTAAACAATTCAATACAATCTTGTAAAGAGTTTCCATGATAAATTTCTACATTACTAAGATCAGGTGTTTTATAATTTTCAATTTTATTGAAGTAATTTAGAGATGGATACTCATTGTAATAATGATAATTTCCTCCAAAGTACTTATTTTTAAGTACTGATAATTCAATAATATTTAGAGAATTAAATTTTGGTAAATTGTAAGAGTAATCATTGGTATCAAAAAAATGGTAATTAGAAGTTGCATGTGCCTTTATTTTCATAAAATTATTCGCTAGTAGTATGCAATTGTTAAATTTATTAACTGTATTTAATGCGTTTTGGATTTCAACTTTACCACCAGTTTTTTGATAAAAATTTATTTTTATTCCTTTTTTTGTCAGATATGTATACAAATTTTTAGTTGCTTTTAAAGAAGGAGTAAAGATTATATTTTTAGATTTAGTAGATAACACTTTTTCTATTTCTGTATTGTTATAAATACTTAATGAACTTTTTTTAATCTTTCTATCTAATTTAAAATTCATATCCTTATATAGATTGAATATTAAAAAACCAATATTTAAATAATAAGAAACTGCAACGTGTTTTAAAAAAAGTAACTGATCTTGACTTAACTTACCTATAATTTTTTCAACAGGTTTTAAATTTTTAATTTTTAAATCTTTATTATGTATATTTACAACAACGGCAGTTTTCTTTCTATTTCTAAAATTCACAGAAACTAGTGAACCAATATCAATTTTATTAGATAGATTTTTAGGCACTGAATAAGTAAAAAGTTGAAACTTATATGTGTTATTTGAGATTATTTCTACATCAGCAAACAATTTAAATCAAAGTATTTTCAATGATCTCTTGTGCAATGATATGTTTATTTTTTTCTTCTGATTCAAACACTTTGTCTTTTTTATTAATAATAGTTACTTTGTTAGTCTCTGAACCAAATGAATTATCATTTATATTATTTATAACTAAAAAATCAGAATTTTTTTCATTAATCTTTTCAAAATTAAGGTCATCATTAGTTTGAGCTGAAAAACTTATTACATTTATCATTTTATATTTTTCTTTGTACTCTTTCACTATATCAACGTTTGGTGACAGATTTAATGTCATATTGCCTTCAGTTCTTTTCATTTTTCCTTCTACTTTTTCAGGTATAAAATCAGAAACAGCAGCAACCATGTACAAATGCTTTGTACTATTTGCTTCAATATTCATCGCTTCCTGTAATTCCTTTGAAGTATCAAATGAAATATTTTTAGCTCCAGCAACAGGAGATATTGTTTTCGAATGTATGTAAACAACATCATATCCTAGACTCATTAATTCTATAGCAACTGCCCTTCCTTGCTTTCCAGAAGATTTGTTTGTTATTGTTCTAACATCATCAAGATATTCAGAAGTTGGACCTGATGTAACGATAACCTTTTCTTTTTTATTAAATAAAATATCATACATTTCTATTGGCTCGATAAGCCTACCTAAACCTTTATCTCCAACATCAAGGTTTCCATATCTGGGACCACAAAATATTACATTGTCGCTTAAATCAATGATGTTTGACTGTATTTTATTGTCCATAAACATTTCTTCATGCATTGCAGGAGCAACATAAATTTCTTTATCAAACATTAATAAAGTAGAAAGTAATAAATTGTCAGCCAAACCATTTGCAAATTTACTTATAAAATTTGCTGTTGCTGGATATATAACAATACTATCAGCCCATCTTGCATATTCTATATGAGGTGATCCATCTAATTGATCCCAACTATGAAAGATATCATTTTTGTTTTGAAATTCCTCTGAAATATACTTCAATCCTTCATCGGTTGAAAAGACTACAGTTTCGTTATTTTCTGAGAGTAACGAATGTAGGTTTTCGGATTTTGAAGCAGCAATACTACCAGTAATACCAAGTAGTATTTTTTTGCTCATGGGGTTATTCTTTTTCGCTAACCTCTACTTTTCCAGATGCAATCTCTTCAAAAGCAACGGTAAGTGGTTTTCTACTAAGACTTTGTACTTGAGGTGGTGTATATGCTCCAATACCTTCACCTAATTGGTTAAAGTATGAGTTTATATCTTTAGCTCTTCTTGCTGATGTTATAACAAGTGCAAATCTGCCAGGTGAATTTTCTAAAAGTTCTTCAATAGGTGGTTTTATCATTTTTTCTCCAGGTCATATAATATATCTAATATTTCTTTAATAGTAGCCTTTAAATCTATATTTTTAATTATATAGTCAAAGTTGGCCATAAATTGGCGTTGTTCTTTAGCTAAATTCATTCTTTCTTCTATAAACTGGTCATCATGACCTCGTTCATTTAATCTTTCAATCAAAACATTGTCATCAATATCAATGAAAATTCCTATATATGAATCATTTGATGTTAATAATTTTGTTGCACCGTTTACTTCGAGATCGAGGATAATAAAATCATCTCGATCTAACTCTTTTTTTGAAGTTCCGTAATAATAGCTACCGTATCTTTCATATTCTAAAAATTCATCATTAGTTATCATTGAATTAAATTCGTCTTCAGATATAAAATAATAATCCTTACCCTCTATCTCTGATTCCCTTCTAGGTCTTGTTGTATGTGAGGTAGAAAAATAAAAATTAAAATCATTTGATAAATTGTTAATAATTGTTGATTTACCGACACCAGAGGGCCCACTGAAAATAATAATCATGAGTTTTTCACATAGTTAGAAATTGATTCAATGTAATTATCGTTTAAGTCAGATAATTTTGATTTTTCATTAAGTCCTATATCATCTAAAAAACGAGCAGTTTTAACTTTTCCAAGAACACCAGTTTCTGTCAGATATTTATGTATTCTTATTGAATTTAATTGATTGTCGTTACTAGCTCTAATAAGTTCATTATCTATGTTCTCAATATTTTTTTCAAATGAGTTGATAAAATCTTTTCTTTTATTTTTAATCTCTAAAATATATGAGTCACTCATTAAATCTCCTGAGATAATTTATCAAGTATTCCGTTTACAAATTTTGCTGACTGTGAAGAGGAATGTTTATCCGCAAGCTTTACCCATTCTGAGATAATAACTTTTGTAGGTGATAAATCCATAATTAATTCTGAAATACCCAATGTTAAAGTAATTAATTCTACTTTACCTATTCTTTCATAACTCCAATTATCAGAATAAGTTCGGATTGAATTTTCAATTCTCTCACTGTTAATTTTTGTATTATTAAATAATTGGTTTGCTCTTAGATTCTGATTTTCACTTAATGAAGATACATTAAAATCTTTTTCCTTTAAGCTTGTTAAGCCTTCTTCAAATAATGTTTCAAATGTTATTTGTCTAAAATCTTTCATTAAACCCTTGTCATGTATGAGTTATCTTTAGTGTCAATTTTAATTATTTCACCTTCTTCAATAAACATAGGAACAACCACCTCTAAACCAGTTTCACAAGTGACTGTTTTAGTAGACGATGTTACAGTATCCCCCTTAACAGCTGGTTCTGCTTTCGTTACTTTTAATTCAACACTAGAAGGTAATAGTACATTTAATGGTTTATTCTCATACATTTGTATAGTGACTTCGCTATTTGGTATTAATAAAAGTTCTATTTCTGCAATTAGATTTGCATCTAATGATACTTGCTCATAATTCTCTGTATTCATAAATATGAAATTTCCAGATTCATTATATAAATATTGAAATTCTTGTTTTTCAATAAAAGCTTGATCAACATTTTCATCAGCTCTAAAAGTTTTTTCTATAATTCCACCATCAATAAGATTTTTGAGCTTTGTTTTAACAAAAGCTTTTCCTTTTCCGGGCTTAACATGGGCATAATCCATTATCTGATAAATAGTTCCATCAACCAATATAGACTGTCCTGGCCTCATATCATTGGTAGACACCATTAGGGAATTACACCTTCCTCTTTTGCTTTATTTTTCATATTAATAAAGTCTGTGTAATCATTTGTAAATGACATTTTTCCATTTTTATCTGTTAGTAAATAGTATATAAAATCAGTCTCAGGTGTTTCAAATACAGCAATTAATGATCGCTCGCCAAAACCAGATATAGGTGTCGGTGGTAAACCGGTATATTTATAAGAATTATATGGTGATTCTACTTGTAAATCGATAAGTAATACTTGAGATTTACGCTCTTGCAGAGCATAAAGTATCATCGCATCAATTTGAAGTAACATATCATCATACAATCTGTTTTTTATTACAGACGAAACAAGTGGTCTATCTTCTTCTAGTTTCGATTCAGCTTCAACAAGACTAGCGACTGCAAAAAGTTCACTCGTAGAATTTATCCAATTAGGTGTTGAATAGGTAACAAGCAATCTATCTATTACGGCTTCGAGTTCATTAACTAAAATTTGTAGAATTTCTTCACCAGATGCATCTAAAGCTATTTGATAAGTGTTTGGATATAGAAGACCTTCCCAATTTTGTAACTTTGAAACATCACCTAAATAAACATATTTACTTTCTACATTTCCAGATAAAAGTGAATTCGTAAGTAGATCTACATCGTAACCAGTTTGAGAAGAGATAGATTCTATTGTCTCAGTTATCCAAAGTCCTTCCGGAATAGTAATTGTGTAAGTTTTTAATGGTGGTCCCTTTAATAAAATATTACTTATCTCTTCGAACTCTAATTTATTTGAAATTTCATATTCTCCAGCTCGTAATTTGTCACCAAGATTCTCATTCCTTAGATATATTTCAAAAGCTAATGAAGACGATATAATTCCTTCTTGTGCGAGTATTGATGAAATCTGTGCCGCTGAGGCACCTTGTGGAATATTTATTAAAATTATTGATTCTTCTATATCGTCATTATTTGAAACGATACTTGCTGTTTGGTCTATTGATGAAGCAATATTTGAAGCAAAATTAATTGCAATAAATACAGCAAATATTGTAAATAAAACAGATATTACAAGTCGATTTTTAAAGTAATAATTAATCATTTTTTAAATGTGAATTTAGTATTTCTAATGCCGCTAAGTCGTCATTTCTTATTGTTTTATCATTTGTTAACTTTGAAGTCATTCGTTCATCAACTTTATGTATTGGAATAGTTGTTATAGATTTTAGGTCATTTTCAATAAATTCATCTACCACATTACTCATACGTGTTTGATGAGAATTTAGTCCTATTGGATAACCAATTACAATCTCATCTATTTCGTGATCGATTAATGATTGTTTAATTTCATCTAAAACATCCAAAGATCTACTATCCAGGACTTTATATGCATAAGCCGAATTTATTGATTGCTTTTTTAATGCAAGACCAACGTAACGTTCACCATAATCTATAGCTATTATGTTTTTCACTTGATATTGTTAACAATAGATTCTTTAACATATTTTAGGGTTTCATCTATTGAGTAATCATTAGGACCCCCACCAATTGATAAAACCTGATCTTTTGATGCTCCCCCACCAAAATTTTTTGAAGTTTCTATCACAAGTTCAGATACATTCATATCTTTTATAACTTTCTCATTTTTCATAGCAACTATGACAAATTTTGACTCTATTTGTGAAATTAAATATATGTAATCAACAACTCCATTATTGATCGAATTAATAGCTACATTTCTTATATCATCAACTGTATCCATTGAAACTTGATTTATGAATACTTTATAATCACCAACATTTTCAAATTTATTTGATATCTGATCAACCATTTCGTTGTTTCTAATTTGTTTAAATTGATCAACCTGTGATTTAAGTTCCTCATATGAATTAAATAAAGATTCGAGTTTTGTAGGTACATTTTCTATATTTGTATTTAAAAGATTGCTTACACTTTTATATGAATTGTAAGCATTAGTCATAAAATCATAAGCTTCAAATCCTGAAAGCATCTCTACTCTTCTTAGATTTGAGCCAATTGAAGACTCATTTAATAAAACTATTAATCCTATTTCATTTGAATTAGATACATGAGTACCACCGCAAAGTTCTTTAGAGAAATTCCCAATATTTACTACTCTTACATCGTCATCATATTTATCACCAAAAAATGCCAATGCACCTTCTTTTTTTGCTTCGTCAATATTCATTATTTTTGTATCTACTTTTAAATCTGAAAAGACATTTTTATTACTTAATGTGAAGATTTCATTAAGTTCTTCCTGTGTGACTTTTTCTGAATGACTAAAGTCAAATCTAAATCTTCCAGGAGCAACATATGACCCTGCTTGAGCAACATGATCACCAAGTATCTTTCTTAAAGATGAGTGAACTATATGTGCAGATGTATGACTTTTAGATACAGATCTTCTAAATGATTCGTTTACTTTAGATTCAATTTTTTCTCCTGTTTGAATTTTTATATCTTCATTTATTACTAAGCCAGTAGCACCAGAGCTAGATTGAACGACATCAGCTACCGTATATTCTTTATCTTCAAATATTATTGAGCCTTGGTCAGATATTTGACCTCCAGCTTCATAATAAAATGGCGTAGCTTCTGTAAATATTGTTGTTGTACTATTTTCATTCAGGACTAGTGTTACTTCACTTATGGTGTTTGTATTTTCATAACCCGTAAATACGTTGCAATCTACATCAAATTCACTTATATTTGATATCTCTTTCTTAAATGCACTAGATTTAGCCTGATGTTCTTGAAACTTCTTCATATACTTATCATCATTTAATTGAATATTATTTTCAAATGCAATCTCTTTTGTAAGTTCATATGGAAAACCGAAAGTTTCAAAAAGATAAAATGCTTTTTCCTCATCAAATTTTTCTTTATCTTGTATAAGCCTATTTATTTCAACTGTGCCTTTTTCTAGTGTCTTGTGAAAGAGATTTTCTTCAGTAGTATAAAGTTTCTTAATTTTATCAATATTCTTATAAAGGTCTGGATAGTGATCTTTGTAAATTTCAACAATTGGAGATATTAGAAATTCAATAGAATCTATTTCATTTGTTAAACCATAATATGCTCTGATTGCTCTTCTAATTAGCCTTCTTAAAATGTATCCTCTACCCTCGTTTGTTGGTACAACACCATCTGAAATCATAAACGTTGATGCTTTCATATGATCCAATATGATTCTTTCGTATTTTTTATTCGGAGTTTTAATTTTTGGCTTTAATTGATCATAAATTGATTCAAATGTATCTATTTCAAATGGTGACTTTTTATCTTGAAGAACCATAGCAATACGCTCAAGTCCCATACCTGTATCAATATTTTTTGCAGGTAATTCACCTACGACATTGTAAGGTTCGTCTTGTATTGATTCCATAAAAACTAAGTTCCAAATTTCTATGAATCTATCTTCCCCACCACCAATTGGACCGCCTTCTTCTCCATAGTCTGGTCCTCTATCTATAAATATTTCAGAGCACGGTCCACAAGGTCCAGGGATATTCATTTGCCAAAAATTGTCTTTATCACCTCTCTGTATTCTTTCTTCAGGAACACCTATTACGTCTTTCCAAATATTGAATGATTCGTCGTCATCTTTATAGACTGTAAACCATAGATCATCTGGATTAATTCCTAAATTTTTGGTTATAAATTCATATGCATGTTTTATAGCTTGTTCTTTAAAATATTCTCCAATACTAAAATTTCCAAGCATTTCAAAAAAAGTAAGATGACGATCTGTGTCACCGATAATATCAATATCAACTGTTCTTATGCATTTTTGTGATGAAACAAGATTTGTATGTGGCGGTTTATTGTTACCTAGAAAATAATCTTTAAATGGAACCATTCCAGCGGCAGTAAATAGTAAGGTTTCGTCTATAGGTATCAATGACGCTGATGGCATAATCTTGTGATTATTTTGTTCAAAGAATTTTAAAAACTCTTCTCTTATTTCATTACTATTCATCAGCTACCTCAATGTATTTAAGGTTATAATCCTCTAATTCATTTTCATCAATAATAGTTGGCGCGTTTGTTAAAGGGTCAAGTCCAGATTGTGTTTTAGGAAAAGGTATTACATCTCTTATTGAATCAACATTGAGCATTACAGCAATAATCCTATCTATACCTAAAGCTATTCCTGCATGTTGGGGTGTTCCATAAGACAAAGCTTCAATAAACCATCCAAAACGATTTTCAATGTCATCATCTGAAAGACCCCACATTTCTAATACTTTTCTTTGGATATCTGGAGAATTAATTCTTTGTGATCCTGAACCCAACTCTGATCCATTAAGAACTAAATCATAATGTAGAGCTGTTGCATTATTAGGATCTTCAATAAAATTCTCAGTATCTTTTGGTGATGTGAAAGGATGATGAGAGGGTTGTATTTCTCCATTTTCAACTTCAAAATAAGGAAAATCATAAATCCAAGTAAAACTGTAAGTATCAACCGGAGTAAAAATTTCTCGACGAATAATATCTAATACTTGATATATCTCCATATTTCCAGATTGAAATAAGAGCATTCCATCACCTAGTTTTAGTATTTCTTCATACTCTTTGTCAGTTGTAATTTTAGATAATGGTCCCGATACTGTTGAGTTTTCAATTTTAAACCATCCAAGACCGTTACTTCCGTTATCTTTAACTAACTCATCTAAAGCATCTATCTCTGATCTAGTCATTATTTTTGATGTATGAAATCCCTTTACGAAACCTGAATTTTCTAATGATGATTTTATAAAATTAATTTCTGTATCTTTAAATATATTACTTAAATCTTCAATAGTTTCTTTAATTCGTAAATCTGGCTTATCAGTACCATAGTTTTCTATTGCTTCTTTGTAAGTCATATCTCGAAAAGGTACATCGACTTTTATAGAAAATACATTATCCAATAATTCTTTAACTATTGTTTCAGTAGTTTTTCTTACTTCATCTGGTGTACCATTTAATATTTCCAAATCTAGTTGTGTAAATTCTGGTTGTCTGTCTTTTCTTGAATCTTCATCTCGGTAGCATTTAGCAATCTGGTAATATTTGTTAAATCCTGAAATCATAAATAATTGTTTATACATCTGGGGTGATTGGGGTAAAGCATAAAATGAACCACTTTGTTTTCTTGATGGGACTAAAAAGTCTTTCGCACCTTCAGGTGTAGATTTTGTTAACGTTGGTGTATCTAATTCTAAAAAAGATAAACTATCCATTGAATTTCTAATGGATTTAAATGTGTTTGAACGAGCGAGGATATTTCTTTTCATATCATCTCGTCTTAAATCCAAATATCTGTATTTTAATCTTATATTTTCATCAGTATCGATAGAGTCCTCTATTTGAAACGGAAGAGGTTTGCTTTTTGAGATAATTGAGTAACTGTCAGCGCTAATCTCATACTCACCGAATTGTTGAGATTTATTAATCATTGACTTATCTCTTTTTATATATGTTCCGTTAACACTTATGTAATATTCAGATTTGAAAGTATCGATATCAACATTTTCAGAATCTAAAACGATTTGTATTTTTGAACTTGAGTCTCTTAGTTCAATAAAAACTAAACCTCCGTGGTCACGAATACTATTTACCCAACCTCTTAAGTCAGAAACTTCACTATTAACTTTTGATTTTTTTAAATCGTCTATTTTCATATTAACTTCTTCAAGTTTCGTATATTAAATTCAAATGATTCACTATTTTTTGGATTCTTAATGGTCTTTTCAGTACAGTTTATAACATAGTCTACATTGTTTTTTATAGCCTCTTTATACTGTGTGTTCTCTTTACTTTTTCTTATTGGTAAAAAATATTTAATTCCACTTTTATCTAATTTTTTAGAAACGGATTTAATATCATCAAAATTTTGACCAATCAACATGATCTTTTTTGTAGAAGGTACATAATTTATACAATTAATTATTCTGTCAACACCAAAAGCAACACCTACTCCTGCAGAAGTACCTAGTTTCAAAGATTCAGCAAGTTTATCATACCTACCACCACCACCAAGTACTGTAGTTTTATAAACGAACTCAAATGTTAAGTCATTGTAGTAATCAAGTCCTCTAACTAGTTTTGAGTTCTCTACGTATCCGATATTTTCATATTTTAGGTTTTGTTTTAAATTTTCATATCTGTCTAACGTATCTTCATCTAAATATTGATAAATTACAGGTGCAAGATCAATTATTTCTGAATCGAAAGGGTCATTAGAATCCAAAATTCGTAAAGTATTTTTACCAATTTTCTCATTACTTTCTTTTGATAAATTATTTTTATTCTTTTTAAAGTAATTTTCTAGTTCTTTTATATATAGTTTTCTTTCTTCAATAGAACCAATAGTGTTTATATTAAGTTTTGCATTTATATTTAATTTTTCTAAAAAATTGATTGAGGATTTCAGTATCTGTAGTTCTGAAAAATCATCAATCGTACCAACTAATTCGGCTCCTGCTTGAATAAACTCTCTATACCGATTTTTCTGAGGACTTTCATATCGATACATTTTTCCAAAATACGCATACTTTTTTGATTCATTTTTAAAAAACTCGTTATGAAATCTCACAACACTAGCAGTTGCTTCAGGTCTTAATACAAGTGATCTATCACCTTTATCTTTAAATTCATACATTTGTTTAGTAACAATTTCCGAATTCTCTCCAATAGATTTTATAAACAACTCTTTATGTTCAAGAATGGGTAACTCAACGAATTCATACCCATAATCAACAAAAGCATCACAAAAGGCATTAAATATATGTATGTATTTTTCTGATTCTGCACCAAATAAATTTCTAGTGCCTTTTACTTGTTCAATCATTCAAATATTCCCTTACTAGAATATTGTTGTTTTTTATTGATTTTACAGTGTCTTTATCTCCATGTCCCGGATAGAGAATATAATCATCATGAAATCCTGTAAACACATTATTTATTGAATGGATCATCTCATTTGTGTCACCAGTTAATAAATCAGTTCTACCAATTCCATCTTTAAATATAAAATCACCTGTAAATACTATTCCCAAACTTGGAAACTCAAATGAACTACTCCCCTTTGTGTGACCAGGATTACTGTGCACAACTAATTCGTTACTATTTAAATTTTTGACTTCATTTAACTCACCTTGATATGTAATTGAATCAAGATTTAATCCCATAAATGATTTAAGTTGTTCTTCAGGGTTCCTTGCTAATTGTTCGTCATTCAAGTCTATATAAATGGATCCATCAAAACTACTCATACCTAAGGCATGATCAAAATGTCCATGAGTTAATAATGCTCCTCCAATACTAAGATTTTCTTTTTTAATATAATCGAGTACAGGATCAAGATCAGGTGGTAAATCAATGACGTATGATATACCATCGGAAAGACTAGGCGTAACTATGTAGCAGTTAGAGGTAGTAAAACTTGTGAAAACAAATAAATCATTCACGTTTAGTTTCCTGGATTTGCACGTTGAACGTCGAAAACATTTTCTATATTTTTAGCATCTCTGATAATTGAATCAAGTTGTTCGTTTCCACTTATTTCGACTTGAAATAATAAAGTCACTATTCTTTTGCTATTAGTAAGTGATTTTGCAACAAGGATATTGCCACCATTATCTGATATCGCTATTGTTGCATCTCTTAATAAGTAAGGTCTATCAATAGCTTCTATTTCTAACCAAACAATTGATCCAGTCTGTGCATTGAATCCCCATGAAACATCAATAATTCTTTCACCCTTGGAACTATCTATCTTAATGTTCAAACAATCAGATCGATGAATTGATATTCCATTTGATATCGTAATGAAACCTAATATATCATCGCCAGGAACAGGAACGCAACATCTTGCCATCCTTACCTTAATATCATCATATCCTTCTACTATTACAAGTTGATCATCGTTGGTTTGATATTTATCTGGTGATAAAATATCCTCTTCTTCAGAAATTTCTTCAGGAAATACAAATTTTCTGATTTTATTTCCAACATTATTTATTTTTATGTTTCCATTACCTAAATTTTGATAAATCGATTCATTATTGGGATATTTAAGAATGTTTAAAAGTTCATTCAAAATATTATCTTTACTTGAATAATTAAAAATCTCATCATTTTCTTCTAACCAGGAATTTAATATCTGCTTACCTTTTTGTATATCTTCATCCTTAAGTTGTTTTTGATACCATTGTTTAATTTTAGAACGTGCTCTTGACGTCTTTACAAATGTTAGCCAGTCACGACTTGGTCCTTTATTTTTTTCATTTGTAGTTAGTACCTCGACTGTATCGCCAGTTGTTAATCTCGTACTTAAATTAACTAATTTACCGTTTATTTTTGCACCAATTAATTTTTCTCCTACTTGAGTATGAACTGAAAAAGCAAAGTCAACAGGTGTGGCACCCTGAGGTAAGGTAATTACATCTCCCTTTGGTGTTAAACAAAACACTTCATCTTCATAAAGATCTAATTTCATATGACTTAGAAATTCATTTGGATCAGGATATTCATCTGATAATTCAGATAATGCATTTGTCCATTGCTGTGTATCATTTTGTGGTTTTTCTTTATATTTCCAATGAGCAGCTACTCCATATTCAGCTCTATAGTGCATATCGTGAGTTCTTATCTGTATCTCCATTTTTTGACCTGTTTCCGTTAAAACTGTTGTATGTAAGCTTTGGTAAAGATTAAATTTTGGCATTGAAATAAAGTCTTTGAATCTACCAAGTACTGGTTGAAAGTTTGCGTGTATTAAACCAAGAATTGTATAACAATTTTTTACATCATCAGTTAAAATTCTGAGTCCGATAAGATCATTTATCTCATTAAACGTTAAACCATTATTAATAATTTTTTTGTATATCGAATAATTATGTTTTGGTCTTCCAACGACTTCTGCAGATAAAGAATTTGCAGATAAAAGATCTTCAATTACCTTTAATGACTTATTAATATTTTTATCTCTATCAGGAGCAGTTTTCTCAATTAAATTTTCTATTTCAGAATTTTGATTTTTAAATATCAAACTAAATGATATATCTTCAAGTATGTGTTTTATATTTTGAAGCCCTAACCTATGTGCGAGTGGAGCATAAACATATAATGTCTCATTAGCTATTTTTTCTTGTTTGTAATCTGCGAGATACTGAATAGTTTGTATATTGTGGAGTCTATCGGCAAGTTTTAATATTAAAACCCTTATGTCTTTGGACATTGCAATAACCATTTTTCTTATTGCATCTGCCTGAGCTTCCTCATTTGAGTTATATTGAATTTTATCTAATTTTGTTACACCATCAACGATATTTGCTATTTCACTTCCAAATTCTTTTTTTAAATCTTTAAAAGTAACATCTGTATCTTCAATTAAATCATGCAAAATTGCTGATACAACTGTTTCAATATCCATACTTAAATCAGCTAAATAGTTAGCAACCTGTAAAGGATGAGTGATATATGGTTCTCCAGAAGCTCTTTTTTGATTTAAATGTCCTTCGGACGCATATAAATATGCTTTTTTTAGTATTTCTTCATCATTTTTAAATTTAGAATACAGGTTATTAATAAGCTCATCTGCATCAAGTAAATCAAGATTTTTAACCATAAATCAATGGTACTAGTTTTTTTATTTATTAATTATCCTTGATAAAAATGGAATAGTTACAAATATTGAGCTGTACGTTCCAGATATTATTCCAATAAACAGAGGTAAAGCAAAATCGGTTAGAGTTCCGGATAAACCAATTATATTACCGAGAAACAAAATAGATGCTATTGGCACAGCTGATGTAATTGATGTATTGATACTTCTCATTAAGATCTCATTAAACGTTTTGTTTAAAGTTTTAATAGATAAATTACTTTCTTTATTCATTCTTTGACTATCTCTTAATTTATCAAAAAGTATCACAGTATCGTAAAGTGAATAACCAAGAATAGTTAAAAGTGCAATGACTGTGGATGGTGTTATTTCAAAATTCAATAATAAATAAATCGTTGTACAAATTAATAGATCATGAACCAGAGCTATTAAAGCAACTATAGAAAACCTAAACTGAAATCTAATTGATATAAGTAAAACTATAAAGGATAAAAATATTACAAGCGCTCGAATTCCCTTAGTTGTAATTTCTTGTCCAAATGTTGGTCCTACACGTTGAAACTCAATTTCATTACTGTCGACATTAAACTTATTTGCAAGATAATTTAAGAATTCAGTTTCTTGGGATTGTGACCCCTCAACAGCTCTGAATAAAACAGTATCTGAATTTTCATATGTTTGATATCTTGAAACTTCTAATATGTTGTTTGTTAGTACTTCATCTATGTCAGATTTTGAATACTCACTTGTCAATTGATATGTTGTACCACCTGTAAAATCAATCGAGAAATTCAAGTTTAATATACCAATTGCTGCACATATCAATACTGTTAGAAATATAACTATTTCAACAATAAATATTTTCTGGAGCAAGTTACGTTTATTGTAAAAATCTATATTTGTATTTCCTAGAAATAAGTTTTTAAACATTAGTTATATCCTTGTTTTTAATTGGAAACAACAATCTAGTATTATTAATTCTCGATACAACAATTGGTACAACATTTCTTGTATAAAGACGCGTGAACAATAAATCAAAAATTGTTGCAATACCAAGTGCTAATGCAAAACCACGTATTGGACCTACAGCTAAAATATAAAGTAAAAAGGCTGCAGACAATGAAACAAAATCTGCTGTTAATATTGTCTTCCATGATTCATCTACAGCTTTATTAGCTGCAAATTCGAAAGATCTTCCAACTTTAATTTCGTCTTTTAGTTTTTCAAAAGTAACAATATAAGAGTCCGCAGCTAAGCCAATTGAAACAATAATTCCAGCAATACCCGCAAGTGTTAATGTAAACCCTTGTAAATCACCTAAAACTGAAATTACTGAATAAAACAAGAGTCCAAACATTGATAAACCAAATACGGATATAAAACCAAGAAAACGGTAATAGAGAATAATTATTATTGAAATAATAATTAGACCAATTAATCCGGCTTGTAACCCAAGATTTAATGTGTCCTCTCCTAAACTTGCGGAAACTTTCTGAATAGATGATCTTTCAAACGATACTGGCAACGCACCATATCTCAAAATTACAGCAAGATTATTTGCTGATTCACCTGTATCAGTATTTCCCATTGATATTGCTGCTGTTCCACCAGTTATTCCTATATCAGGATTTACATCTAGAGCTATGCCTGGTGCCGATACTATTTCACCATCTAAGACAATAGCTAGTCTTCTTTTATCTCCAGTTTCTTTCGCTAATTGTTTTGTTAAATCTGTAAATTTAACAGCTGAAGAGTCTTTAAATTCTAAAGATACTATCCATTCATTCTCTGGATATGCTGCAATTGCATCTTCGATATCATTACCAGTTAAGACTGCAGGACCTAATTTATAAATTACAGGGTAACTTGATGTTATAGATAAAAGATATGATTCAGTATTTGGATTATCATCTAAAGTAATACCAATTTCTTCATCAACACCAGGCGCTGATACTTTAATAGGATTTTCGGGGTCATCGGGATTTGGAAGATATTCAAAAGCAGGAGAATATCCAGTATCAAAAGAGGAAGCTAGTACTGGTCTAAATGTCAATAAACCAGTTGCTCCTAGAGCTTCTATTGCGCGTTCTTGATCTGTAACTCCTGGAAGCTGTACTAGTACAGCATTATTCCCACTTATAGATATTTCTGGTTCTTGTACGTCACCAAATGCCTCAATTCTTGTTCTCATTATTTCAACAGACTTTTCTAAAACTTCTGGATCAGTATTTTGATCAGCTGTAAGTATTACCGAGATTCCACCTTGTAAATCTAAACCAAGTTTTGGTGAAAGGGATGATTGATAAACATAAACAAATAAACCAATAGATAGAACTGGTAGAAAAAGAAATTTAAGGGTTCGTCTCATGAAATACTGTTAATAAATGACGTCTTAATTTTTATTTCACCATTTTTGAGAACTAATGTAACTGTATCATCACTTATAGATGTTACTCTTCCGTAAATACCTGAATCTGTGATTACATCTTCACCGATTTTTAGGTTTTCTACGAATTCTTTGTGTTTTTTATTTCGTCTTCGCTGAGGTAAATATAAAACTGCATAAAATACAACAAAAACAAAAACTAAGGGCAATAAAGATACTATGTCACTCATTTATAAATTCCTTTTTAAAACTATCAAAACTTGAGTTTAATATACTTTCTCTAGCTTCTTCAATAATTTGTTCTGTTTGAATTATATTATGAACAGTTAAATATAACCAAGAAGTTGTATTTTCATTTGCAAAAAGGTGACGTAAATAAGCTCTTGAATAATTTAAACAGGTAAAGCATTTGCAATTAGTATCTATAGGATTTTCATCATTTTTAAATTTTTGATTTTTTATGTTGATGTATGTATTTCGAGTAATTAACTTACCATGCCTTGCGAGTCTTGCTGGCCAAACACAATCAAACATGTCAACACCAGAATCAATCAAATCAATTAAACCTATGATGTCACCTAAGCCCATAACATATCTTGGCTTTCCTATTGGAAGTATCGAATTTAAATGTTCTACGACCTTTTTTCTTTCAGTACTTGTTTCACCGATTGCTAATCCACCAATTGCATATCCATCAAATTCTAATTCAATCATTGATTTTGCTGAAGTTTCTCTTAAATCAAGATTTAAACCTCCTTGAACTATGCCAAACAGTTCTTGTTTATTATTTTTATGTACACTTTTTGCTTTTTCAGCCCACTGACTTGTAATTTCTATTGCTTTCATTTGATCTTCATCTGATCTGTCGTAATCAATTAAATAATCAAAAATCATTGCAATATCACTACCTAAAAGATTTTGTGTGTTGACTGATTCTTCAGGTGTCATTTTAAAAAAGGAACCATCATATACATTTTTAAATTCAATACCATCATTTAATAATTTGGTTGGTAACGACCAAGCTTGAAAACCTCCAGAGTCAGTAAGTATTAATTTATCCCAATTCATAAATTTATGTAATCCACCTAAATCATTTATTAACTGTGCTCCTGGTCTTAGATGTAGATGGTATGCATTTGCTAGAAGTATTGAGGTCTTATCTAGATACTGGTGAGGTGTAGATTTAATTGCACCTCTTGTAGCAACAGGCATAAATGTGGGAGTCTGTACTTCAATATTATTTATAGACAATAACCCAGCTCGAGCATTTTTATCATTTGAAATTAATTTATATGCCATCGTTTTTTATTTTAAACATTACTGCATCACCAAAACTTAGGAACTTCATATTATTTTCTAAGGCAAAAGCATAAAGTTTTTTCCAGGAATCTCCATAAATAGCTTGAACAATTGAAAGTAAAGAACTCTTAGGAGCATGAAAATTTGTTATTAGATAGTCAGCAACATTAAATTTGAATCCTTTTGTTATAAACAAATTTGTATTTCCTTTAAAAGTAGAAGTATTATTTACATGCTCTAAAGTTCTTAATGTTGTTGTACCAACACAAACAATATTATATCCGTTCTTTTTTTTGGTAATTATTTCATTGTAAGTTGCCTCATTAATCTCATAATCTTCAGAATGTATATCATAATCTTCTACGTATTCAGTACTGATAGGTTTGAACGTACCGAGACCAATATCAAGATTAAGGAATCTTATATTAATATCCTTTTTTTCAAGCTGTAGAAATAAATTTGGAGTGAAATGAAGAGCAGCTGTAGATGCAGCCACTGAAAATCCATTCTTACTAAAAAAAGTTTTGTAGTATTCATATTTATAATCCATATCATCAATGTAAGGTGGCAAAGGAGTTGATCCATAATTATTGATTATTTGTTCTAACGGTAAAGAAAATTTTATTCTAAATCCATCGGTTACATTTTTGATAATATTTATTGAGAAATTTTCAAGTTCAATTTCTTCTCCAATTTTCTTTTTTCCATTAAATTTAAGTAAACAATCTGCTGAATATTCATCAATTATCTTAAGTATGAATATTTCTACGTTTCCATGAGTTTGTTTTTTAATTGTCTTAACTCTTACATCTATAACTTGAGAATTATTAAAGACAATTAATGATCGGTTTGGAATCACATTATCTATATTTTCAAATTTATGAATTATCATACTTTCAGCATCAAGAATTTTTGAATCTTCTGGATTTTGGTATGGATCTTGAGCTATCGAAGATTTTGGTAGATGATAATCTAAATCAGAAATATGGGTTTTGTTCAATTACTTGTTTAAAAGCTTAATAAAAAGTTCATATGACATTGACACAACTTCAGGCATTCCATCATTTGTTCTTCTCTTGTTGTCACCTTGTCTCTTAAGTTTTTTCCAAAATAACACAGTATTTTCATCGCTTGACTTTTCAATTGCTTTACCAAGTGATTGATGTAAATTTAGATTTTGTCGAGATTTTGCTTCAATAAAATACTCTTCTCCGTCAACAAACAATTGTATGTCACCCAAATCATTAGAACCACCTTCAGCGAAACGTTGAGCTTTCATATTTGAATTTTCGTTAAGTCTTTTTACGATATTTGATTCGTATGTAGTTCCCTGTTTTTTTGCTTTATTAACCACATAACAATTGTAGCTAAAATTATTCTGTTATTGCTTTTTCTAATAGTTTGTTATCAATGTCAAAATTTGCATATACGTTTTGAACATCATCTAAATCTTCTAATGCTTCTATCAACTTCGACAATCTGTTAAATTTTTCAATATCTAAATTTACAGAGCTGGATGGTAAATAAGCAACCTCCGAATTAACTAAGTTAAAACCTGAATTTCTAAATATTTGATCTACTTTCTGAAATTCAGAAGGTTGAAATTCAAATGTGACACCCGTGTCATTTTCTTGAATGTCTATACAATTATTTTCTATTGCGAGATCTATTATCTCTTCTTTATATTCATCAAATTGAAATATTGCTTTCCTTGAAAATAAGTAATTAACACTTCCAGGAGAACCGGTATTCCCTTCATATTTATTAAAAGTTGCTTTTACATCTGATGAAGTTCTATTTCTATTGTCAGTAACGCATTCAACTAATATAGCAACACCATTTGGTCCGTAACCTTCATATGTAATCTCATCAAATGATTCTGTTGATGAATCACCTGACATTCTCTTTAATGCATTGTCAATATTTGAATTCGGTACTGAGTTTGATTTAGCTTTACTAATCGCTTGATAAAGTGCAGCATTATTATTTGGATCAGCACCACCATTCTTGGCTGCAACTTCGATACCCCTAATTAGTTTGGCGAATAATTTTCCTCTTTTAGCATCATTTGCACCTTTTTTTCTTTTTATTGTTGACCACTTAGAGTGACCTGACATTAACACCGTCCTTAAGGAAATTACTTAACCAATCTAAATAAACTTTATCATTGGTTAATTCTGGATGAAAAGAAAGGCCAACAATATTATTTTCTATCACGCCAACAACTTCATTATCAATTGTTGCTATTGGTGTTACTGAAACTTCATAAGACAGAATTTTTGGAGCTCTTATGAAGCAATACATTTCTTTATTACCTAGTAAGTTTACGAGTCCCTCAAATGATTGATTTTGACGTCCGTATGCATTTCTTTCAACTACTGTATTTAAGACTCCTAATGAGGTTTCGCCATCAATTATGTCTTTTGCTAATAGAATTAAACCAGCACATGTTCCTAATGTTGGAATGCCACTTTCTATTAATTTCTTTAATCCAGAAAATAAATCATTGTTTTCTTGTATTTTTATCATGGATGTAGATTCCCCGCCTGGAAGAATCAAGGAATTAACATTAGAAAGATCAGAAGTATCTTTAATTAATACATAATCTTGATTTATTAATTCTAAAGATTGAACGTGATCGTAAAAAGAACCTTGAAGTGCTAAAACACCAGTTTTCATTACCAACCTCTTTTGGCTAATTTCTCCGCTTCATCTAAATCATCTATATTAATTCCTACCATTGGCTCTCCAAGATTTTTAGAAACTTCTATGAGTTTTTCTGGATCGTTGTAGTTCGTAGTCGCAATTACAATAGCTTCTGCTCTTTCTTTTGGATCACCACTTTTAAATATTCCCGATCCAACAAATACACCATCACAACCAAGTTGCATCATCAATGCTGCATCAGCAGGTGTTGCTATACCTCCAGCAGCAAAATTTACAACTGGTAGTTTTCCAAGTTCATGAATCTCCTTAACAACATCAAATGGAGCTCTTATTTCTTTTGCTAATGACATCAATTCATTTTGATCAGATGTTTTTATTTTATTTATGCCATCAGTCATGCTTCTCATATGCTTTACTGCTTCAATAACGTTACCAGTGCCAGCTTCTCCTTTAGTTCGAATCATAGCTGCACCCTCACCAATTCTTCTGCATGCTTCACCTATGTCAGTTGCACCATTAACAAATGGAGTTTTTATATCATGTTTATAAATGTGGTTTTTATCATCAGCTGGTGTTAAAACTTCACTTTCATCGATAAAGTCAATCCCTAGGGATTCTAACATTTGCGCTTCAACAAAATGTCCAATTCGAGCTTTAGCCATAACTGGAATTGATACTGAATCTATTACTTCTTGAATTGTTTCAACTGAAGACATTCTTGCTACACCACCTTCTGCACGAATATCAGCAGGAATTCTCTCTAATGCCATAACAGCAACTGCACCCGATTTTTCGGCTATAACTGCTTGTTCTGCATTAACGACGTCCATTATTACGCCACCTTTTAGCATTTCAGCTAAACCTTTTTTTATTTTAAAAGTAGATTCG